>JAHFPO010000141.1 GCA_023266695.1 Hyphomicrobiales bacterium | reverse complement strand
ATACTCGAAGTAACAGCACCCTGCGTTTTATGTCCGCTTAATGGCTGATTCCGGGAACCGGCACTCGCGCGTGGAGCGCACGAGCCGCACCGAGCCGCACCGAGCCGCGAAGACAGTGCGCCTAGAGTCTGATCAGTTCGAATTGAATCGGCCTTCCCCGCTAACATTTTGATTTTGGGCGTGATCTTATCCGAAAACCGGTTCCCACTTTTCGGGATCACGCCCTAGTGCCGGCTGCCGAGGCGGCGGCAGAGGCCGTCGAGCTGCTCCAGCGTCTTGTAGCGGATGCGAACTTCGCCGCCGGCGCCGCGCTGGGTGATCTCCACCACCAGACCGAGCACGTCCGATAACCGCTTCTCGAGCGCGCGCACATCGGCGCTCTTCGCCAGGCGCGGACGCCGGCGGGGCGGGCGGCCGCGCGCTTCCGCCCGCGCCTCGGCGATCGCCTCGACGTCGCGCACATTGAGGCCCTTCTCGATGATTGCTTTCGCGAGCTGTTCCGGATGGTCGTGGGCGAGCAACGCGCGCGCATGTCCGGCGGTGAGTTTGCCCTCGGCGAGATAGCGCTTCACGCTCTCCGGCAGTTTCATCAGGCGCAGCGTATTGGCGATGTGGCTGCGGCTCTTGCCGACGATGCGCGCGAGCTCGGCCTGGGGATAGTCGAACTGCTGAATCAGCGAGTCGTAGCCGGTCGCCTCTTCGAGCGGATTGAGGTCGCTGCGCTGGACGTTCTCGATGATGGCGATCTCGAGCGCTTCGCGATCGCCGATCTCCAAGAGCAGGACCGGCACCTCGTGCTGGCCCGCGCGCTGCGCCGCGCGCCAGCGCCGTTCGCCGGCGATGATCTCGTAGGCGTCCGCCGCCCCGCCGACCGTGCGCACCAGGATCGGCTGCAGGATTCCCTTGGCGCGGATCGAGGCGGCGAGCTCATCGAGCTCGACATCGCCATAGTGGCGGCGGGGATTGCGCGGGTTGGGCCGGAGAAACTCGACCGGCACCCGGCGCTGGCTGCGCGTGCGCTCGAGTGCGGCCGCTTCATCGCCGACGTCGCCGATGAGCGCCGCGAGCCCTCGTCCCAATCGCGAGCGAGGCGTCTCTTCCGCCATGGTCAAGATTCACCTCCGTTCGACGGGTGCGTGCGTTCCCGTCGCCCGGCCCGGCCGATCGCGGGCATATATTCGTTTCTCATGCCGCCGCCAGCGCGCGCTCGCGCTGCACGATCTCGGAGGCGAGCTTCAGATAGGCCTGGCTGCCCACGCATTTGAAGTCATAGAGCAGCACCGGCTTGCCGTAGGAGGGCGCCTCCGAGACGCGGACATTGCGCGGGATGATGGTGTCGTAGACCTTGTCGCCGAGGAACTGGCGCACGTCGGCCACCACCTGGTCGGAGAGATTGTTGCGGACGTCGTACATGGTGAGCACGACGCCGTGGATGGTGAGGCCGGGATTGAGATTGGTCTTCACCTGCTCGACGGTCTTCAGCAATTGCGAAAGTCCCTCGAGCGCGAAAAATTCGCACTGCAGCGGCACCAGGATCGCGTCCGCCGCCGCCATGGCGTTGATGGTGAGGAGATTGAGCGAGGGCGGGCAGTCGACGAGCGCATAGCTGTAGCCGTCGCCGACAATTTTTCCCGTCGCGTTGCGCGCCGGGCGCGTGAGCGAAGCGAGCGCGTTGCGCAGCCGATAGGCGCGATCGCGTTCATTCGCGATTTCGAGCTCGAGACCGGAGAGATCGAGCGTCGAGGGCGCGATGTGAAGGCGGGGAACGGCGGTCTCCATCGCCGTCGCGGCGAACGTCGCCTGGCCGGTCAGCACGTCGTAGGTCGAGCGCTTGCGACTCTTGTGGTCGATGCCGAGGCCGGTCGAGGCATTGCCCTGGGGATCGAGATCGACGATCAGCACGCGCTCGTCGATGGCGGCGAGCGCGGTGCCGAGATTGATGGCGGTGGTGGTCTTGCCCACACCGCCCTTCTGGTTGGCGATGGCGAGGACGCGGGGGCGCTGATCGGTCATGG
Organism: Hyphomicrobiales bacterium; assembly: GCA_023266695.1. GTDB lineage: Bacteria > Pseudomonadota > Alphaproteobacteria > Rhizobiales > Xanthobacteraceae > JAUSIF01. The sequence continues at coordinate 3,582 of JAHFPO010000141.1, read as the reverse complement.
CTCGGTTACCGGGCTCGGGCTGGACAGGCGTATTTGGGCAAAATCCCTTCGACCACAACGATCCTACCACGGGAATCGGTCCGACTCGGCAGGATCTTCGCCTGGATGCTCCAAGATTTAGCGGCTTCGGTCAATTCGTTATCAACATCTTGTCCCTTCAGAAAAAGGCCGCGAGCACCAGCGGCGAGGAGCGGAGCGGCCAAATCGAGCAGACGGGGGAGGGGAGCAAGCGCCCGGGCGGTGACGATCTCGACCTCTCCCGCGATCCGTTTCGCTGCCGACTCGATTCGTTCCCCATGGACCTTGACCGGGGCTCGGGTGATACGGGCAGCCTCCCGCAGAAAAGCCGCCTTGCGGCTGTCGCTCTCGATCAGATGGACGAGGGCGCCCGGCCGGTCAAAGAGAGCAATCGCGAGCACCAGGCCCGGAAATCCTCCTCCCGAACCGAGGTCGGCCCAAATCCTCGCCGCAGGCGCTAAATCAAGGAGTTGCAGGCTGTCGGCGATGTGGCGAGTCCACAGTTTCGGCAGGCTCGAGGCGGCGACGAGCTGCACCGCCCTCTGCCAGCGCTGGAGCAAGGCCGCGAATTGATCGAGACGCACAGCTGTTTCATGTGAAACAGGGATGAGCCGCAAGGCCGCGGCGCGATCATCCTGCTTTGCGACGCGCATGGAGCGCCACCAGCGTAAGCGCTACCGGGGTCATGCCTTCGATGCGATTGGCTTGGCCCAGGGTGCGCGGGCGAACCGCACCGAGCTTCTGGCGCAGTTCCATCGACAGGCCGGGGATCGAGCCGTAATCGAGGCCAGTGGGCAAATGCAGGGCCTCGTCGCGCCGGAAGCGCTCCACGTCCGCCGCCTGACGATCGAGATAAACCGCATATTTGGCGTCGATCTCGAGCTGATCGACGATCTTCTTATCGAGTGCGTTCAGCGCGGGCCAAATCCGCGCCACTTCAGCCACGCCGAGGCTCGGATAGGACAGCAAATCATAGGCCGTACGCCGTTGCCCGTCGCGCTTCAGAACGAGTCCGAATCGATCGGCTTCGCTCGGCGTGATCGAGACCGAGCGCGCCCAGGCGCGGGCCCTCTCGAGCGCCTCGAGCTTGCGCCGGAAGCTCGCCGCGCGCGGTGCGCCGATGCAGCCGAGCGCGAGCCCGCGCGGCGTCAGCCGTTGATCGGCATTATCGGCGCGCAAGGTGAGCCGATATTCGGCGCGCGAGGTAAACATGCGATAGGGCTCGCTCACCCCGCGCGTTACCAGATCGTCGACCATCACGCCGAGATAGGCTTCGGCGCGATCGAACACGATGCCGGCGCCGCCGCCCGCGCGCCGCGCCGCATTGAGGCCGGCGACCAGGCCTTGCCCCGCCGCTTCCTCGTAGCCGGTGGTGCCGTTGATCTGGCCGGCGAGGAAAAGACCGGCGAGGCGCTTCGTCTCCAGCGTCGGCTCGAGCTCGCGCGGATCCACATGATCATATTCGATGGCGTAGCCCGGGCGAATCATCCGCACATTTTCGAGACCGGGAATGGTCGCGACGAACGCGCGCTGAATCTCCTCCGGCAGCGAGGTCGAGATTCCGTTCGGATAGATGGTCGGATCGTCGAGGCCTTCGGGCTCGAGAAAAATCTGGTGACCGTCGCGCTCGCCGAAGCGCACGATCTTGTCCTCGATCGAGGGGCAGTAGCGCGGTCCGCGGCTCTCGATGCGACCCGAATACATCGCCGAGCGATTCAAGTTGGCGCGGATGAGCTCGTGGGTCGCTTCTGTCGTGCGCGTGATTCCGCAAGAAACCTGTGGATTATCAATGGCTTGCGTCATAGTGGAAAACGGCTCGGGCGGATCGTCGCCAGGTTGCGGCTCGACGCCGCTCCAGTCGATGGTGCGGCCATCGAGACGCGGCGGCGTTCCGGTCTTGAGCCGGCCGAGCGCAAAGCCGAGTGCTCCGAGGGTGCGCGACAGCCCGAGCGCCGGCGCTTCGCCCACTCGCCCGGCGGGAATTTGCGTCTCGCCGATATGAATGAGCCCGCGCAGAAATGTCCCCGTAGTCAACACCACTGCGCCGGACGAGAGTTCACGACCATCGGCGAGGCGAATGCCCACAGCTTTTCCACTGCGGACGATAAGATCGTCGGCCTCGCCTTCGATGACGGTGAGATGTTGTGTGGTGCGGATCGCCTCCTGCATCGCTCGCGCGTAGAGCTTGCGGTCGGCCTGGGCGCGCGGACCACGCACGGCTGGTCCCTTGCGGCGATTGAGCAATCGGAATTGGATACCCGCACCATCGGCGACGCGGCCCATGAGGCCGTCGAGAGCATCGATCTCGCGCACCAGATGGCCCTTACCGAGACCGCCGATGGCGGGATTGCACGACATCGCGCCGACGGTGGCGAAGCGGTGGGTGAGGAGTGCCGTGCGCGCACCGAGCCGGGCGGCGGCCGCAGCCGCTTCGCAGCCGGCATGGCCTCCACCCACGACAATGACGTCGAAGCGATCCATCGTTTTCACACCGTTTACGCCGGTCTATCGAAGCCTCGGGAAGCCGTCAAAGCCCCTGCCATTTACCAGTCGTTTCACGTGAAACATGGACGGAGCCGATTCGATCCTTCATTCACCGAGCTCCCCGGCATGTTTCACGTGAATCACTCCCTCCCGTGTTTCACGTGAATCAGTCGTTAACCTTTCATTTACCAATACAGAAGTTTTTGAAGATTTGATCGAGCACGTCCTCCACATCGACTCGTCCGGTGATGCGCCCGAGCGCGCGGGCAGCGAGCCGCATCTCCTCGGCGACGATCTCCTCGCGTCCGGGCGCAGCGCCAGCGATCGCCGATTCGAGCCGCTCCACGGTCTCCGCCAAGGCATGACGTTGCCGCGCATGGGTGACCAGCGCAGGTTCGCCGCCGAGTGTCTCGGCTTCATGCTCGAGAATTTCCAATAGCCGCTCCATTCCCATTCCGCTGTGGGCGGAAAGAATGAACGCGCCTTGGTTCTGCAGCCGTCGTTGTCCTTCCGAATCAACGAGGTCGGCCTTGGTGCGGATTGTGATGCTGCGCTTTGCTAACGCTGGGGGAGAGGTGGGGTTCGTTTCGCCCGCTTCCACCAGCCACAGCACCAGATCGGCCGCTTCGGCGCGGGCACGGGCGCGCCGCACGCCTTCGGTTTCGATTGGATCGGTGGTTTCGCGAACGCCGGCCGTGTCCACCAGCACCACCGGAATGCCGGCAAGGTTCAATGCCACTTCGATCGGATCGCGGGTGGTGCCGGGAATCTCCGTGACGATCGCGACCTCGCGCCGCGCCAGCCGGTTGAGCAAAGTCGATTTTCCCACATTGGGTGGACCCACGAGAGCGACCATGAAGCCGTCGCGCAGCCGCTCGCCGCGATTCGCATCGGCGAGTGCAGTCTTGATCTCGGCTGCGAGCGCGCGGGCGACCGTCATCGCCGGCGTCAGCAGATCCTCCGGCACATCGTCTTCGTCGACGAAATCGATCGTCGCCTCGAGCGCGGCGAGCGCCTCGATCAAACGTTCACGCCAGGTTTCGACCTGAGCGGAGAGGGCGCCGCGAAAAAGAGCAAGCG
>JAHFPO010000140.1 GCA_023266695.1 Hyphomicrobiales bacterium | reverse complement strand
GACCTCGACCGCGCCAAGCTCGCCGCCATCACCACCGAAGTGCCGTTCGCCGGCGTTCTCGAGGCCGCCCGCTCCATCCTCGCGGGCAAGGTGCGCGGGCGGACGGTGGTGCGCGTCGGATGAGGTATTTTTGTTCGGGCCTTTAGCAACTCGCCGCCCCGCCAGTGGCGGGTGGTGAGATTATGAATGCCAGACGGGCTGATCTTGGAGGTGACGTACGCCAGCGCACGCGGAATATTTATCTCTGCCTCTACATCCCCCCTGCCCTTAGGGAATGTTTGATTTCGCGATCATGGACAAATCCTTCTGTCAGCTATTCATGCTCCGAAGTGTTTTGATGAAGGTTTCCGGCAACAACATCGAAGGTGGAGCCTTCAAGCCCATGGATTTCGCGATATCTCCCGCGAATGAGTTGCAGTTTGTCGTGGGCGCATGCCATGTCGGTGAATTGGCCTGCAGCTTCTTGATGAACGCGGCGACTTTGTTGTACTCGGCCTCGTTTAACACGACGCAATAGCGAGCGGTCAGATACTGTTCGTCGAGGTCGCCGTAACTGACCCCGGTTTCGGACGGAACCGGCACCATGTGCCCCCTCATATAGACAGCGGGGTCGTCGCCCTTGGGATGCAGGCCGGCGACTTTAAAGCTGGCAAATTTATTCCCGCCGCCCAGCCGTCCGTAAAATACAAAGGTATGGCCATAGCTCGCGGCGGTCCGCGACCGGAACTCGACGAAATACGGCTTGCCGGGTTCCATCTTGCACCCGGTGGCGGTGACAGGCTCTTTTATCTTTACGGGTGGAGTTGGTTTTTGTGGTTTGGCGCCAGCCACAGTCTTCGCGCTGGCGTCCTGAGCGCTGGCCGCCGGAACTTCCAGTCCCGCCGGAATCGCGAACACGCACAAACCCACCAGGAAGCTAAGGCCGCTCCCTTTCTTCAGATCGTACTGCACAGTTAGCTCCCAGAGGTACCCGCTGGGCATCTAGCATATCGGGAGCCGGCAGCCCCGCGGTTCACCGCTCTGCGGCTTCGACTCGCCAAAGAGAAAGAAGCCGGCGCGAGCCGGCCCTTCCGTGACGCTGTCGCGTTAGTATTTGGTTACTACCGGGGATTTGCCAATCGGAGCTTTGCCGATATTAGCGCAGCCAGCAATGCTCAGAATGGCGAAAGTTGCAGCCACTACGACTAGAAGCTTCTTCATGAAGGCCCCCTGTTACAGGACGGCAAAATACTACAAGCAAAGCGAGCTGCTCTTCTAGTGCTTAAAAGCCACACTCCACGTCTAATTGCGTGGCGTCGGCGAAGACATGAGATACAGGCCCGTCGGGTGATATTCGGGATAGCGGATTCCTTCTCGAATCCAATTGATTTCAAGCACATGCAGTGCCGGCGCGCTACCCAAGGCGCCGCAGGTGAAAGTGCTAAACCACCCGGCATAGGCGGCCGATGGGGGGATGCGAGCGATCCGATGAGTACCACGCTTACGATGAAAGTTGATTTTTCCAGCAGAATTCCACAACACTAGACAGTAAGTATCCAAGCTGTGGACTGGCGGGAGCCCGCTATGCGAGTCGCACTTCGGTCATTCCTGATTTTCGCTGTGGTATACGTCATTACACCCGGCGTCATCGAACCAGCGAAAGCGCGGGAAACCGTTCGTTTTGACGAATATACGGCCGGGACGGTCGTCGTAAAGACGAAGGAACGACGACTCTACTACGTGCTCGGCGGCGGGCGGGCGATACGTTACCCGGTCGGTGTCGGCAAGGCCGGGAAGGCATGGTCTGGAACAAGTTTCATCCGCTGGAAGTATCTCAAGCCAGCGTGGTCGCCGCCGCGGGAAGTGAAGCGCGATAAGCCCTGGCTGCCTGATGTCATTGCGGGCGGCTCCCCGAATAATCCAATGGGCGCCGCAGCCCTCACACTCAGCGGTGGGGAATACGCTATCCACGGCACCAATGTACCAAGCTCGGTCGGCGGGTTCGTCTCCTATGGATGCATCCGCATGTACAATCAGGACATCTTGGATCTGTATGATCGGGTGCACGTCGGCACGCGGGTCGTCGTGATGTAATGGCAGCCGGCGCCGACCTCGACCGCGCCAAGCTCGCCGCCATCACCACCGAAGTGCCGTTCGTCGGCGTCCTCGAGACCGCCCGCACTATTCTTGCGGGCAAAGTGCGCGGGCGCGTGGTGGTGTGTATCGGGTGATGCTTTTTTTGGTGTGCGGACCCTTGACAACTCGCCACGCTTGCTGCGCCCTAGCCGAATCAACAGCGGCCGCAGCGATGACCCGTACGCGCCTCGTTCTCGTCCTCCCTTTCCTCGCCGCCTCGCCCGTGGCGGGTGAGGAGGTCATGAATGCCAGCGCGACGCAGGAATTCGTCGTCGGCCACTTGTTCAGCTACACCTGTTTCGACGGCACCGTAGGTTCTGGGCGGATTTCCGCCGACGGTTCGGCTCTGGGAACGATGCGGTTATTCGGCCGCGGCCAGAGGCGCTATCTCCACCTGCCGCCGGGAACGCTCTACATCAAGAATGAAAGGGTGTGCGCCACCGTGCGCGGGTTGTCCTTCAGTCCGTGCTTCAGTCTCACAAAAACCAGCGAAACGAGCTTCCGCGGCGCGATCTCCGGTCTCAGTTTCATGTATTGCGACTTCAACCGCGGCGGACGCACCCAAATTGCGCGCAGACGCGGAGCGCGGACGGCAAACGAAGGCGTCCTTGCCGGAGCGGCGCGGACGAGGCCCTAAGCTCCCGATCTCCCGCCATCGCCACGCCATGCGGGGTCGCCGTCCCCGGCGCCCGGCCCGCTATTGCGGCGCACTTGCATATCGCTCAGTTTCGGCGCGATTCTTTCAATCTGATCCCATCATCTCTGATTAACCCATTTGATTATCAATACTTTTATCCCCTTCCGAACATCAGTACGGTCGAACTTCCGCCATGTTGCGCTGCAATAAGCCAAGTGCGCTGGGAACCCTATGGAGTGAACATTGAACCTTTTGATTCGAACTTTTGCGGCGACTGTCCTGGCCGCCGCCGCCTTCAGTGCCCCTGTTCTCGCCGAGCGAGCCCTCACCGGTTCCGAGGCGCAGGCGCTGCTCGCCGGCCGCCGGTTTGAATTCAATTGCATCGACGGCACCACCGGAATGGCGAGCTACGGGAAGGGCGGCGTGGCCAAGGCGATCTATCGCTCGCCGACCGCGCGAGATACCGCCATGGAGGAGACCGACGAAGGCCGCGTGCGCAGCGCCGGCGAGGACGTCTGCATCCACTGGCAGAGGCTGAATTCCGGCCGTGAAGGTTGCTATCGCATGACCGAGCGCAAGCCCGGGCTTTATCGGATCGCGACCACCGACCAGGCGCGTTGGTGCGATCTTACGGAGCACTGATCGTTCTGAGATTTGCATGCGGGCCTAGGCCCGAGCCGCCCGGCATTCCGGCAAGCACAACAAAGGCGCCCGCGGGCGCCTTTTTTCACGCGTGTGAGGCGAACCGGGCCCGCCGGCTCAGCCGCCGTTGCCGGAATTCTTGACGGCGCCGGCTTTGGACGGAGGGCCGTCATCTTTCAGGCCTTCCCGCAGCTTGATCTCGATCTTGGGAAGATCCTCGGGCTCGGGCTTCATGTCGAGGGCGTGCCGCCACTGGAAATGCGATTCGAGCCGGCGCCCGACCTTCCAATAGGCGTCGCCGAGATGGTCGTTGATGACCGGATCCTCGGGTCTGAGCTCGATCGCGCGCTCAAGTTCCTTGGTCGCGTCCTCGTAGCGGCCAAGGCGGTAATAGGCCCAGCCCAGGCTATCGACGATGTAGCCGTCGTTGGGGCGCAATTCCACCGCGCGGCGGATCATCCCGAGCGCCTTTTCGAGATGGAGGCCCTGGTCCACCCACGAATAGCCCAGATAGTTCAAAGTCTGCGGCTGATCCGGAAAGAGCTCGAGCGCTTTCTCGAAATCCTCCTCCGCCAGTGGCCAATTCTTGGAGCGCTCGTAGCAAATGCCCCGAAAATAGAACAACGTCCAATGCTGGCGCGCAGGCTCGGTGAGGAGAGCGACGCCCTTGCTGTAGACGCCGACCGCCTCGGCATACAGCTTGCGGGCACGCAACACGTTGCCGAGGGCGGTGATGGCTTCGAGGTCCTTGGGATTGCTCTCGACGATCGTTTCGAGCAGCTGGCGCGCCTCGGCGATCCGCTCCAGCGCATCGAGACCGAGGCCGCGCTGAATCTCGGCATTGCGCTTCAAGGGCGAATGGGCGGGCAGGCGGGCAAAGACCATGATTGCCTGCTCGGGCTTCTTCAGCGTCTCGTAGAGGTCGCCAAGCGACAACAGCGCCAGCGGATGCTCCGGTTCGAGATAAAGCGCGAGCTGTAGATAGACGAGGCCGAGGTCCTCGCCGCCCTGGCGGCCGAGCGCAGTGCCGAGCCCGAACAGAACTTCGGCGGCTCCCGCCTGAACCGAGCCTACCAAGGGACCCAGCGTGCGGCCGGCATTGAGTTCGGCGACCGCCGCATTGACCAGCGGATGATCCGGCAGAACTTTCGAGAACGCCGCATAGGTCTCCAGCGCCGTCTTGCCATTGCCGCTGCGCGAGGCCCAGCGCGCATAGGCGTCGACCGTGCGCAGGGAGTTCTTGTCGAGTTGATAGGCGCGCTCGAGGCGCTTGCCCGCTTCCTTGCGCTGGCCCGCGAAGTCGAGCATCAGTCCGGCGTGCAGGTCCTTGAAAGCCGCGTACCAGTCGGGCCCTTGCAGCCGGTCGATGTTTTCAATCGCGGCTTTCACATCGTTGTTTCCGGCGAGCGTCCAGGAGGAAATGAGCGTCGCGGTGAGGTCGGCGATCGGACCGCGAACCGACTGGGCGAGATGGCTGCGAGCCGCGGTGGACTGTCCGCGCTTGATCGCGCGCAATCCGAGCGTGAGCCGTGCGATGCGGTGGGTGCGATCGATGCCGACCAGGCGTTCGGCCAGCGCTCCCGATTCCTCGATCGCGCCGTCGGCGAGCACAACCAGGAAGGTGCTCTCGATCAGGTCCGAATTGCGGGGATCGGCCCTGAGGGCTGCCCGATAATAGGCGGCGGCGGCGGCCATGTCGCGGCTCGACCCCGCGAGCCGCGCGGCGAGATAGTTGCCGGAAACCGAGGTGCGCGCGATCTCGTTCGCCGGCGGCACCTCGGCATGGGCGAGGAACGAGAACAGGAGGCCGGCCGCAAGCGCGGCAGCAGAGTCGAGACGGAGCACAATCCTGGTCAAAGCCATGGCTTTCCCCGCGGCCGTTGAGAGCGTCCGATCCGATCGGCCAAAGCGACCGCAGATGGCAGCGACCATGCCCCCGTTTCAGGGCTGCCGCAAGGACGCCACATGATATCCGGGCCGAAGCGGTTGCATGGCTCGAACGGCCTCGTCATGCTCGCAGGATTCCGCCCATGGCCCCGCTCACAAACCGCGCTCCCGCCAAGGTGAATCTCACGCTGCGCGTGCTCGGTCGGCGTCCCGACGGGCGGCACGACCTCGCGAGTCTCGTCGCCTTCGCCGCGATCGGGGACGAGCTTGCGTTCACGCCCGGCCCGGCGCTCGAATTCGCGATCCGCGGGCCGACGGCGACGAGCGCGGGTC
>JAHFPO010000139.1 GCA_023266695.1 Hyphomicrobiales bacterium | reverse complement strand
CACGGGCATCCTCGCCGCCGACGCCGCGGTTCAGCATCGTGATCGACACGCCCGGAAAACGCGCGCGCAATTCCGCCTCGAGCCGGCTCGGATAGGTGGCTTCCGCGGTGCTCGCGCCGAAGCCTTCGGTCGAGGACGAACCGATCGCGACGATCGTCAGTCCTTCGTGCCGCTCCAGGCGACGGGCGACGCGGGAGAGCGTCGCGGACAGATGGGTGGTCTCTGACGGCGCGACGCATTCGAGGGTCTGACGCTTGCCGTCTTCCGCCCGCGCGACGGCGGCGATTGCCGTGGTCGCAGCGATAGCTACGGCGAGGATGCGAAGTCCACTCATTGTCCGGCACCTTTGAACTCGGAGAGGGAGGCCGCGCGGATCACGAAATCGGCGAGCAGACGGCCTATGCAAAAGTGGATCTTTTCGAACATGCCATCGTTCTTGAGCGCCGCCAGGTCGAAGGCACCGGTCTCGCCCCAATGCCGCATGATCGCATAGCGATTGAAAAAGGGTATGTCCAGAGATTCCGTCACCCAGCGCATGTTCTCGTTATAGGCCGGGATATCGACGAGGAGTTCGGTGCGCGGGCTGTATTGCATATTAACCAGGACCACGTCGGCTCCGCCCACGATCAGGGTCGAGACTCCGGCGAGAAGCGTCCGGCCAAATCCGTATGCGTCGATGCCGCGATAGGCCTCGGCCGTGCCGCCCTGCCAAATCACGAGATTGGGTTTCACTTCGGCAAGAAGGGCCGGCAGAAACGGCTGCACCTCCATTACCGAGCGCCGGGGCGCGGAGCGCACGGCGACGCGGAGCTGCACGCGTGGGAGCTCCTCGCTCAGGGCCGCTTCGAAATACGACGGATAGCTGCGCAGGCCCTTCGCCGTGTTCGTCTGCGATGGCGCACCCGACGACAACACCAGGATGTCGAGCTGTTGCGTCCGCTTTACCGCGGACAAGACGCGCGGCAGCGATGCTTGCGGCTCGATGAGATAACCCGGAACTTCGCAACGCTCATCCGTGGCGGCAGCGGCCGCGGTCGTGAATGCCAGGATTGCCGCCACGGCGGCATAGGCCCTCATCAACGCTACCCCCAGGGTCTCTAAACCGCGGTTTTTTGTTGCGGTCGGCTATCCAGATTCTTGTACCACGACATTAGGCCGGCGAGTGAAACCATAATCGATATCCCGCAAAGGCTTACAAACACTTGCATCACGACCCTGCTCGATACCTCGACCAGCATGAAATACGCCGTGAACGACAAAAAGACGCCGGCGCAGAAAATCTCGAGGGAATGCTGGCCGCACAGGATCAACGGCCTGGCCCAGCTCGAGCGGAGAAACGCCGCTTCGGGCGGCACGAAACGCACGACCATGATCGCAAGCGCGAGCAGATGGATGAGCCGCAAGGGCGACAGGCCGGTCTTGTCGAGCGGGAAGATCAGAAGCCAGTTCGGAATATACACAGTGACCGCGGGAAAGAACCAGGTCACCGACAATGCCAGCGCGAACAGAAGATAGGCGACCAGGAACGCGGCCAGGATGTTCGAGCGGATGAATGACGGGAGCCAGCCGGCGCCGCCGACGGCGCACCAGGCGCCGATGAAGAACAAAAATTGCCAGGCCATGGGATTGAAGAACCACTCGCGGTCGAGCGGATACAGCGAGAAATTCCAGCCCGTCACTTTCACCACCAGATAGATCGCAAGCGAGCTTGCGAGCGCGAGGTAGGGCGAGCGCATCAGCAGCCACAGCATCGGCGGGAATGCCAGAACCAGCACGATATAGAGCGGCAGCACGTCCACGTTCGGCAGCAGGAACCTGAGGCGGAGCACCTCGAGCAGCACCACCTCGGGAATCTGCAGGAAATGCAGGATTCCCATCTCCTCGGCATAGAGCGGATTTTGAAAGCGGCTGGCGGCATAGGAAATTTGGGCGAGATAGATGACGGACAGGAATACGAAGGCGACATAGATTTGCCAGGCGCGTTTCAGGATGCGCGCCGCCCCGATGACGAAGCCGCGCTCCCGCATCACCGGGGCATAGACGAAGGCGGCGGTATAGCCGGAGATGAAGACGAAGATCTCGGCCGCGTCGCTGAATCCGAAATTACGGACGGTGAACCAGCTGACCGTATTCGACGGCACGTGGTCGAGGAAGATGAACCACAGCGAAAGGCCACGGAAGAAATCGAGCCGCAGGTCGCGGGCGGGTTTGACAGGGGCCATCGGGAGGCGGGGGTTGGATGGTTCGGGCGCCGATGCTAGCACGGGATGAGAGGCGGGGTATGACGCCGGTGACGTCGCCCCGTTCATGGATCGAATGATTCGTCGTATTATTTCGTCGTATTATCTAGATGCAATCGGCGAGCCAGTCTCCGGCGGTTCGTCCCCGGTGCTGTCGACGGAAGCATAATAGGGCTTGAGATCGACGAGTGGGGTCTCGTCGAGGCAGTCGAGGCCGACCACGGAGAGCCGATTGTTCTCGACCTTGAGGAGCCGCACCACCGAGAGCGCGATCGGGTTCGGCCGCACCGGAGAGCGCAGGGCGAAGGTGCCGCGCGGCTCTCCCAGATGCCGCGGCACCTGCAAGACCAGGTCGCGCCGCGCACGGTCCATGAAATAGACCACCACCAGATGGGAGAAGGCCTCGATCCCGGCGAGTGCCGCGCCATAGGGCTCGTGGACCTCGATCGTGCAAACCGCCTCGGAGCCGCGCCCATTTTTCGGGCAATCGGCGCGGGTGCGCCACGGCGTCCGGATGGTGCCGATGAAATAGATTCCCGCGTTGAAGCTCGCCGGCAGCGCGACCGCGATTTCGCCCGGTCGGGGTGCGTATTCGTCGTCTTTTCCCGGCATCGGGCGCCTCCCGCCGACGGCAGAGAGATAGGCTAGCCTGCCTCAGCGACTTCGCGGCAAAGATATGGTTTCTTGCGCCCCGGCGTGAGTCAGGATTTGAACAGGTCCGCCGCCCGCCGCGGTGAGAGCGATTCGATGGAACCGGTTGCGACCCGGCTCGGCTATGACGCATTGCTCGAGGGCCTCAAGGCCGGGGCCGAGGACACGCGCTTGCGGCTCCTGGTGCTGTTGAGCGAGGGGGAGCTCACCGTGTCCGATCTCACCGACATTCTCGGCCAGTCGCAGCCGCGGATTTCGCGTCATTTGAAGCTCTTGGCCGAAGCCGGGCTGGTCGAACGCTTCCGCGAGGCGAGCTGGGCGTTCTATCGCCGGGCCACCGACGGTCCGGGTTCCACGATCGCGCGGGCGGTGCTTGCGCTCGTCGATCCCGCCGATCCGGTGCTCGCGCGCGACCGCGAGCGGCTCGCCGAGGTGCGGGGCGCGCGGGCCGCCGCCGCCCAGGCCTATTTCCGCAAGCACGCCAAGGAGTGGGACGAGATCCGCAAGCTGCACGTGGCCGAAGCCGCGGTCGAGGCGGCGATCCGCGAGGCGCTCGCGGGCGTGCGCATCGACGCGCTGCTCGATCTCGGCACCGGCACCGGGCGGATGCTGGAGCTCTACGGACCGGAGGTCGGGCGCGGCGTCGGCATCGACCTCAACCCGGAGATGCTCGCAATGGCACGCGCCAATCTGGAGCGGGCGGGCCTCAAGAGCTGCACCGTGCGCCAGGGCGACATCTACAATCTCGCGCTCGGCCGCGACGCCTTCGACGTGGTGATCGTGCACCAGGTGCTGCATTTCCTCGATGACGGCGGGCGGGCGATCCGCGAGGCGGCGCGCATGCTCAGGCCGGGCGGGCGGCTGTTGGTGGTGGATTTCGCCCCCCACGACCTCGAATTCCTGCGCGAGCAGCACGCCCACCGGAGGCTCGGGTTTGCCGCCGAGACGGTCACCCAATGGATGGGCGCCGCCGGGCTCGATCTGGTGCTGCACCGGACGCTCGCGCCCGAGGCCGGCCGCAAGGGGGCGCTCACGGTATCGCTGTGGCTCGGGCGCGACCCCCGCATGATGCTGGCGTGATCCGCCCGGGAGGTCGCCTGAACGGGCCCGGGCCCGGTGGACCGGCCCTTCCAACGGAAACGCCGGAGGGGTTTTCCCCTCCGGCGCCGGTTCCGCTCGGCGATCCCGGGGCTGTTCGATGCCCGGGACCGGCGAAGGACTTAGCTCAGAACATGCCGAGCAAGACCGCCCCCACGAAGACGAAGGCGGCGCAGATGGCCAGCACGTTGATCCTATGGACGAGATCCAAGGGTCTCACTCCTGGGTCGTTGAGCCTGGGGAGAAACTAAGGAGGCGGAGGCGGCCGGCAAGGGGGAATTTTTGTGCGCCGCAGCATAGATTGCCGGCGCTCCCCGGCAATGACCTGAAACTCATGGGGAGGCCGTATCGTGTTGCAGCAGGCCACTCAGAATCTGGTATCCAAATGGTATATTATTACCCGCAATTTCTGTGGATGAAATCGGCCGGCATCAGGGCAGCCGTTCGGGACGGCCGGCCGCGGCGCCTCCCATCGTTGAGCGGGCATTAACGAGCTTCGTTGATCCGGCCTTAAGGCGATCGCTCGCATTTTCCGCGCCATGGCGCGCGGAGTTGCCTGGTATCTCGTCGCCCCGCTCGTCCTCACGGGGCTCGTCGGCTGTCGCTTCGTCAGTTACGAGGAGCGCGATCCTTGGCGCGTGCAAGCCGAGGAGCAATGTCTCGCCGAGCGCCTGGTGCAGCCCTCCGCCTTCCTCGAGCCCGGCTCCGCCATCGACGGCCCCGGCACCTGCGGCATGAGCCACCCGTTCAAGGTGGCGGCCATGGCTTTCGGCGGGGTGGGGGTGGAGCCCACAGCGACGCTCGCCTGTCCGATCGTCGCCGAGGTCGATCGCTGGCTGATCGAGGTGGTCCAGCCGGCCGCCGCCGCCTGGTTCGGCGAGCCGGTGAGCGAAATCCGCCAGCTCTCCGCCTATGCCTGCCGCTCGATGAACGGCCAGCGCGGCGCTTCCATCTCCGAACACGCCTTCGGCAATGCCCTCGATATCGCGACCTTCAAGCTCGCCAGCGGGCGCGAGGTGAAGGTGAAGGACGGCTGGAACGGCCGGCCGGAAGAAAAGGGTTTCCTGCGCAACGTGCACGCGGAGGCGTGCGAGCGTTTCTCCACCGTGCTCGGGCCCGGCGCCGACGCCTTCCACTACGACCATTTCCACGTCGATCTGTCGCGGCGCGCCTCGGGCCAGACCGTGTGCAAGCCGGTGCCGGACGGGCTGCCAGTGCCGCCCGCGATGTCGCGGGGAGTGCCGGTCGCGCGCCAGAGCGCGCCGCCGCTCGTCGGGCCGATGGTGATCACGCGCGAATCCACGATGCGGCCCGCCGGCGCACCCATGGTGCTCGGCCAGCAGGCACCGCCCGCCGGCTCCTTCGGCCGGCCGATACCGGTCGAGACGCGGGCGCTGCAGTCGCTCGGCACGCCGGCCGCGATCGAGCCGCGGCCATCCTATCGCCCGGGCGTTCCCAATCCGAACTGGCCGGTGCCGCCCGCCAATATTCCGACCGTGCGGCGGGGCAACGACTCGCTCGTCACCGGCTCGACCGGCGGCGAACTGAAGAGTCCCGGCAAGGTCGGCAGCGCGCTCATGAGCCCCGACTCGATCGCCAACCAAAAAGACATTCCGGCGGCGCCCGCCTCGGTGTTCAATCTGCCGCGCGCCAAGGCGGGCGAGGATTGA
>JAHFPO010000034.1 GCA_023266695.1 Hyphomicrobiales bacterium | reverse complement strand
CGGCGAGCCCGGGATGAAGGCGTCGAAGGCCGCCCAGAACTGGGCACGAAAGACCTCGCGCTCCATCAGGAGCTCGTGACGGCTTCCGGCGACGATGAGATGCGCGCCGGTGCGCAACTTCGTTGCGAAGCGCTCGATCGCGGACAGCGAGATGACGCTATCTTCGCCCGCCGCGACGATGAGCATCGGCTGGCGCATGGCCGCGGGATATGCGGGGTCGGCCAGCCTCTCCATGACCCGATAGGCGGCATGGGTCCAGCCGATGGTCGGCGAACCCAGGCCGAGTTCGGGCACCGTCTCGACGATCGCCGCCGTCCGTTCGTAGCGCACCAGATCCGAGGTGGAGCGATTGCCCAGAAAGGGACGGTTGGCCACGGCGAGCGGACCGCCGCCGGGAATAAAGATGCGGCCGAGGCCGAACATCGCGCCGAGGTGCACCATCTGGCGCGCCAGGCCATGCCCGCGATAGCCGGAGAGATCGATCATCGGCGAGGTCAGCACGATGCGGTCGAACCAGCGCCGCCCCTGCCGGATCGCCTCGAGCAGGATCACCGCGCCCATCGAATGACCGAGGGCGAAGATCGGCGGCGGGCAGTCGGGCAGAACCACCTCGCGTATCAGGACTTCCAGATCGAGTTGATAGTGGTCGAAGTTGCGGATATGGCCCTTGCGCGGATTGGACAGAAGCCGCTGCGACCCGCCTTGGCCGCGCCAGTCCAATATGACGACGGCGAAACCGCGAGCGCGCAGTTCTTCGACCACTTCGAAATATTTCTCGATCATGTCGGCGCGGCCGGGAAGCAGACAGACGGTGCCCCGGCGCGACGCCGACGGGCTGAAACGCGCGTAGCGCACGCGTACGCCGTCCTGGGTCGTGAGTTGGCCGGCCACGGCGCCTTCGGGCACCGGGTTAGCAGGGGTGGCATGAAGGTTCATGAAACTTCGCCGCACGCAGCCCCACTCGGACAGCCGGCTGCGATCCGAGCGTTACAATGAGGCCGTCTCCCCGGCAATGTCTGCGTTAGTTGCGCTTGTTGCCCACGCCGATCAGGCGAACACCGTCAATCCCGCCGGTCAAGCCATTGACCACGAGCCGCACCCGTTCGCCACCCGGCCCGGTTGCCTCGAAGATAAAGATGGTGCCGCGTTGCTGGATGGTGCCGATGTCACTAAAGCCGCGCGCCCGGAGGGAAGCGACGAGCTCGCTGCGTCCGGTCGTCCGGCGTGGACCGAAGAAGGCGCCGCGGTTGTCATAATAGTAATAAGGCACGCGCGGCTGGACTTTTCGCAGCAGCAGATGCCGCCGCCATCTCGGCAACATGATGCCGATGCCGGGGAATGTCCTGCGGAACGATTGACCATTTTGCTGGGCAATACTCTGAGGAGGCGGCAAGACAGTAGCGAGCGCGAGCGCAATCGCCAGCAGCGCGATCATCCGCTTCGCCATTCCGTCTCTCCCGCCCCACTCAAAAAACCGATCGGACGGCGGCAGGATGCAATCCGCCACCGACAAGCCCCATTCGGGCTATTGCCCAGGGCCTGAACCTAGGCCGAAGCATCCGTTCATCGAAGGTTCATGTACCCGCTGCCGGGAACGCGGATTTCGATCCATCGGCCCGGCCGCTAATCGCATAAACAATTTGTATAATCGGCAATGGCCGATGCTGTCGGGCCCTCTTGCGGCCTCGCGACACCCTACCCACATCCATTCTGCGCAGGCCATTGGGCTGCGCTCCAATGCCGGCCCGGCTTTGGCGGGCGGCAAACCGCATGTCGCTTCAACAGGAGGATATGCCATGCGTACTTACGATCTGACCCCCCTCTATCGTTCGACCGTCGGTTTCGACCGGCTGTTCTCGCTTCTCGACTCGTTCGGGGGCGTGGACGGCTCCGCGCCGACCTATCCGCCCTACAATATCGAGCGCACCGGCGAGAACGCCTACCGTATTTCGCTGGCGGTCGCCGGCTTCACCGAGAAGGAGATCAATGTCGAGGTGAAGGAGAACGCCCTCGTGATCCGTGGCGAGAAGGAGACCATGGAGACGGAGGAAAAGGGCGAGGTGCTCTACCAGGGCATCGCCGCGCGCGCGTTCGAGCGCCGCTTCCAGCTCGCCGACCATGTCGAGGTCACGGGCGCGAGCCTGGAGAACGGCCTCCTGCACGTCGATCTCGTGCGCGAGATTCCGGAGGCGATGAAGCCGCGCCAGATTCCGATCGGCGCGGGCTCCGGCAAAGGCAAGGCGATCGAGGCGAAGGCCCAGAAGGCTGCCTGAACCCTGGCTCACGGTTGTGAAAGAGGGGCGCCCCAGGCAACCGGGGCGCCCTTTGCTTGAGGCGAAGAGCCTATTCGAGCGGCTGGACCGGCGGCCAATCAGTCGACTTTTTCTTGGCGCTGTCGGTGACCTCCGTCGCCGATTTCTCGGGCGTGCCCGTCTTCGGCGCCGGCGGAGCCGTAGCGGCGGCGGGCGCGTCGTCGCCTTTCGCCAGGGCCGGCATATCGGCCGGGCGGGGTCTCGGCAACGGCGTCGCACGCTGGCTCGAATCCGCGGGCGTCCCGATCGCAATGCGTTTGTCCTTCGCCGGCTCGCTGCGGCTAGCTCCGCGTCTGAATTCGGGCGGCACGCCATTGAGCGGATCGATCGGGCGCGGCGCCGACGACGGCACGCTGCCGGTGGAATCGGGGTCGCGCGTGATCACTTGGGGACCGGCGCCGGGAGCATTCTTTTCCATGTAAGGCCCGGTAGCCGGGGGCGGCGGAAGATCGCCGGATCGAATTCCCTCGCGGGTAATGATCTGCGGGTTCGGATCAGGCGCACCACCCCATGCGCCCGGCACGCGGGACGGCGGTCGCGGCGGCATGCCGTAGGGTTGTTCGATCACCTCATAAGGTCCGGAGCCGGGCGGCATGCCCGGTTCGCTCCGCGTCAGCCGCGGCCCCCGCGGCCCGATCTGAACGATGTCCATCACCCGGCCCGACCTGCCGTCGATTGCGACGCGCACCAGCGTGCCGTCTTGACCGATCGCACGAATCACCCAGACCGGACCCTGCGGCCGCGGATGATTGACCGGCGAGAGCCCCATGGAGCGCACGATGTCGACGACCTCATGGGGCTGCAGCATCCGATAGACCCTGACCGGCGCCGAATGCGGATAGACCGGATAGATCTGCGCGAGCCGCATGGGCTCTTCGGCCGCCACCGGCATGGCAACGATGAGGGCGAGGAGCGAGACGGAAACGACGTGCCACTTGACGATGCCTAGGACCGAATTCGACTGAACCATCGCGGCTCTCCGGGTTAGCGTTGCGAGCCTTCCTCGCCCCTCGGACTTCGGCATTGGATTGCGGCGGCCGTGCGACCGGACTGTCCTTGCTGCAATTTCGTTGCGTGCAGTTTCCTTAGGCCATACCTTGGTTGCAGCAGACGCGCATCGCCGCAGCCACAAGCAAGCGGTACGGGTGAATAGCAAGGCATGCGCTTGTGCGAGGGAAGGAATTCTGTATATTAAGCAGGATAGGACAGTGATGCTGTCCCATTAGCGCAACGGCGATCGGCGCGCCGACACCAACAACGCCGCAGCGCGCGGCGCGCGCGCCGACCAGCACGCGAGCCGCGCCGACTGTTCTGGGCGACGGACTGCAGCGGCTACTCGCGTGAGCCTCGCCCATCCGAAGCAGGGGAGAATGGAATTTGCGGATCGCCGCGAGGCGCGCCCACGCCGAACGGCGCGACGGGAAGTGAGGGCGTGATCCCGAAAAAGCCTGCCCCGGACTTGATCCGGGGTGGGAACCGGTTTTCGGATAAGATCGCGCCTAAAATCAAAATGTCAGCGGGGCAGGCCGATTCAATTCGAACTGATCAGACTCTATGAGAACGATACACGAGAGGCCGATGACGATGGCACGGGATGGATCCGCGAGAACCGGCAGGCGGTACGGCGAAAGCCCGACCGTCGGGGCCGATTCCGCGCTTCACCGCGACCACGGATTGCCGGCGGCGGAAGGTCTCTATGACCCGCGCCTCGAACACGACTCCTGCGGCGTCGGTTTCATCGCCGACATCAAGGGCCGCAAATCGCACCAGATCGTCGAGGACGGCCTTACCATCCTCCTCAATCTCGAGCATCGCGGTGCGGTCGGCGCCGATCCGCGCGCCGGCGACGGCGCCGGCATCCTCATCCAGATCCCGCACAAGTTCTTCGCGATGAAGGCCAAGGCGCTCGGCTTCAAGCTGCCGGAGCCGGGCCATTACGCCGCGGGCTATCTGTTCATGCCGCGCGATCCCGCATGGCGGCGGGTGATCATCGACACTTACGCCGAAGAGGTCGCGCGCGAGGGCATGACGCTCATCGGCTGGCGCGAGGTGCCCTCCGACAATTCGACGCTCGGCGAAAGCGTGAAGCCGACCGAACCCGTGCACATGCAGGTATTCATCGGCCGCGCCAAGCGGGTGAAATCCGAGGACGAGTTCGAACGCCGGCTCTATGTGCTGCGCAAGGTGATCTCGGGGCGCATCTATCAGATGCGCGAACGCCAGCTCTCCGGCTATTACCCGGTGTCGCTGTCCGCCCGCACCATCGTCTACAAGGGCATGTTCCTCGCCGACCAGCTCAATACCTACTATCCCGACTTGCACGACAAGAATTTCGAGAGTGCGCTCGCCCTCGTGCACCAGCGCTTCTCGACCAACACCTTCCCGACCTGGTCGCTCGCCCACCCCTACCGGATGATTTGCCACAACGGCGAGATCAACACGCTGCGCGGCAATCTGAACTGGATGGCGGCGCGCCAGGCCTCGGTCTCCTCCGACCTCCTCGGCGACGACATGCAGAAGCTCTGGCCGATCTCCTACGAAGGCCAGTCCGACACCGCCTGTTTCGACAACGCGCTCGAGTTCCTGACGCGGGGCGGCTATTCACTCGCCCACGCGGTGATGATGCTGATCCCCGAGGCCTGGGCCGGCAATCCGCTCATGGATGAGGAGCGGCGCGCCTTCTACGAGTACCACGCCGCGCTGATGGAGCCGTGGGACGGCCCGGCCGCGATCGCCTTCACCGACGGATGCCAGATCGGCGCTACCCTCGACCGCAACGGGTTGCGTCCCGCGCGCTGGCTCGTCACCTCCGATGATCGCGTGATCATGGCGTCGGAAGCGGGCGTGCTCCCGATCCCCGAGGAGATGATCGTCAGGAAATGGCGGCTGCAGCCCGGCAAGATGCTGCTCGTCGACCTCGTCGAGGGCCGCATCATCTCCGACGAGGAGATCAAGGCGAAGTTCGCCCGGCTCCATCCCTACAAGAACTGGCTGAAGCGCACCCAGATCGTGCTCGAGGAGCTGCCCGCCGTGCCGGCTCAGGCGGCGCGCTCGAATCTATCCCTGCTCGATCGCCAGCAGGCCTTCGGCTACACCCAGGAAGATTTGAGGCTGCTGATGTCGCCAATGGCGACGGCGGGCGAGGAAGCGGTCGGCTCCATGGGCAACGACACGCCGATTTCGGCGTTGTCGATGAAGCCCAAGCTCCTCTACACCTATTTCAAGCAGAATTTCGCGCAGGTGACGAACCCGCCGATCGACCCGATCCGCGAGGAGCTCGTCATGAGCCTGGTTTCGATCATCGGGCCACGGCCGAATCTCTTCGACCACGCCGGCGCCTCGAAGAAGAAGCGCCTCGAGGTGCGCCAGCCAATCCTGACCAACGACGATCTCGAGAAGATCCGCTCGATCTCCAAGGTCAAGGGCTCGGGTTTCGAGTCGAGGACCTTCGACATCACTTATCCGGCCGAGACCGGCGCCGCCGGCATGCGCGATGCGCTCGATTCCTTGTGCGCGGAGGCCGAGGCCGCCGTGCGCGACGGCATCAACATCATCATCCTCTCCGATCGCCGCATCGGCCCCGACCGCATCCCGATCCCGGCGCTGCTCGCCACCGCCGCCGTCCACCATCACCTGATCCGCAAGGGGCTGCGCACCGCGGTCGGCCTGGTGGTGGAGACCGGCGAAGCGCGCGAGGTGCACCATTTCGCTTGTCTTGCCGGCTACGGCGCCGAGGCGATCAACCCCTATCTCGCCTTCGAGACACTGGTCGCGATCAAGGACGACCTGCCGCAGAAGCTCGACGAGAAGGAAATCCTCAAGCGCTACATCAAGTCGATCGACAAGGGATTGCTCAAGGTGATGTCCAAGATGGGCATCTCCACCTATCAATCCTATTGCGGCGCGCAGATCTTCGACGCGGTCGGACTTTCATCGGACTTCGTCGCGCAATTCTTTACCGGCACCGCCACCCGCATCGAGGGCGTCGGCCTCTCCGAGATCGGCGAGGAGACCATGCGCCGGCATCGCGACGCCTTCGGCGACGCGCCGGTCTATCGCGACGCCCTCGACGTCGGCGGCGAATACCAGTTCCGCATCCGCGGCGAGGACCACGTCTGGAACCCGGAGACGGTGGCGACGCTGCAGCATGCGGTGCGCGGCAACAGCCAGGAGAAATACCGAGCCTTCGCC
Organism: Hyphomicrobiales bacterium; assembly: GCA_023266695.1. GTDB lineage: Bacteria > Pseudomonadota > Alphaproteobacteria > Rhizobiales > Xanthobacteraceae > JAUSIF01. The sequence goes on along the minus strand of JAHFPO010000034.1, from coordinate 9,769 downwards.
AAGATCGTCAACGAGCAGTCGGAGAAGCTTGTCTATATCCGCGGCCTCTTCCGCATCAAGACGGCGGAGGAAGACGGCCGCAAGCCCGTGCCGATCGAAGAGGTCGAACCCGCCAAGAACGTCGTGCGGCGCTTCTCCACCGGTGCGATGTCCTTCGGCTCGATCTCGCGCGAGGCCCACACCACGCTCGCCATCGCCATGAACCGGATCGGCGGCAAGTCCAACACCGGCGAAGGCGGCGAGGAATCCGACCGCTACAAGCCGCTGCCGAACGGCGATTCCATGCGCTCGGCGATCAAGCAGGTGGCATCGGGCCGCTTCGGCGCCACCACCGAATATCTCGTCAATTCCGACATGATGCAGATCAAGATGGCGCAGGGAGCAAAACCCGGCGAAGGCGGCCAATTGCCTGGCCACAAGGTCGATAAGATCATCGCCCGGGTGCGCTATTCGACGCCGGGCGTGGGCCTGATCTCGCCCCCGCCGCACCACGACATCTATTCGATCGAGGACCTCGCCCAGCTCATCTTCGATCTGAAGAACGTCAATCCGGACGGCCTGGTTTCGGTGAAGCTCGTCTCCGAAGTGGGCGTCGGCACGGTCGCCGCCGGCGTCTCCAAGGCGCGCGCCGATCACGTGACCATTGCCGGCTTCGAGGGCGGCACCGGCGCCTCGCCCTTGACCTCGATCAAGCACGCGGGCTCGCCCTGGGAGATCGGCCTCGCCGAGACCCATCAGATTCTCGTGAAGAACCGGTTGCGCGGCCGCATCTGTGTACAGGTCGACGGCGGCATCCGCACCGGCCGCGACGTCATCGTGGGCGCAATGCTCGGCGCCGACGAGTTCGGTTTCTCCACGGCGCCGCTGATCGCGGCCGGCTGTATCATGATGCGGGTGTGTCATCTCAACACCTGCCCGGTCGGCGTGGCGACTCAGGACCCGGTCTTGCGCAAGCGCTTCGTGGGCTTGCCCGAGCACGTCATCAACTATTTCTTTTTCGTCGCCGAGGAGGTGCGCGAGCAGATGGCCGCGCTCGGCTATCGCCGCTTCAACGAGATGATCGGGCAGATGCAGATGCTCGATCAGGAAAGGCTGGTCGACCACTGGAAGGCCAAGGGCCTCGACTTCTCGCGCCTGTTCCTGAAGCCCGAGGCGCCGAAGGGCGTCAACATCTTCAAGTGCGAGCCGCAGGACCACAAGATTCACAAGATCATCGACCGCAAACTCATCGCCGAGGCGACGCCCGCGCTCGATCGCGGTGCGCACATCCGGCTCGATCTGCCGATCAAGAACACCGACCGCACCGTCGGCGCCATGCTCTCGGGCGAAATCGCCAAGCGCTATGGCCATGCTGGACTGCCGGACGACACCATCTACGTGAAGTTCACCGGCACCGCCGGCCAAAGCTTCGGCGCCTGGCTTGCACACGGGATCACGCTCGAGCTCGAGGGCGAGGCCAACGACTATGTCGGCAAGGGCATTTCCGGCGGAAGGCTTCTGATTTATCCGCCGCGCCGGTCCGGCATCGTGCCCGAGGAATCGATCATCGTCGGCAACACCGTGCTCTACGGCGCCATCGCCGGCGAGTGTTATTTCCGCGGCATCGCCGGCGAGCGCTTCGCCGTGCGCAATTCCGGCGCGATCGCGGTGATCGAAGGGGCCGGCGATCATTGCTGCGAATACATGACCGGCGGCGTCGTGGTGGTGCTCGGCCGCACCGGGCGCAACTTCGCCGCCGGCATGTCGGGCGGCATCGCCTATGTGCTCGACGAGGATGGAGATTTCGAGTCGCTGTGCAATCTCGCCATGGTCGAACTCGAGCCAGTGCCCGAGGAAGAGGAAGTGAACGTGCGTGAGTTTGGGCAGGCCGGCGACCTCTCGACGTCCGGTCGCCTCGATGTGATGGCCGATCTGACCCGCTTCGACGCCAAGCGCCTGCGCCACCTTATTTCCAATCACGCCCGCTACACCGGCTCCAAGCGGGCGGCGGAGATTCTCGCCGACTGGCGGAGCTATCTGCCGAAATTCCGCAAGGTGATGCCGGTCGAGTACCGCCGCGCGCTCGCCGAACTCGAGGCCCAAGCCGCTGAAAAACCGCGTCTCGCCGCCGGTGCCTGAACCCCATGGGCAAGGTCACCGGCTTCCTGGAAATCGAGAGGAAGGAACGGCCTTACGCGCCGGTGTCCGAGCGCGTCCGTCATTTTCGCGAGTTCGTCCAGCCGCTCTCCGAACAGGAGACGCGCGACCAGGCCGCGCGCTGCATGGACTGCGGCATCCCCTTTTGCCATGAGGGTTGCCCGGTCAACAACCAGATCCCGGACTGGAACGACCTCGTCTATCGCGACCATTGGGAAGAGGCGATCAAGAATCTCCATTCGACCAATAATTTCCCCGAATTCACCGGCCGTATTTGCCCGGCGCCGTGCGAGGCCTCCTGCACGCTCAATCTCGACGACAACCCGGTCACCATCAAGACCATCGAATGCGCCATCATCGATCGCGCCTGGGAACAGGGCTGGGTCAAGCCGGAACCGCCCACAAGCAAGACCGGAAAGAAAATCGCCATCATCGGCTCGGGCCCCGCCGGTCTCGCTTGCGCCCAGCAGCTCGCCCGCGTCGGTCATGAGGTTCACGTCTATGACAAGCACGCCAAGGCCGGCGGCCTGCTGCGCTACGGCATCCCCGACTTCAAGATGGAGAAGCACCATGTCGACCGGCGCATCGAGCAGATGCAGGCGGAAGGCGTCGTCTTCCACTACGGCGCCCATGTCGGCGTGAACGTTCCGATCGAAAAAATCGTGAAGACATGCGACGCCATCGTGCTCGCGGGCGGTGCCGAGAAGCCACGCGACTTGCCGATCCCGGGCCGCGAGCTCGACGGCATCCATTTCGCGATGGATTACCTGCCGCAACAGAACCGCCGCGTCGGCAACGAGCCGCAGGAGGGCGTGAAGCCCATCCTCGCCGCCGGCAAGCATGTGATCGTGATCGGCGGCGGCGACACCGGCTCCGACTGCATCGGCACCGCGGCGCGCCAGGGTGCCGCCTCGATTACCCAGCTCGAGATCATGTCGCAGCCGCCGGAGCACGAGAACAAGCTTCTCACTTGGCCGGATTGGCCCTTGAAGCTCAGGACCTCCGCCAGCCAGGAGGAAGGCGTCGAGCGCGAATTCTCGGTGATGACGCAGAAGTTCTCAGGCGAAAATGGCCGGGTGGAAAAGCTTCACTGCGTGCATGTCGACGACAAGTTCAAGCACGTCCCCGGCAGCGAGTTCGAGCTCAAGGCCGATCTCGTGCTCCTCGCCATGGGCTACGTGCATCCGGTGCACGAGGGTATGCTGAAAAACCTCGGCGTCGCCCTCGACAAGCGCGGCAACGTGGAGGCGAATACCCTCGCCTACCAGACTTCGATCAAGAAGGTTTTTGCCGCCGGCGACATGCGCCGCGGACAGTCACTGGTGGTGTGGGCGATCCGCGAAGGACGCCAGACCGCCCATGCGGTCGATAAGTTCCTGGTGGGATCGACAAATCTGCCGCGTTGAAGCGGCAAATCCAATCAACGCGGGCGGATGATGCCGGGGACGCTGATATTGCCCGGCGGCTCTGCGGCAGCGCTCGAAGGCGCCGGCTGAGCGGTCGCCGGCTATTTCCGTGATTGAGCGGGCGCGTTTTGTTTTGCCTTCTGCGCCGGAACGTTCTTTTTCGCCGGCCCTGCGGCGGCCGGCTTTTCAAGCGGCTGAACGGGCAAGGCAACCGTCTGTTCCGACGGCTGGGCGGACTCCGTCGAAGTCGTGGGTGGGCGCCAGCGAAAATCATCGGCGCGTCCGCTCACCGGTTCGACCGGCATCCCCTCCACCAGGACGCGCGCCGCCACGGCATCGACCGGCGCGGATGACCGCGCTTCGCCGCCTGCCAGCGGCCCGACCGGCCCCGCCGGTTGCGTCAGGGGCAATACCGGCCCCGCCACCGGACGGCCACTGGGAGCGATCTCGGGTGCCTCCTGCGGCGGTAGCGGCGCGCGTCCCGCGCGTTGATCGAACAGGCGGACGAGATCGCGCTCGACATAATGGGCGAGCTTGCGCCCACCCGCCTTGCTGAAGTGCACGCCGTCGGAAATTCGCAATCGGCGAATCTGGCCGTCGAGCGCGGGACCCATGGTGATGAACTCGCCCTTCTCGTTGATGAAGCCGTCCCAGATGTCGACAAAGTACGCGCCCGTCTTCTCCGCCCGTTCGCGCAGGATGTCGTTGAAATATTCCATGTCGGTGGAAAGCCGCGGGCTGCGCATCGCGGGCAGGCCGACGATAAAAACCGGAACTCCCTTTTCCTTCAGGCGGGTGAGCGTGTCCTCCACGCGCTTGCCAAAGAGTTCGCGCCAGCGATCGGAGCGCAGTTCGTGAACGCCGCTTTCGTCACGCAGCGGCTGGCGATCGTTGGCGCCCAGCATGATCACGACTGCGCTCGCTTTTTCCGCCGTGAGCAAGGCCGGCACCTGCGCCGGCCAGTCGTAAAAGTCGGCGCGCACGAAGCCGGTGCTGGCCTTCGTCTTCTTGATGACGGCGACTTCCGGCCGGTCGGCGATGAAGGCATCGGCGAGCCCTTGCGCGAGCTGGTCGGCCAAAGTGTCGCCGAACACCAGCACAAATTCGGTCACGGGCGTCGTGCGCGCCTTCTCGGCGTCGGCGGTCGAACCATAGGCGACCCCGACCGGCTGATCGGAAGGCGGCTCGACCACGGTCGGTTTCGGTAAGAGGTCGCGATCGGACGGGGAAGAGTAGAACGGGGTGCTGCGGCGGAACGGATCGCGCAACATGAAGTAGCGGTCGTCACTCTGCGCGTGGGCGCGCTCAGTCGCAACGGACAAGGCGCCCGCCAGGACGGCGACGGCAATCAGGGTGCGGACGAGAACGAAGCGGGCCATCTCTCGGTGCCAATACTCGGCGTCGATCTAGCGATGGCCGAGTTTCGCGGCCATTTCAAGGCCCCGACCGGATCGGGGCTCAATGGCCCCGGCGCAAGCGCTCCAGCAGCTTCACGTTCGCAAATCCGTCGGGCACCAGACCCGCTCTCACCTGGAAATTTCGGATCGCGGATCGCGTCCGGGCGCCCAATATCCCGTCGGCCTCGCCGACGTCGTGGCCAAGCGCGGCGAGCCGTTGCTGCAGCTCGATCCGCTCGGTGCGCGATATGGGCAGCTCGTCGCGCGGCCAGGGCTGCACCAGCGGCTCGCCACCGCGGATGCGGTCGGCGAGGTAGCCGATGGCCAGCGCATAGGCCTCGGCCGGATTGTACTTCATCAGCACCCGGAAATTATTGACCATCACGAAGGCGGGTCCGCGCGCGCCTGCCGGAAGCAGGAGGAATCCCTGATCGCCCGGGCGCGGGAACGGTTTGCCGCCGACGCGCCTGACGCCCAGCGCTTCCCATTCCTTGAGCGTCTTGCGGATCGAGCGGTCGACATGGAGAAAATCGAAGTTCCCCGGCAGCGTCACTTCGTAGCCCCAGGTCGCACCGGACTGCCATCCATCGAGCTTCAAGTTGTTCGCGGTCGAGGCGATCACGTCGGGGATCGAGTCGACCACGTTGCGCCTGCCATCGCCGTCGAAATCGACCGCGTAGCGCTTGAACGAGGTCGGCATGAACTGGGTCGGGCCGAAGGCGCCGGCCCAGGAACCCTTGAGATGCTCGAGCGGCACATCGCCGCGCTCCAGGATTTCCAGCGTCGAGAGAAATTCCTCGCGGAAATAGTTCTGCCGCCGGCCGATGCAGGCGAGCGTCGCCGTCGAGCGCACGACCGGGCGTTCGCCGATCTCCTTGCCATAGTTCGACTCGATGCCCCAGATGGCCGCGATGATGTAGCGGTCGACGCCGTAGGCCTTCTCCACCGCCTCGAATGTCGCGCGGTTCTGGGCAACGGCCTCTTTTCCCGTGGCGATGCGGTCGTCGCTCACCAGGATGTCGAGATATTCCCAGATCGGTTTTGAAAATTCGGGTTGCGAATCCAAGAGCACCATGATGCGGAGCTCGGGCTCGAGCCCGCGCGTCGCCATCTCGAAGGTGCGGCGCGAAACCCGGCGCGCGGCGGCCTGCGGCCACAGCGAGGCGATGCACTGCTCGAAATTCGCGGTTGCCGTGAGAATCGCCTCGGGCGTCATGAGCGGATGGCCGGCGCCCTCGGGAGGCCGGCTCTGGGACATGTCGCGCGTGACGAAGACGTTGAAACGATCCTCCGCATCTCGCGCGTTCGCCGGCGCGAGCGAGACGCTCATTGCGACGAGAGCGCCGCCAAGGAGAGCGCTCATCCCGCGGCGGATGGCGGATGTTGCGGCGGCGCGGGTCATGATTCCATCGCGGCGGCTCTCGGGGATGAATCGTCTTGCAGGCGCGGCGCAGTCTATTCCGAATCGGGCCGGAAATATATTGCCCGGCCATCCGCTCAGCGTTGCAGCCGTAGACCGACGAGCACGATGTTCGCCGTATAGTCCTCGCCGGGCACGTTGGAATGGAGACGCTCGTGGCGCAGCTCACCCTTGAGCGCGAACGAACGGTTCAAATGATAGGTGAGCGCGGCCGAGAGCCCGAGCCGTTGATCGAGGCGGTCGACGCCGCGATAATCCTCGAGCCCATAGGCGGCGCTTACCGAGCCGACGAGCCAGCGCCGGAAAGCATGCTCGACGGTGATCTTGGCCTCGCGCTTGAACAGGCCCGAAGCGCCGGTGAGCCTGGTCTCGTCGATTTCCGAATTCGCCTTGAGCGTAACCTTGGTGAGCCCCGTCGCCTGCCACACCAGCGAGGAATCCATGATCAATCCGGAGATATCCGGAAGATTCGGGTCGTGGTAGCTGCGCCGCGTGAAGCCGGCCGAGGCCTCGCCGGTGAGCAATCCCTTGCGCTCGAACTGGACACCCGCGCGCGCGGCGACTCCATCGGAGCCTCTGCGGACTCCGCCGAAATCGATCTCGTGATCGAACACGCGGGTGTCGACACCCGCCTCGACGAACGGCTTGATGCCCGGCGTCACCTCGTAGCCGCCGCGCAGCTTCCCCCCATAGGAGGTGTAGTTGCGGTCGGAGAGGTCATCGATCGCGCCCGAGATCAGTTTCGCGTTTTCGTAGGTGCTGCGCTCGACGCTGCCGCGCAGGCCCAGCTCGAAACGGTTGAAGCGCTGCACGAACCCGAGCGAGCCTCCGAAAGTATAGATATTGGGCGGGCGCACGGCCGAGGTGATGGAGTCGGGAGTGCCGGCGGCCGCGGTCGTGAGCGAGGCTTTCCCCTCGAGCTCGATGCGGCTCCTGGAATTGACGTCGAAGCGCCCGCGCAATTTGGCTTCCGCCTCCGGGCGGTCGTTGTTCGACACGTCGGAATAGGTCGTGTAGGCGCCGCGCAGATCGAGGCCGAGCTCGTGGCGCGACCATTGCGAGCGCGTGTCGACTTTGGCGACGACCGTGGTGAAGCGGGAGCCCTGCCGATTTGCGGTCCGAAACGGATTGTCGTCGTAGCCTTCCGAGAGTTCCAGGCTCGGCTTCGTGAGGAAGCTGCCGGTCCGCACGCCGACCGGACCATAGGGATCGTCCTCGACCTTGGTGGAGCGAGATGGCCTGCGGGTCGCGAGGCCGGCGGTCGCACCCGCGCCCGCAACCGGTGTCGCACGCACCGATGCGGCAGCGGTAACGGTCTTGGGCTGAGGCGTCTTCTTGCCCTTCTTGGCGCGGCGGATCGGAAAATGGGTAGAGATGTAGCCCGTTTCGCCGGCGCCGGAACCGGGGGGCGAGCCGTAGAGCGCCTCGCCGGGGCGGCTATTGGCGGGAGTAGCGCTCGAAACGGTGCGGATACCCGATGCCGGAACGAGCGTCTGGCGAAGCTTGGGCTTCACCTGATCGTCGCCCTCCCCGGCGCCGAAGGCCGCCACCGCGGCACAGACGATGAGGGCGAGCGCGAGGCTCGCGCACGCACGTGCGGCTTGGCTGAGGCGCGGCAATGGCAATGTCTCTCGGTTCCGGCGTGGTTAACGAAGTTAAAACGGGCATGGTTAACGGACCCTTTTCCACTGGGGACGAGTCGCCTCCCGGCCCCCGTCCGTGCTATGAAAATCCTTGGGAAAAGGGAGGTCCGCCGCATGGCCGGCCCGAAAAACCGCAGGGCTATGGGCACGGAAGCGTCATCGGATCTCGTGCGTTCCGCGTTGCGGACGCTGGAGACCGAAGCGGCGGGGCTTGGCGCCTTATCCACGGCCATCGCGGACGGGCTGGGCGATACCTTCGTCGCGGCGGTCGAGAAAATCCGCTCGGCCGCGGGCCGCGTCGTCGTCACCGGCATGGGCAAGAGCGGCCATGTCGGCCGCAAGATCGCCGCCACCCTCGCCTCGACCGGAACGCCCGCCTATTTCGTCCACCCCGGCGAGGCGAGTCACGGCGACCTCGGGGTGATCAGCCGCGACGATGTCATCATCGCCCTCTCGTGGTCGGGCGAAACGGTCGAGCTCAAGGACCTCCTTGACTATGCCAAGCGCTTCCGCGTCGCGCTGATCGCGGTGACGGCGAGCCTGGACTCCAGCCTCGCCAATGCCGCCGACGTGGCCCTCATCTTGCCGGCGGCGCGCGAGGCCTGTCCGCTCGGCCTGGCGCCGACCACCTCGACGCTGATGCAGCTCGCGCTCGGCGATGCGCTTGCGGTGGCGCTGTTCGAAAGCCGCGGCTTCACCGCGCTCGACTTCAAGGCGCTGCATCCGGGCGGCCGGTTGGGCGCGAGCCTCACATTCGTGCGCGACTTGATGCACAAGGGCGCGAAGGTGCCGTTGGTCAAGCGCGGCACGCGCATGACCGACGCCATCGTCGAAATGACGTCGAAGGGCTTCGGTTGCGTCGGCGTGGTCGATGCGGGCGGCCGCCTCATCGGCATCGTCACCGACGGCGATCTCCGCCGTCACATGCGCGATGATCTGCTCGCAAGTTCCGTGGACGATGTGATGACGAAGAATCCGAGGTCGATCCGGCCCGATCAGCTCGCCGGCGAGGCGCTCGAACACCTCAATGCGGAGAAGATCACGGCCCTGTTCGTGGTCGAGAACGCAAAGCCGGTGGGCCTCGTCCACTTCCACGATTTGCTCAGGATCGGCGTCGCCTGACGTCGAATCCCCGCCCGCCGTCGTCAGACCCAGCCTGAAAGTTCGCGCTCGACGAGATGGCGGATCACGCCCATGCCGGCTTCGGAATCATTGAGACAGCAAACGGCGTGGAAATTCTTGCCGCCGTGGTGGCGGAAGATTTCGGCATTCTCCCCGGCGATCTCCTCCAGGGTCTCCAGGCAATCGGCGGAAAAGCCCGGCGTCACCACCGCGAGATTCCTGACGCCCGCTTCGGCGAGCGCGCGCACCGTCTCGTCGGTATAGGGCTCCAGCCACTTGGCGCGTCCGAAGCGCGACTGGAAGGTCATGCGGAAGCGCTTGCCGTCGAGCTTGAGCCGCTCGCCGATGAGCCGCGCGGTTTCGGCGCAATGGCGCCCATAGGGATCGCCCTTTCGCACGTAGTCCTCCGGCACCCCGTGGAAGGAGGCGAGGATCACTTCGGGTTTCCATGAGAGTTTTGCGAGCGCGGCTTCGAGCATCGTCGCCACCGCTTCGATATAGACCGGGTCGTCGTAATAAGGCGGCACCACCCGGAGCGTCGGCTGCCAGCGCATTTTCGCGAGCGTCTCGAACAGCTTGTCGCAGACGGTGGCGGTGGTCGCCGCCGCATATTGCGGATAGAGCGGGAGCACGAGCATGCGATCG
>JAHFPO010000033.1 GCA_023266695.1 Hyphomicrobiales bacterium | reverse complement strand
GATTGTCCGGTCGGTGTTGCAACCGCCGGCAAGGAGCGTAAACGCGAGGACGCACAAAAGCGCGCGCTTGTCGCTGTTTTGTCCGCTGACATTCTGCATCACTCGCTCCCTAGCCCTCAAGCCCTCAATCGATTATGAAACCGTAGCTGCCGTGGTAGGTGCGCTGCTCACCGGACGTGCCGGGACCGCCGTAGATTCGATTCAGCCGGCCGAGCAGGATGGTTGCCGGATCCGCGGGATCGGCGAAGCCATCGTCGGGGCGGGAGAGATCCTGCCGCGCGGTCGCCTTCACCACATAAGGCGTCACCAGGATCATGAGTTCAGTCTGTCCCGCCTGATAGTCGCGGCTCCTGAACAGCGTGCCCAGTATGGGAAGGTTCATGAGCCCGGGGACGCCATTGATGTTCTGCTTGGTCTGGTCCTGAATGAGGCCGGCGAGGACCAGCGCTCCACCGGACGGGAGCTCGACAGTCGAATTCGCGCGCCGCACCTTCAGCGAGGGGATGTTGACGTTGGAAAACTTGATCGCGCCCTCCGCCGACAGCTCGCTCACCTCGGTCGCGACCCGGAGGCTGATGCGGCCTTCACCGAGCACCACGGGCGTGAATTCGAGACCGACGCCGAATTGCTTGAACTGAACTGAAATCTGACAGGTCGGCGGCACGGTCGTGGCGTCGCAAGTCTGTCCGGCCGGAATCGGGAATTCTCCGCCGGCGAGGAACTTCGCGGACTCGCCCGAGATCGCGGTGAGGTTGGGCTCGGCGAGCGTACGCATCACGCCGGATTGCTCCATGGCGCGCAGCGTCGCCGAGATCGTGCCCCCCGCCGGCAAATTGTACGACGGCTTGAAGAAAGTGTTCGATATGGTCTGATTCTGCACTGTGAAGGGATTGTCGATCTGGAAATCCAGCACCGCGGAACCGACCGCGACGCTGACGCCGTTCAAGTCGATGCCGAGCTGCTTGATGATGCTGCGCTGAACCTCGGCAACCGTGACCTTGAGGAGTACCTGTTCCTTGCCCCTGATGATGAGCCCATTGACCACCTTCTTTTCATCGCCGACGAGACGGGCGGCGGTATCGACCGCGCTTCGCGCGTCGGCGGCATTGGCGACCTCGCCGGAGAGCACAAGGCTGTCGTTGATGGAGTCGACTTTGACCGACGAGTTCGGCATCATCTTCTTCAAGGCTTCGCGCACGCCCGAGGCGTCGCGACCGACCTCGATGTCGTAAGCGGCCAGCTGGCGGCCTTCAGAATCGAAGAAGATCACGCTGGTCTGGCCGGCGGCCACGCCGATGAGATACGCGCGCCGCGCCGAGCGCATGACGGCGTTGGCAATTGCCGGATTGGCCACGAGCACGTCCTTGGCATCGCGCGGAAGATCGACGACCCCGGACTTCCCGATTCCGAGAGCCAGGAAGTGGGCGCCGGTCATGCCTGCGTTGGCGCGCTTGAACGCCTTCTCATCCATCGCTCGCGTGGGCATCGACGACGCCACCGCGGCAATGGCGATGAGGAGGACGACGGCGGTGGCTTTGAGCCGGATGGCCGTCGCGAACGTATCAAACATCGAATGATCTCCGTCGAATGCGCCGCTATTTATTGCTTGGGACGGACGAAACGCCATGGCCGCGCACGCAGCTTTGGCCGCAGCTCCAGTTCTCGGGGTCGACGCCGCGCCAAATTGTCAGCGTGCTGTCGTGCAGCGTGTGTTGATCCTCGTCGGTGTCGGACCTACTGGCGGGCTTGGCATCGGCGAGACTACGCAACGCGAGCGAGAGAGTGCCGCGCTGGCGCGAAAGCGCGAGCGTCTCGGTCTGGCGCGCGCTCAATTCGAGCGTCGTGGTTTTTCCGACCACGACCTTCTGTCCGTTCTTCTCCTCGACGGTCTGGTCGATCGCGAGCACGCGGACATTGCGCAGGATGGTTTCACTGACGAAACCTTCGCCGCCGCCCTTGCCCTGGGATTCGGTGCGGCGGATCAGGATCACGTCCACCCGGTCGTTCGGCAGGATGAATCCGCCGGCGCCGGTCTCGGCCGAGATTTCGGTCGAGACGGCGCGCATGCCGGCCGGCAGGATCGCGGACATGAAACCCGAACCGTCGGCCTTGACGAGCTTCTGTTCACGGATCGGCTCGCCGGCGACGAAGGGAGCCCGCGCAACGGAACCCTTGAGATCCTCGATCGCGTTCGGCCGCGCGCTCTTGCGGATGAACAGAGGTCCGGCGGCCTTGATCGGCCAGGGTTGCCAGCTCATGTCTTCGTTCGAAACCGAACGACCGACGCCGATGTCGGACTTCGCGACGAGGATGTCGACGACCTCCGAGGCCGGCTGCACGATCTGGACCGGAGCGGGGACCTTCTCCCCGCCGGCAAGCATGAAGGCCAGTCCTCCGGCCGAGAGGGCGACACCAAGGACGACGATACGGGCGGCTCTCATACGCTCACTTCCCAAGAATCAACGCGGCTGGGCGGCTTGTTCAGGCCGCATTGCAACAGCCAAACGTCAAATTATGGTTAATGAGCCGTATCCGAATTTAATCGTCTCGCCCGGCGCTTCGGAGGGTCAGCCGGCGAGCGCCCGCATGAATACGGTCTCGGGATAGACCACGAGCCCGGCAACGGCGAGCGCGATGCCATAGGGAATGCCGCAATCGACCGCGTGCAGGCGAGCGATCCAGGGCGTTCCCGCAAGCGCCCGCGGCAGCGGCAGCTTGCGCGCCTCGAGCAGCAGGATCGTGAGCGCGCCGCCCACGAGGGCGGACACGATGAGATAGTCCATGAGATGGGCAAAGCCGAGCCAAAGCGCGGTCGCGGCCGCGAGCTTGGCATCGCCCCCGCCGATCCAGCCGCGGGTGAAGAATCCGAATGCAACGGCGAGGACGAGGAGACTGGCGAGGACATGGCGCCCCACTTCGGCGACCGGCATGCCGATGATCGCCGCGACCAGGAAGAAGGCCGCGGCCAGGGCGAGCGACAGCCGATTCGAGATCGTCATGCTGACGAGGTCGCTCGAGGCCGCGAAAGCCATCGCGGCCGGGAATAGACCGAGCACCACAAGCTCGCGGACCATTGCGCCGTCTTTCTACCGGGAGCCGGATCGGCCCGGCTCACATCGATCCGGATGGGCTTAATCCGAAACTCTGAGCGTTCGGTGAATCGCAACAAAAGAAATGGAAATGGACGAAAGTGAAGTGCGATCAATACGGTCCGCGGAAGACCCCGGTGTGCCGGGGTCTTCCGCGATCCCGTGGACTCTTCCGATTACTTGAGAGCGCTATCGACCTGGGTGAAGGTCGAGTTGAGCTTGGAGCCCACGCTCGTCGCGACCGTGATGATCGCGATCGAAATGCAGGCAGCGATGAGGCCGTATTCGATGGCGGTGGCGCCGGACTCGTCGCGGAGGAACTTGCGCAAAATCATTTTTTCTACTCCCTACTTCGCCGAGTTCTCCCGGCTGCGGGTTAGGATATACACGGATGGTTTTATGATCCGCTTTACGGAGAAACGACGATTTTAAGCATTCCGAGGGACGAAAATCGACCGATTCCTCCCGCAACGAGAAAGGCCCCGGCGCGGCCGAGGCTTTCCCGGCAAGCGGCGCGTGCGCCGCTCACTTGAGGGCGTTTTGGACCTGGGTGAAGGTCGAGTTAAGCTTGGATCCCACGCTCGTCGCGACTGTGATGATCGCGACCGAAATGCAGGCCGCAATCAGGCCGTACTCGATGGCGGTGGCGCCGGACTCGTCCTTCACGAAACGAGTGAGGCTCTTCAGGGTCTTCATGGCGAGGCTCCTTTTGAACCAGTTGTCTCTGCTTTGCGCTTCGGTCCCCCGGGATTTCGTCTCGTTCCCGTTCGGTGCCGCAGCGGAAACATAGGATCCATCGCTTGCGGCGCCGTTAAGCCGACCGAATAAAGAACCGGTCATCGTCCGGACGATCGCTGGTTAACGAAAGATTGCGCTCTCCGACTCGAGACGACTATCTGCAATTCTTTTCAAATAGATCGAATCGGATCAATGCCGGCCCGAAGGGTCCAGCCGCGGTGAAGCCGAACGTTTCCGAGCGGCGCATTTGCATTTCGTTCACCATTTTCCGCGAATGTCGAACTTGGTCCGGTCCTGCCGCGGCAGTGTGGTTGCGGCGTAGCCACGTCATGAGGACGAACCCGTGACGAAGTCCGCTTCGCGACCCATTCTCGCCTTCTCCTGCTTGCTCGCTTTCGCTCTGATGCCGTGCGCGGCCGCGGCCGACACGGTTAGCGTGGTACTCGACCAGGCGAAGATCCTGCGACTGCCCGAACGGGTTGCGAGCGTCGTCATCGGCAATCCGGCGGTTGCCGACGGAACCTTGCAAACGGGCGGGTTACTGGTCGTGACCGGCAAGGGTTATGGCACCACGAACATCATCGCTCTCGACGCCCGCGGCGCCGTGCTCGCCGAGCACAGCGTCAAGGTCGCGGCGCCCCGGGACGGCATGGTGACGGTCTATCGCGGGGTCGACCGCGAGACCTGGAGCTGCGCGCCGCGTTGCGAGCGCTCCACTGTTCTCGGCGATGCCCCGGCTTTTTTCGATGGCGTGATCAATCAGATCGGCACTCGCAACGGCCATGCCACCAACCAGTCGGCCACGGCGAAATAGAGCTTCAAGGCTCGTACCAGCGAACGGTTCGAATCAAGGTTGACGCGGGGTAAATCCCATCCGTTGCGACTGGATTTGCGTCGCAACTCTTCGTCAAGCCGCATCCGCTAGAACCCTTACAGACGCGTGGCGATTTTCCGCCAGTCTTCGGGTAGTCGTTGCCATGAGTGGAAAAATCTCACTGTTCCCCGCCTCTAGCCGCGCCGGGCGTAAACTGGCGCGATTCGCTCGAAAGCTCACGCGCCGCGAAGACGGGTCGACGCTGATCGAGTTCGGTATCGTCGTCATCCCGTTTCTGGCGCTCCTGTTCGCGATCATCGAGATCGCGCTCGTGTTCTTTGCCGGCCAGGTGCTCGAAACCGCGGTCGCCGATTCGTCCCGGCTCATCCTGACCGGCCAGGCACAGAACGGGGGGTTCGATCAAACCAAGTTCAAGAACGAGGTCTGCAATCGCCTGCTCGCGCTTTTCGATTGCCAGGCCAACGTCAAGATCGACGTGCAGAAATATTCGAGCTTCGGCGGGGCCAATCTGTCGAAGCCGCTCGACAATAACGGCAACGTCGACACTTCCGCCTTCGGCTACAACCCCGGCGTGGCGTGCGACATCGTCATCGTGCGCGTCGTCTACGAATGGCCGACCTTCGTCCGCTACTTCGGGCTCGATATGGCCGACTTGCCGAGCGGCAAGCGCCTCTTGATGTCGACTGCGGCCTTCCGCAACGAGCCCTATGGCGCGACTCCCTGCTGATGGCGGCCGCACGGTCCAAAACGAGTAACCCCAAGAGACACGACCATGACAGCTGATCGGCAAACCGGAATTCTCACGAAACTCGCCCGGCTCGTCCGCGACCCTCGCGGCGTGTCGGCGGTCGAGTTCGCGGTGATCCTTCCGATCATGCTCACGCTCTTCCTCGCCGGGTCCGAGATCACTCAGGCGATCACCATCAAGCGCAAGGCGACCCAAGTCGCCCGTACGGTCGGAGATCTCACATCCCAGGACTCCAGCATCACCAACGCCGAGATTCAGACCATTTTCGGCGCCGCCGCGTCCGTCCTGGCGCCCTACCCGACCACTACGCTGAAAATCATCATCTCGAGCGTCACCATCGATGCCCAGGGCGTCGCCAAGATCGCCTGGAGCGACGCCTATCAGACCAATGCGCGGGCGGTGAATTCGGCGGTCACCCTGCCCACCGGGCTCAATGTCGCGAGCACGACCCTGGTGTGGGCGGAGGCGAGCTACGATTACACGCCGCCGATCGGTTACGTGATTACCGGCGCAATCTCGCTCAAGGACAAAATCTATCTGCGCCCACGCATGGCTGCCACCATCGCCCGGGTGCCCTGACGACGACACTTCGCCGCGCCTAGCGCCGGCCAAGCATCAGATTTTCTGATTGTACTCGCCGACTTCGGGATGCCGGCGGATCGTCTGGTCGAGCGCCTGAAACATCTCACGCATCCGCTGCTCGCTCACCGGGCTTTCGACCACCACCACCAGTTCGGGCTTGTTGGAGGACGCGCGTACCAGGCCCCAGGTGCCGTCCTCGACCGTCACCCGCACGCCGTTGACGGTGACGAGGTCGCGGATCGCCTGGCCGGCGACCTTCTCGCTCTCTTTCTTCGCCGTCTCGAAGCGGTGGACGATCTTCTCCACGATGCCGTATTTCACCTCATCGGCGCAGTGCGGCGACATGGTCGGCGAGCCCCAAGTCTCGGGCAGCGCGCGGCGCAAATCCGACATCTTCTTTCCCGGATTGCGGTCGAGCATGTCGCAGACCGCGAGCGCCGCCACCAGCCCGTCGTCATAGCCGCGCCCGACCGGCGGATTGAAGAAGAAATGCCCGGACTTCTCGAATCCCGCGACCGCTTTCAATTCGGCGACGCGGCGCTTGATGTAGGAATGGCCGGTCTTCCAGTAATCGGCCTTGGCGCCGTTCGCTTTCAGCACCGGGTCGGTGAGGAAAAGGCCGGTCGACTTCACGTCGACCACGAAGGTGCCGCCCTTGTTCAGCGCCGACAGTTCGCGCGCCAGCATGACGCCGACCTTGTCGGCGAAAATCTCCTCGCCCTCGTCGTCGACGACCCCGCAGCGGTCGCCGTCGCCGTCGAAGGCGAGCCCCACGTCGGCCTTGGCGCGCAGCACTTCGTCGCGGAGCGCGTGCAGCATCTTCAGGTCTTCGGTATTGGGATTGTATTTCGGGAAGTTCCAGTCGAGCTCGCAATCGAGCGGCACCACCTCGCAGCCGACCGCGGCGAGCACCCGGGGCGCGAAGGCGCCGGCGGTGCCGTTGCCGCAGGCGACCACCGCCTTGAGCTTGCGCGTAAGCTTCGGGCGCTCCGTCAGGTCCGCCATATAGCGTTCGGCGAAGCCCGGCACTAATTCATAGGCGCCGCCCTCGCGGGCCTTGGACATTCCACCGAGCACGATCTCTTTCAGCCGGCCGATCTCGTCCGGTCCGAAGGTGAGCGGCCGGGCCGCGCCCATCTTCACCCCAGTCCAGCCGTTTTCGTTGTGGGAGGCGGTGACCATGGCGACGCAGGGAACATCGAGGGCGAATTGCGCGTAATAAGCCATGGGCGTCAGCGCGAGCCCGATGTCCTTCACGCGCGCACCCGCGGCCACAAGACCCTTGATCAGCGCGCCCTTCACCGATTCGGAATAGGAACGGTAATCGTGGCCGACGACCACATGCGGATCGACGCCGAGCTCGCGAAAGAGCGTGCCGAGGCCAAGGCCGAGGGCCTCGATGCCCAAGAGATTGATTTCCTTGTCGAGTAGCCAGCGCGCGTCGTATTCGCGAAAGCCCGTGGCCTTGACCATAGGTCCGGATTCACGGGCGGCACGATCGGGCTGAAGCGCGGGTTTCGGCGGCGGAAACATCGGAGCATCCGGGGCGGGCCGAAGCGGCCGGACCGCGGGCGCCACATAGCACGAAAGCGGGCGGGAAGAGGAGCTTTCGGGCGTTAATCCTAGCGCTCGAGCACGAGCGTGCCGCGCTGGACCTCGAAGCGGGAAAGGCGCTTCAGAAAACTCATGCCGAGCAGGTTGGTGGTGAGCGCGCCTTGCTCCACCGCCAGTCCCTCGACTTGATTGAGGGTGATCGGGCCAATCCGTACCGAGCGCAGCTCGATCCGGTGCGCCTTGCCGTCACCATTGGCGGTGCGAATGCCGACGTCGAAGCGATCGCCCGGGAACACCAGGCCGAGCGCGCGGGCGTCCTCGTAGCGGAGAATCACCAGCGTCGCGCCGGTATGGACCACCGCGTTGAGGGTGCGGCCGTTGACATCGATGTCGGAGAGGTAGTGGCCGTTGCGGTCGGCCGGAATCCGCATGATGCCGCCGTGGTCCACATTCGCGGCTACGGGAGTGCTCACGGCCGACGGTCGGGCGACCGCGCTGTCCTGGCCGCGCTCGAACAAGCGCAAGACGTAGCTCGGCGCCGTCAGCGCGATGGCGACGGCGAGCCCGGCGATGAAGAGGACGGCTTTGAGCATCGGCCTGATCCCAATCCGCACATCCTGCGACCGGCGCGGGCAACAGCGGGTAAATGCAGGGATGAGAATCCGGCGATGGTAAACGGCCGCTCAATGGGACCGTCTCAATCCGAATGAACTTCACCCGCGCCGCCGTTTGGCGCGGCGGGTGGGCGCGGCGGTGCGCGGATCCTCCGGCCAGGGATGTTTCGGATAACGGCCGCGCATCTCGCGCCGGACCTCCGCCCATGAGCCGCGCCAGAAGGCGGGAAGATCGCGCGTCACCTGAATCGACCGTCCGGCCGGAGAATTGAGGGCGAGGGTGAGCGGCATTCGCCCGTTCGCTATCCTCGGGTGGAGATCGAGGCCGAAGAGTTCCTGCACCCGGATCGAGAGCGCGGGTCCCTCCTCGGGCCCATAGTCGATCGCCAGGCGCGAGCCGGTGGGGGCAATGAAATGAGAGGGCGCTTCCTTCTCCAGCCGGCGTGAAAGCGGGCGCGCCAGCAGCAGGTGCAGCGCACGCGCGAGGTCCTCGCTCCTCACCTCTGCGAGCGAGGTCTTGCCGGCGAGCGCCGGCACGAGCCAATCGATCGCCGTTGCCGCCAGATGCGCGTCGGAGAGATCGGGCCAGGGATCGCCTTCGAGACGATGGAGAAAACGCACCCGGTCGAGCCATTGGCGCAGATTCTGCGTCCACGGCAATCGATCGATGCCGTGTACCGCCGCCGCTTGCGTGAGCGCGCGGGCGGAATCCATGCCCGCCTCGACCCGCAACGGCCGTTCCGTGAGCACCAGCTCGCCGAGGCGGCGAACGGCACGGGAGCGCAAGGCCGACGATTTCTCGTCGAAGGCTGTCTCGTTCGCTTCCACGATGCGATCGGTGAAGCGGCGTTCGAGATCGGTTTCATCGATTCTCGCGGCGAGCAGGATGCGTCCACCACCGGCGCTCCCCGCGATCTCGGCGACGGAAAGATACTCTTCGCGCGCGAACGCATGGGCGGGATCGAGCCTGGCGCCGCGGCCATTGGCGAGCAGGAACTCGCCCGCCTTGCCCGCTCTCGCCTTGGCGATGCGGTCCGGGAAGGCGAGCGCGAGCAGGCTGCCGGCGCGGGCGGGCGCGCTCGCGCGCAAGGCGCCGCCCGCTTCTTCCGCCCAGCGGCGGGCGAGCCGGCGGGACTCCTCGATGCGGCGCGAGCGGTCGCGGCGGAAATTCTCCACCCGGTGGGAGAGGTCGATGTCGTCGCCGCCGAGGCCGCGTTCGGAGATCACCGTCGCGATCTCGGCGGCGAGGAGCGCCTCGTTCTCCTCCGCCGCCGCGACCACCATGGCCGCAAGACGCGGCGGCAACGGCAATTTCGCGAGCTTCCCGCCGCGGGCGGTGACGCGGCCTTGCGCGTCGATCGCATGAAGCTCGAGGAGGAGTGCGCGCCCCTCGGCAAGTGCGGCCGCCGGCGGCGGATCGAGCCAGGAGAGCGATTGGGGATCGGCAACGCCCCAGGCGGCGAGATCGAGCACGAGGCGGGACAAGTCGGCGGCCAGAATCTCCGGCGTCGAGAAGGGGGCGAGGCTCCGCGTCTCGGCCTCGTCCCATAACCGATAGCAGACGCCCGGCTCGGTGCGTCCGGCGCGGCCGCGGCGCTGGTCGGCGGAGGCGCGCGACACCCGCACGGTCTCGAGCCGGGTGAGACCCACCGCCGGCTCGTAGCGCGGCACGCGGGAGAGCCCCGAGTCGATCACGATCCTGACGCCTTCGATGGTGAGTGAGGTCTCGGCGATCGAGGTCGCGAGCACCACCTTGCGGCGGTGGGCGGGCGCGGGCGCGATGGCGCGGTCCTGGATCTCGGCATCGAGGGCGCCATAGAGCGGCACGATATCGACGGATGAATCCTTGAGGCGCTCCGACAGAAGATCGGCGGCGCGGCGAATCTCGGCGGCGCCCGGCAGGAAGGCGAGGACCGAACCCTTCTCGTCGGCGAGAGCGCGCGTGATCGCGTCCACTACCTGCCGCTCGATGGGGGTCCGCGCGTCGCGGCCGAGATAATGGGCCTCGACCGCAAATGCGCGGCCCTTGCTTTCGATCACCGGCGCGTCGCCGAGGAGGCTCGCCACCCGCACGCCATCGATGGTCGCCGACATGGCGAGGAGGCGGAGATCATCGCGGAGGCCGCGCTGGGCGTCGAGGGCGAGCGCCAGGCCAAGATCGGCATCGAGCGAGCGTTCGTGAAACTCGTCGAACAGGACGGCGGCGACGCCCTTCAATTCGGGATCGTCGAGCACGAGGCGGGTGAAGACGCCTTCGGTGATGATCTCGATGCGCGTGCGACGCGAGACCTTGGAGCCGAAGCGCACGCGCAAGCCCACGGTCTCGCCGACCTCCTCACCGAGGCTTTTGGCCATGCGCGCGGCGGCGGCGCGGGCGGCGAGGCGGCGCGGCTCCAGTACCAGTATGCGCCTCCCCGCGGCCCAGGACTCGTCCAGGAGCGCGAGCGGAACGCGCGTGGTCTTGCCCGCGCCGGGCGGGGCGATGAGCACGGCCGCGCGCCCGGCGGCGAGCGCCTGTTTCAGGCCAGGAAGCGCAGCATCGACGGGAAGCGGTTCGCGAAAGGGATTGGTCATCCTGGCGTGCTTGATAGGCCGAATTCGCGGCCCCGCGCGGCATAGCGGGCGAAACCGGGGCGGTCAAAGCGGGGCCAACCGGCACGCCGCTTGCGAGTACGGGGCGAGCAGCTCGGTTCAGTCCCGAAATGGGACAGGCGCCGGATTCGGAGGCAACCATGAATGCCCCAACCAGTCATCCCGGACGGATCGACTGGGTCGATTACGCCAAGGGCTTTTGCATCGTCATGGTGGTGACCTGGCATTCGACGCTCGGCGTCGAGGCCGCCACCGGCGCCACCAGCTGGATGCACGCGCTCGTGAGTTTCACGACTCCCTTCCGGATGCCCGATTTCTTTCTCGTCTCCGGTCTCTTCCTCGCCCGCGTGATCGACCGCGACTGGCGGAGCTTCCTCGACCAGCGCGTCGCGCATTTTGCCTATTTCTACGTGCTCTGGCTCACGATCCAATTCGCCCTCAAGGCGCCGGCTTTCGCCGACGAGATGGGCGCGCTCGGCGTACTCAAATTCTACCTGACCTCCTTCATCGATCCGTTCGGTCTGATGTGGTTCATCTATGTGCTCGCGATGTTCTTCGCGGTCACCAAGCTCCTGCGCAAGGTTCCGCCGCTTCTGGTGTTCGCCGCGGCCGCCGCGCTCGAAATCGCGCCGATTGAAACCGGCTGGGTGGCGATCGACGAATTCGCCGCCCGCTACGTCTATTTCTTCGCCGGCTACTGGCTCGCGGACTATGTGTTCGCATTCGCGGACAGGGTGCGCGCGCATCGGCTGATCGCGCTCGGCGGCTTCGCGCTGTGGGCGGTGCTGAACGCGGCGTTCGTCGCCCATGGCTGGGCGACGCTGCCGTTGTTGTCGCTCGTGCTCGGCTTCCTCGGTGTGGCGTCGGTGGTGGCGTTGGCGGTTTTCCTGGCCGACGCGCGGCTGTTCGACGCCGTGCGCTATATGGGCGAAAAATCGCTGGTGATCTATCTCGCCTTTTTCCTGCCGATGGCGGCAACGCGGATCGCGCTCATCAAGACCGGACTCATCCCCGATCTTGGCACGGTAGCGCTGATCACGACCGCCGCCGCGCTCGCCGGACCGCTCGTTCTCCATTGGCTGGTGCGCGGCACCCGGCTCGGGTTCCTGTTCGAACGGCCGGCATGGCTCCGCTTAGAGCGGCCGCGCCGGTCCGCGCTGCAGCCCGCGGAGTAGTCCCTCTCCCCGGCTCGCGGGGAGAAGTCGTCGAATAGGGTTGTCGGGAAGGCGGCTCTTCGGCATCGTGGCTTTCCAATGCCCCCGCAGCCAAAGACCCCCAAGCCGTCCAAGCGCGGCGACCATGTCTTCCTGGTCGACGGCTCGTCCTATATTTTCCGCGCCTATTTCGCCATGTTCAAAGCCGCGCAGGCGCGCGGGCGGAGCTTCACGCGTTCGGACGGGCTTCCGGTCGGCGCGGTGATGACCTTCTGCAACATGCTGTGGAAGCTCCTGCGCGAGGGCATCGACGGGGTGAAGCCGACCCACGTGGCGGTGGTGTTCGACGCTTCGGGCGAAGGCTTCCGCAACGAAATCTATCCCGAATACAAGGCCAACCGCGAGGAAGCGCCGGCGGACCTCATTCCGCAATTCCCGCTCATGCGCGAGGCGGTGAAGGCGTTCGGGCTGATGCCGATCGAGCTCGAGGGCTTTGAAGCCGACGACCTGATCGCGACCTATGCGCGCGAGGCGCTGAAAGTCGGCGCCGACGTCACCATCATCGCCGGCGACAAGGATCTGATGCAGCTGATCCGGCCCGGGATCAAGATGTACGACCCGATGCCCGGCCGCGAGCGCTGGATCGGTCCGAAGGAGGTCGAGGAGAAGTTCGGAGTCGGGCCGGAGAAGGTCGCGGAAGTGCAGGCGCTCGCCGGCGACTCCACCGACAACGTGCCCGGTGTCCCCGGCATCGGGGTGAAAACCGCGTCCGCGCTCATCCTCGAATACGGCGATCTGGAGACGCTGTTGAAGCGGGCGAAGGAGATCAAGCAGGACAAGCGGCGCGAATCGCTCATTGCGTTCGCCGACCAGGCGCGCATCTCCAAGAAGCTCGTGCTCCTGGACGACAAGGCGCCGGTCGAGACCAAGGTGAAGGAGTTCGAGCTCGATCGCACGATCGAAGGCAAGAAGCTCGTCGCCTTCCTCAAGGCAATGGAGTTCAGCACGCTGACCAAGCGGGTGGCCGAGGCCACGGGCGTCGACGCGGACGAGGTGATGCCCGACGCGCGGCTGGCGGCGGGCGGCGCCGGTGTCTCCGCTATCCCCTCTCCCCAGCGGGGAGAGGGCGGTTCCGGGCGAAGCGAGGAACCGGGTGAGGGGGAAAGTGCCAAGAAGACCAGTCGCTCCCCCCTCACCCGACCGGCTACGCCGGCCGACCTCTCCCCCAAGGGGAGAGGTAAAAAAGGGCCCGCGGGCGTGCTGACACCACAGGCGCTCGCCGCCGCGCGCACGAAGGAAGCGAAGGCGACGAAAATCGACCGCTCGCGCTATGAGACCGTCACCGACATCAAGCGCCTGAAAGCCTGGATCGAGAAGGCGGGCGACAGCGGCGTCCTTTGCGTCGATACCGAGACTACCTCGCTCGATACGATGCAGGCCGAGCTCGTCGGCGTCTAGCTCGCTTTATCGCCCAACGAGGCCTGCTACATCCCGCTCGGCCATCGCGGCGCGGGCGACGGCCTGTTCAGCGAGGGGCTGCTGCCCGGCCAGATTCCGATCCGCGAGGCGCTTGCGCATTTGAAGCCCATCCTCGAGGACGCGAGCGTCATCAAGATCGGGCAGAACCTCAAATACGACTGGCAGGTGCTCGCCCGCCACGGCATCGAGATCGCGCCTTTCGACGACACCATGCTGATGTCCTACGTGCTCGACGCCGGCCGCGGCTCCCACGGCATGGACCATCTCTCCGAGTTCCATCTCGGCCACAAGCCGATCGCCTACGAGGAGGTCGCCGGCAAGGGCAAGGCGCATATCGGCTTCGATCGCGTCGAGATCGGCAAGGCCACCGCCTATGCCGCCGAGGACGCCGACGTGACGCTCCGGCTGTGGCGGTTGTTCAAGGCGCGCCTTGTCGCCGAGCATATGATGACCGTCTATGAGACGCTGGAGCGGCCGCTGGTGCCGGTGCTCGCCAGGATGGAGCGCGCCGGCATCGCCATCGACCGCGCCATGCTGTCGCGCCTTTCCGGCGAGTTCGCCCAATCGATCGCCCGGCTCGAGCACGAGATCGGCAAGCTCGCGGGCGAGGAGTTCAACCCGGGAAGTTCCAAACAGCTCGGCGACATCCTATTCGGAAAAATGAAACTGCCGGGCGGGACCAAGACCGCGACCGGCGCCTGGTCGACGCGGGCGAACGTCTTGGAGGATCTCGCCGAGGAAGGCCACGAGCTGCCGCAGAAGATCATCGACTGGCGCCAGCTCACCAAATTGAAATCGACCTATACCGACGCGCTGCCTTCCTACGTCAACGAACAAACGAAACGCGTGCACACGAGCTATGCACTCGCCGCCACCACCACCGGGCGTCTTTCTTCATCCGATCCGAATTTACAGAACATCCCGATCCGTACCGAGGAGGGACGCAAGATCCGCCGCGCCTTCGTGGCGGAGAAGGGCAATAAGCTGGTCTCCGCCGATTATTCCCAGATCGAATTGCGGCTCCTCGCCGAGATCGCCGACATCGCCGCCTTGAAGAAAGCGTTCAAGGACGGCCTCGACATCCATGCCATGACCGCGTCGGAAATGTTCGGGGTGCCGGTGAAAGACATGCCGGGCGAAGTGCGCCGGCGCGCCAAGGCGATCAATTTCGGCATCATCTACGGCATTTCCGCCTTCGGGCTCGCCAACCAGCTCGGCATCCCGCGCGAGGAGGCGGGCGCCTATATCAAGAAATATTTCGAGCGCTTCCCCGGCATCCGCGACTACATGGAGGAGACCAAGGCGTTCTGCAAAAAGCACGGCTATGTGACGACGCTGTTCGGGCGCAAGTGCCATTATCCGGCGATCGCCGACGGCAATCCTTCCGTGCGTAGCTTCAGCGAGCGCGCGGCGATCAATGCGCGGCTGCAAGGCTCGGCCGCCGACATCATCCGCCGCGCCATGGCGCGCATGGAGGGGGCGCTCGCGGCGGCGAAGCTCACGGCGCGGATGCTCCTGCAGGTGCACGACGAACTGGTATTCGAGGCGCCGGCGGGCGAGGTCGCGAAGACCATGCCGGTGGTCGCCAAGGTGATGGAGGAGGCGCCGCTTCCCGCGCTCTCGCTATCGGTGCCATTGCACGTGGACGCCCACGCCGCCGATAATTGGGAGGAGGCGCATTGAGTCGCAGCACGCCCAACGGATTTTCATGCCCGCCAAGCTCGTTCTGAAATCCGACCCCAAGACAGCGCGCGAGCGCCTGAAGGTGATCATCCGCGCGCGCTCGTTCGGATTGGGCGAGGTCACCCTCGTCTCCGGCCGCAAGAGCCACTTCTATTTCAATCTCAAGCCCACCATGCTCGATCCCGAGGGGGCGGCGCTGATCGCCCAGCTCGTGCTCGACGCGCTCGCCGAGGAGAAGATCGATTATATCGGCGGGCTGGAGATGGGCGCGGTGCCGATCGCGGGCGCGATCGCGGCGTTCTCCGCGCTCGCCGGCAAACCCATCCCCGCCTTCTTCGTGCGCAAGCAGCCGAAGGAGCACGGCGCCAAGCTCGCCATCGAGGGGCTCGCGCCCAGCGAGACGCTTCATGGCAAGCGCGTCGCCGTGATCGAGGACGTCACCACTACCGGCGGCTCGGCGATGAAGGCGCTCGCGGCGGCGAAGGACGCGGGCGCCGTGATCGCGCTCATCCTCACCATCGTCGACCGCCAGGAGGGCGCGGCCGAAGCCTTCGCCACCGCCGGACTTCCCTTCCGCGCGCTCTTCACCGCCGACGAGTTCCTGCGCGGCTGAAGCCTGAGATTGACCTTGCAGCCGCGCCGGCGTTGGATTGCGATACCGCCGTCGATCGGGAGCCGAACCTTGACCAGGCGCCGTCACAACAAGCGGATTCCACCTTTCGCCTTGCTCCTCGCCGGACTGGCGGGGATCGCGATCGCCGCCGTCGAGCAGGCGGAGGCCCAAAGCATCTTCGACACGCTGAGGGGAACGCTCAATGTGCGAAGACCCTCCGGCCCCGACGCCGGCCGCGCTCCGACCTTCTTTCCGTTCCGTCTCTTCGGCTTGACGGAGGAGACGCACGAGGAAGGCCCCTATGTCGCCTATTGCGTGCGGCTGTGCGACGGGCGCTATTTCCCGCTGCCGGCAAATGCGGGGGCGCCGCATTCCAATCCGGCGGCGGTGTGCGGCGCGATGTGCCCGGCGAGCGCCACGAAAATCTATTCCGGCACCAGCATCGAGCGGGCGATCGGCGCCGACGGCGGAGAATACGCGAGGCTCGCCAACGCCTTCCTCTATCGCACCCGGATGGTGCGCGATTGCACCTGCAACGGCAACGATCCAGCGGGGACCGCGGCTGTCGATATCCACTCCGATCCGACCTTGCGCCCGGGCGACAT
>JAHFPO010000032.1:14914-16367 GCA_023266695.1 Hyphomicrobiales bacterium | reverse complement strand
CCGCCGATGCCGGACATGGAGGCGGCGGTCGCCTGGCGCTCGATCAGGGTTTCGTCGCGGTCGCTCGCAAGATCGCGCCGGAGCGCCGCCGCATCGAGACCGCCGGCGCGGCCGGCTTCCACGATCACCGCGCGGTCGGTGAGATCGGCGCCCTCGGTGAAGAACAGGGCGAACATGCGGTCGACCACCGGCCCGGCTTTCCCCGCCTCCTGCGCCCAGTTGATCACCCGGTGGGCGTCGAGCGTATGGGGCTGCTTCTCGATCTTCTCGAAATGGAAATCGATCCCCAGCCCCTTGCCGATCTCGGTGAGGCGATGGTGCCCGGGCGTGACCTTCTCGCTGGTGCCGAATTTCCTGGAAATATATTCGATGCGCCGAATGCCAGACCGCGGCACGGTCGGATCGAGATAGAACGGAAGCCAGCGGATTTCCACCTGCGCATCCGGGCGCAACGTGAGCGCCTGCTCCAGCCGGCGCTTGCCCACATAGCACCAGGGACAGACCACGTCGGAGACGATGTCGATCGCGATCGGCTTGCTCAATCGGACACCCGTTCAGCCAGCGGCCCGGCGCGGCACACCCCTCGGCACGATCGCCTCGATGACGAGGCGCGTGAGGCCGGCCGCGGCGAGGGCCTCGGCCGCCGTCGCCGGATTTTCGGCCTCGATGCGAAGCCGCGCGCCGAGCCTGGGGTCGTTGGTGACTTCGACCTTAGCCCCGTCGACGGCTTTGGCAACCCGCGCGGAAAGCTCATCGAGCCCGAAGCGCAGGCCCCCGACCATGGCGATGCCATCGGGACCCGCCGCGATCTCGAGGCCGCCTTTGGATTCTCTCCGGCAGCGGTAGCCCGTCCGCACGAATCCATCCGAGCCGCATTCGAGCCGCGGCGCATCCGCTTTGGCGTCGGCGGGGAAGGGCCGGTGTGGCACCATGGCGCCGCCGAGCGCGAGCATGCCGTCGGCATCGCAGCGGGTCTCGATCACCACCGGCGCGTTCGCGCTACCCATGGGCGCCGTCACCGGTCCGAGCGGAATGGGCCTTGCGCGCTCGATGCTTTCACGCCGCAAGGCGACTGCACCGATCTCGCCGAACACCGTGAGATCGGCGATCGCCTCGCAGGCTGTGGCGGAGAGATCGCGCGCGCGAGTTTGCGCTCCGCGATGCACCGCGATCGCGGAGGCAAAGGGTTTCTTCCGTGGCCGCGCGAGCTCCGGCAAGGCGGCGGCGGGGGCGACGAGATGGCAGCGTCCGGCGCCCGCCGCCTCGACCGCTTGCGGCGCATAGCCGTGGACGAGTTCGAGCGTGCCGCCGCTGAGGAGCCAGGGCACATAGGCCGCTCCAATCCCGGCGAGCGAGGCGGGCGGGAGCATCGAGAC
Source organism: Hyphomicrobiales bacterium (assembly GCA_023266695.1). GTDB lineage: Bacteria > Pseudomonadota > Alphaproteobacteria > Rhizobiales > Xanthobacteraceae > JAUSIF01. The sequence goes on along the minus strand of JAHFPO010000032.1, from coordinate 14,991 downwards.
GATGCCGTCGCCCGCCTCGATCCGCGCTTCGAGCAAGGTGGCGAGACCGGCGGCGAGCCATTGGGCATCGCTGCGGG
>JAHFPO010000032.1:0-14904 GCA_023266695.1 Hyphomicrobiales bacterium | reverse complement strand
GCAACCCGCTCGCCCGCGGGCGCCGCCGCCGGGGCTGCGAGCTCCTCGGCGGCCCTTTCGCCGGAAAGTTCGAGCGGGATCATGCCGTCGGGCACGCCCGCCCCGAAGGCGCAGGGAAAGCTCAAGCCGAAGAGTTCGATCGCCGCCTCGCACGCGATCTCGGCCGGCCGCTCGTTCTCGATCCGCGCCGCCGTCACCATCGCCTTGGCGTCGATCGGGCCGAGCGCCGCGACGAGATCGGAGCGCCGCCACATGACCGGCACCGGTGCCGGCGTGAGGCCGGCGCGCACGACCGCGGCGAGCGCGACCACCGCCTCGACCGTGTTCGCGAGCTGGATCGCGACCACGGAATTTTCCGGGAGACCGAACGACTTGAAACGGCGGGCGAGGCGATCGACGGCGGCGTCAAGCTCGCCATAGCTGAGCCGCCGCGGAGGGCCGTCGGTGAAGCTCGCCCGGTCGGGCGGATCGGCGAGCGCCAGGGCCTGAGGCCGCGCCGCCGCGTTCTTCCGCAACAAGGCGTCGAGCGTGACGCGGATCGCGAGTTCGTCGGGCGCGGGCGCGCGGGCGTGGGCGCTCGTCACGGCGACACCTTCGGCGCGGGTGCCTCCGCCCGCCACCAAGTCTCGATCAGCGGGCCCGCGAGCGAGGTCTCGCGCGGGCGCTCGATCCCGGGCCAGCGCGCGATCCATTGCTCGGGGAGATGATAGAGCGGCACCCCATAGAGGCCCGACATCAGCACCCGGTCGAGCGCGCGCACCGCGGCGACGAAATCCTCGCGCGCGTGCGCCGCGAGCAGCGCGGCGATCAGCGCATCGACGGCGCGGCCTTTCACCCCCATGTAGTTGCGCGTGCCGGGTACGTCGGCGGCCTCGGAGCCGAAATAGAACGCCTGCTCGTTGCCGGGCGAGAGCGACTGCTGCCAGGCATAGGGCATCATGTCGAAGTCATAGTTCTGGCGCCGGCGCTCGAACTGGGCGCCGTCCACGAAGCGGATTTTCATCTCGATGCCGGCCCGACGCAGCATGTTCTGATAGGCGAGCGCCAGCCGCTCCTCGTCCTTGCCCGCGACCATGATCTCGAACGAGAAGGCTTCGCCGCTCGCCTGATGGGTGAGCACGCCGGCGCGCAAGGTCCAGCCCGCGGCGGCGAACAGCTCGATCGCGCGCCTGAGATGCGCCCGGTCGCGGCCGGAGCCGTCGGAGACCGGCGGCTGATAGCGGCCTTCTAGCACGTCCGCACGCACCGCCTCGGGGAAGGGAGCGAGCAGCGCGCGCTCGCGCCCGTCCGCCGGCCGCCCGCGCGCGGACAGTTCCGAGCCCTCGAAATAGCTCGCCGTCCGCCGGTAGGCGCCGAAATAGAGATTGGCATTCGCCCATTCGAAATCGAACAATTCGATCAGCGCCTCGCGCACGCGCGCGTCGGCGAAGATGGCGCGGCGGGTGTTGAAGACGAGCGCCAGCAATGGCTTCGGCTGGCCGCTGCCGATGCCTTCGCGTATGAGCTTTCCCGTCTTGGCGGTAGGAAAATCATATTGCTCCGCCCAGCGGCCGGGGTCGGTCTCGAAGCGCAGGTCGTACAATTTTCGCTTGAACGCCTCGAACCAGGTATTGCCGTCACGGTAGAAGTCGAAGCGCAACTCGTCGAAATTGTAATGGCCGCGGTTGACCGCGAGATCGCGGCCCCAATAGTCGGGATCGCGCTTGAGCGTTACGCTCTCGCCCGGCCGCACCTCGGCGACCCTGTAGGGGCCGCTGCCGGTCGGCGGCGCGAAGGTCGTCTCCTCGAAGCGTTCGGGATCGACGGCGTGAGCCGGCAGCACCGGCATCAGGCCGAGGATCAGGGGCAATTCGCGGTCGCGCACTTGGCCTCTCTCTTGGCCGCTCCCGTGGGCGAAATCGAAGCGCACCGCGCGCTCGCCGATTTTTTCCGCGCGCACGACCTTCGAGTAATAAGCGCGGTGATTGGGCCTGCCCTTGTCGCGCAGGAGCCGCCACGAGAACAGCACGTCCTCGGCCGTCACCGGCCGGCGGTCGGAGAAACGCGCGCGCGGATCGAGATGGAAGACGACGTAAGAGCGTTCGTCGTCGGTCTCGACCTTCTCGGCGATCAGGCCGTAGAGCGTGAAGGGCTCGTCGGAGCCGCGCGCGAGCAGGCTTTCGATCACCAGCCCGCGCACCTGCTGGAAGGGATTGCCGCGCACGATCAGCGGATTGAGGCTGTCGAAACTGCCGACGAAGGCCTGGATGAGCCTGCCGCCCTTGGGAGCTGTCGGATTGGCGTAGCGGAAATGGCTGAATCCGGCGCCATAGGCAGGCTCGCCGTGCATGGCGGTGGCGTGCCGCGGCTCGCCCATCGCCTGGGAAGCGAGCGGGAGCGCGATGAGGCTCATCGCCGCAAGCGAGGGACGCCATCGCATGAAACCCGTCACCCCGTTCCGTGTCGGCATTTCGCCTGCGACCTCCGGCACTTCCGTTGATCGAATCAAGCGGCTAACGGCGTTGCGACGATACCATGGCCGGACCCGAAAACAGGCGTCCGCGTCACGGTCTTGCCTCATTTGCCGCCGAAGGGTCGCGGGCTTGGCGAGGCAACACTCGCGTACGACCATTTCTGGCGCGCTGGGCGCGCTGCGAATCCCTCAATCGGGAAAATCACAGGGGACCTTTTCATGAAGATTCGCTCGTCCATCGTGCTGACCTGCGTGGTCGCTCTCGGCGCCGTGCTGGTCGTCATCGGATCAAGTGCCGGAGCCTTGGCGCAGCAGCCGAAGGCCGCTCCCCAGCAAAAGGCCCCGCCCGCGGCCAAGGAGGCCCCACCGGCTGAATCCCAGGGGCAACAGGCGGTCGCCATTCCGACGCCGTGGATCAAGATCTGCAGCACCGACCCGGAGGCGAAAAAGGAAATTTGCCTGACCTCCCAGGACATCCGCGCCGAGACCGGGCAATTCCTCGCCTCGGTCGCAGTACGCGAGGTGCAAGACGATCCGAAGAAGCAATTCATCGTCGCCGTTCCGCCCGGCATGCAGTTGCAGCCCGGTTTGCGCGTGGTGGTCGATCAGACGCCGCCGACGCCGGCGAAATATTCGATCTGTTTCCCCAACGCCTGCTATGGCGATATGGATATCAATGTGGAGTTCATCGGCCGCATGAAAAAGGGCCAGGCCCTGACCGTCCAGGCCATCAACCAGGTCGGCCGCACCGTGAACTTCACGCTCCCGCTCAAGGACTTCGCCAAGTCCTACGACGGGCCCCCGGTCGATCCAAAAGTGCTGGCCGAGCAGCGCGACAAAATGCAGGAAGGTCTGCAGAAGAAGGCCAAGGAACTGCTCGATAGCCAGAAGAAGTAAACGCTATCGCGGGCGAGAATCCGCCCGGCGTTGAGATACGGCGCGCGCATCCCGCGCGCCGTCGCCGTTTCCGACGGGGCCATGAGGCCCTCAGTGCAGCAGATGGTCGCGCGACCGGTAGCTGCCGCTGTCGTCGGAATCGAAGCGCTCCTTGAGCTCGGGATGGCGCAGCGGCTCGCCGGATGTGTCGGGGACGAGGTTCTGCTCGGATACATAGGCGATGTATTCGGACTCCGCGTTCTCGGCGAGCAGATGATAGAACGGCTGGTCCTTGGCCGGACGGATTTCCGCCGGGATTGCTAGATACCACTCCTCGGTATTGCTGAAGATCGGGTCGACGTCGAACACGATGCCGCGGAACGGATAGACGCGGTGGCGGACGACCTGGCCGATGTGGAACTTGGCTTGGCGGTTTTTCATGGCAAGCCGATACAGCAGAACAATGCCGACGAGTTTCGCAGTCCCAAGAATGGGGAGTCAATCGCGACGGATTTCGGTCATAATTCGTACAGTCCGGCGCGGGAGCGGTCTTTGGCGGCGACGAGCTTGGCGAGGTCCACGATCACCTTGGCCTGCCGGAAGGTGGCGTCGTCCTGCATCTTGCCGTCGATCATCACCGCGCCGGTGCCGTCGGAATTCACCTTCAGAATCCGCTTGGCCGGGACCCTCGACAGGCTCGCAATCGGACACGGCGAATTGGCTGTTCCGATAGCTAAACTTTTAGGATATGAATATGGCAAGCTCAATCAAACATTGCGTCGTCCTATCGCAATGCGCTTAGATAAAACTGGGGCAAACGGGCCTAAATAACTGGTTCGGGGGCGTTGCGATGAAGCAAAACCTGAAGATCATTATCGGCGTAGTCGTTGTCGTTGCTGCGATCGCCGGCTGGAAATACGTGCAGGCCAATTTCACCGTCAGCTTGCCGGATTATCCGCCGATTCAGAAAGCCGTCTGGCTCGAACAGAATTGGAAACCGGGCGAACGGGAATGGTATTACCACGCCAGCCAGGGCACGCAGACCTTCGGTATTCCCTACGAATGGTTCATGGTTCTCGAACAGCCGGCGTTCTCCCTCGCCGCTGCCGGGCGTCTCAGTGATCCCACCTACCTCGATCGCTTCGGTTTCATCCCGGGAAAAACGTATAGCAGCACGCATGAACTGCCGGTCGGCTTCGCCAAGGGCGGGCCCATGCTCGTCTCCTCTACCGGTCAACCTTGGAAAAATCCGCAGACGAATATGGACATGACCAGGGTCGGGCTGACCTGTGCGGCGTGCCATACGGGCCGGCTCAGCTATCAGGGAACCACGATATTAATCGACGGCGGGCCTGCGCTCACCGACCTTGACAAGCTCCGCAAGGCGATGGGCCTCTCGCTCCTGTTCACGAAATACATGCCCTTTCGCTTCGATCGATTTGCGAAAAACATTCTGGGGGATAAAGCAACCGACGACGCCAAGGCCAAGTTATCCGAGCAACTCGATCGGGTGCTGATGCAAGTCAGCACCATTCACAAGCTCGACGAGAAGGTGAAGAACAACAGCGTGACCGAAGGCTACGCCCGCCTCGATGCCCTCAGCCGCATCGGCAATCTGGTGTTCGCGCTCGATCTGAATGCACACGAGAACTATGTCTCCACATCGGCGCCCGTTCATTATCCGCGCATCTGGAATGTCCCGTGGTTCTTATGGGTCCAGTACAACGGCTCGATCGAGCAACCCATGGTGCGAAATGCGGGCGAGGCGCTCGGCGTGGGGGCGTGGCTGAACCTAATCAATCCGAATAAGCCGCTCTACGATTCAAGCGTCGAAGTGAAGACGCTGTACGAGATGGAGTTATTGATTGCCGGAAAGCAGCCGGATGCAAACTGCGGCTTCACCGTCCCAACACCGCCCACTGCGAGCGGTTGCACCGGTCTAAAGTCGCCCAAGTGGCCTGCTGGCGTCTTTCCACCGATCAATACCGCCCTCGCGGAGAAAGGGGCGGAACTCTACAAGAAGATTTGCCAGGACTGCCACCTGGCTCCCGTGACGAGCCCCGATTTCTGGAATTCCAAGCGCTGGACGCCGCCGAATGCGGCGGGCGAGCGCTATCTCAATCTTGAGCAGGTCTCTATCGAGCACGTTGGTACGGACCCGGCCCAGGCCGAGGACATGAAGAAGCGAACAGTCAAAGTTCCACCAAATCTCGGAATTCCTTCCGATTTCGGAAACGCACTCGGCAAGCTCGTCGAGAAGACGGCGAACCAATGGTATGACAGCCAGACGCCACCGATTTCTCCAGACCAACGCAAACAAATGAACGGATTTCGTGAGAACGGCATCCGGGCTGAATTGGCGTACAAAGTTCGTCCGCTCAACGGCATCTGGGCGACGCCGCCGTATCTCCACAACGGATCGGTGCCCAATCTCTACCTGCTGCTGTCACCGGCAGAGGAACGGCCGGAGACGTTCTATCTCGGTCACCGCGAGTACGATCCGATCAATGTCGGATACCGATATGAGGAAGAATTCGCCGGCGGCTTCGAATTCGACACAACGATTCGGGGAAACCTCAACACCGGCCATGAGTTCAGTGACGAAAAGAGAATCGGAGTCATCGGTCGCTTGCTCACTCCCGATCAGCGTCGGGTACTGGTCGAGTATCTGAAGACACTTTGAGTCCTTCGATCTGTCGCTCCAGGAAACTGGATGCGAGCATAATGGGGAGATTCACATGAAAAATATTGGAATGATTCCTCGCAAGCAATTGAGATTTGCGTGGCTCGGAATCCTTATTCTGGGCGGGTTGAGCTTCTTAGGCGACCCGGCTGCGTTCTTGGGGCGGACCGGCTTTGAAGCGGGAAGTGCTGCTCTCGCGCAGACGCCCAAGCCACTTTCGGCCAATGACGTGTCAATCCTTTTTCCAGTGCCGAAAAACGCAGGCGACCTGGCCAATCTGATTGCCCTCTCGGACCTTACGGGGCCTGCCGCAGCACCGCAACGCGGGCGGCTCTGGTCTGAAGCGGATTTTGGGCGCTTCCTCGCGATCGCGGATAGCCCTGCCGGCCAGGTTGCCGGGACGCCGCGTCAAATTCGTCTACCCGCAGAAGTCAGGCAGATCGACGCCTGGTTCATCGCCGGCATCCGCATCGATCCAGGTGCGCCAGGTCTGTCCAAGGAGATCATTGGGCAGTTCGGCCAACAGCCGCAGATACGCTTCGTCGCCCAGCCGGTGACGCGCGAGCCGAATGGCGGAATCAAGGTCCATGACATCGCCGCGCATCTGATTTTCAGCTTCATAACTTTACCTTTTGATCCACCGGCTGTGAACGGATGTCTTCCGCGCTCGAAGCCGGACATGGATGCGTTCCAGGCTGTTGTTCGTGACACCATCGCTTTGCGCGATCGATTGGCCGCCGGCCAGTTCGGTGGGACCGCGGTGGATACTGCGGGGCGTCCGCGAATGTTCATCCGGGATTGACGGGTGCTCCCGCAAGGCCATTCCGAGATGCCCTGAAGGACATGCTGGAAAAACATCTTGCGCCGCAGCGCCAATCCTCCATGGCGATTATGGCCCTGGACACACCCGAACCGTGGATCTTCGTGGCTATGCAAAAGACCGATAGAGTCAGCCCGCCCGCGTTTGTGCCGGTACCGGGACCGATGCTCGACGGTCAGCAGGTCGCTCAAATGCTCAACTTCAGGGGCGGCAACCACGTCCAGCCGGCACCCGCGACGAACAATCAAAATCCAATCACCTGCCGTCATGCGGCTTTCCAAAATCCGCCTTTGCCGAAAGCCGATCGCAAGGGCGTCGCGACCGCAGACTTCTTCGACGGCAGTCTTCCGGCAAGCCGCGTAAAGGAGATCGTCGACATCATCGCCGACCCGGCCAAGAGCCACTTCTTCAATACGGACTGCGTGAGCTGTCACACCGATACGCGCCAAGCAATGGAACTCATCGCGGACTTCACCGTCCCCGGCGTTGCCCCGGAGGTGTTGCCGCAAGAGAAATGGAACGTCCGCAATTTTGGCTGGTTCCCGTCCTTCTTCCGGCCCGGCGCCGTCGAGGCGACTGTGACGCGCCGCACGGCAACGGAGACGGCCGAGGTGGTGAAGTTCATCAACGCAGAATTGCTCGCCAGGTAGCGGAAGTTCGGCGTTAAGTGGGCATCATCCAGTGAAATGAAGGACCTGTAGCGCGGAGCTGCCGACTCACATCCCGTAGCGGGCGCGCATTCCCGGATCCTTGGCGGCGACGAGCTTGGCGAGGTCGACCATCACCTTGGCCTGCCGCCAGGTAGCGTCGTCCTGCATCTTGCCGTCGATCATGGCGGCACCGGTGCCGTCCGGCATCGCCTCGAGAATACGCTTGGCGAAGGCGACCTCGGCGGGATCGGGGCTGAACACGCGCTTGGCGATCTCGATCTGGGAGGGATGCAGCGTCCAGGTTCCGACGCAGCCTTGCAGGAAGGCGTTCCTGAACTGCGCCTCGCAGCCCTCGGGATCGGCGAAATCGCCGAACGGCCCGTAGAACGGTTTGATTCCGTTGGCGGCGCAGGCATCGACCATGCGCCCGATGGTGTAGTGCCAAAGGTCCTGTTGAAAGTGCGCGCGCGGGCCCGCGCCCGGATCGGCGAGCACCCGGTAGCCGGGATGGCCGCCGCCGACGCGGGTGGTCTTCATGGCGCGCGAGGCCGCGAGGTCGGCGGGCCCGAGACTCATTCCATGCAGGCGAGGGGAGGCCGCCGCGATCGCCTCCACGTTCATCACCCCCTCGGCGGTCTCCAGGATGGCGTGGATCAGGATCGGGTGGGTGAGCCCGTGCCTGGCCTCGAGCTGGGCCAGCAACTGATCGAGATAGTGGATGTCCCACGGCCCCTCGACCTTGGGCAGCATGATGACGTCGAGGTCGCCGCCGACCTCGCCCATGATCTCGGTGACGTCGTCGAGCGCCCACGGGCTCGATAGCGCATTCACCCGCACCCACAGGCCGGTCGAGCCGAATTCGACCGAGCGCGCCATCTCGACGAAGCCGCGTCGGGCGGCGAGCTTCGACTCTGCCGGAACTGCGTCCTCCAGATTGCCAAGCACCACGTCGACCTCGCGCGCGAAGTCGGTGACCTTGGCGCGAATCTTCTCGATGTGCGGCGGCACGAAATGGATCATGCGCTCGAGCCGCACCGGCAGCTCGCGGAACGGCTCCGGCGCCCCGATCGCGAGCGGTTTGTAGAAATTCTTTGGCAGCTTCATCGGCAAGACTGGTCTATGAAGTTTTTATCGAGACGCCCGTGGATCTCGCGAAACAGGTCGCGATCGTCGATCACGCGCCTCGCCTTGAAGTCGGTGCGCTGGAACGTTCCGGGCGCCACCGGTTCGATCTTCGCACGCACACCGAGCATCTTGTGCATGGCCTCGCCGATCTTTTGGCCGAAGGATGCGATCGCCGCGTCGCCCTGCGCCTGCAGCTCGGCCGAATACTCGGCGCGGATCAACAGCTCGTCCATCGTGCGCTCACGCGTGATCACGATCCGGTGTTCGCCGCCATAGCCGGTTGCAGAATTCAAGACGTTATCGATTTCGGAAGGATAGATGTTCTCGCCGCGGATCTGGAACATGTCGTCGATGCGACCATAGATGCCCTTCGGCAGGCACGGGTAGGTCCGCCCACAACCCGTCGGCTCGTTCACCCAATGCGTGAGATCACCGGAGGCGAGGCGGATCATCGGCTGCGAGGTGCGCTCAAGGTGCGTATAAACCGGTGTTCCCTGGCTACCATAGGGCACACGCGCGAAAGACTGTGGATCGCAGACCTCGTGATAGACGATGTCCTGCCAGAGCAGCATTCCGTCCGCACTCTCGCACGTCGCGGCCGCGCTCATGAATGGCGTCATCTCTGCCATCGTCCCGCAATCGAACACTTGCGCGCCGAATAGCTCGGCAATCCGGTTACGCACCGAGGGGATCGACGCGCCGGGCTCACCGGAGAAGAACATCGCCTTCAGCCCGAAATCTCGCGGGTTCAAGCCTTCTTCGGCGGCGACCTCGGCGAGCCGCAGCGCATAGGTGGGCGTGCTGTAAAATCCTTGCGGTTTGATCGCCGCGAGCCACGAAGCGGCGCGCGCCGTCATGCCCGCTGCGCCGGCTCCGAAGGGGAAGCTGCGGGCGCGGAGCCGCTCCGCTCCCAGCATCGCCCCCCAGGACCCGAGATAGAGACTGAAGATCGCGGCGACAAAGACCGTATCGCCGGGGCGCAGCCCCATACTCCAGAGTATGCGCGCGTGGTTGGCCGCAATCACGTCCCAGTCCCGTCGCCCAATTGCGAAGGCCGTTGGCCGACCCGTCGTGCCCGAAGTGCCGTGGACGTGATGAATTTCGCTTTCCGGCACGCACAGATACTCGCCGAAGGGCGGCGCCTTGGCCTGCGAGGCGCGCAACTCCGCCTTGGTGACAACCGGAACCTTCTCGAAAGCTTCGAGGGACGTGATGTGATCTGGATGAGTGCCGGCGTCGTCCCATTTCTTTTTGTAGAAGGAGGAACGGGCATAGGCGTAACGCATCACCTCGCGCAGGCGTTCAACGATCGCCGCCTCGCGTGCCGCCGGGTCCATCGTCTCACGCCTGGGAAACCAGCAGCGCTGATCTCGTGGTGGCAAATAATTCGGGTCATAGGCTGGCGGGAACGTCCAGCTTTCCATCACGATCGTCCTCAGAGGCCGCGGCGCTTGCGTTCGGCATCGTTCCAATCGATGAGTGCCTGATAGTCCGGCACAAATCCGAGGCCCTTCCTCGCATCGGACGAGACCGCATCCTGCGAAACCACCACATCGACTAGGGCAGGGGCATTCTCGAGCGCGCGCCGGAGCGACTCGGTCAGCTTGACCGGATCCTCGACCCGCTCGCCATGCGCCCCGAGCGCGCGCGCCATGGCGCCATAATCGGAATGGCGCAGCGTCGTACCGACGACCCGGCCGCCATAGTTGGCCTCCTGATCATAACGCTCGATATTCCAGGCAGCATTGTTCGCGACGATAAACACGCAGCGTGCGCCATGCCGGACCGCGGTGTCGACTTCCATCGCGTTGATGCCGAACGCGCCGTCGCCGCTTACCGACACGACTGGGCGGCCCGGATAGGCGAGCGCGGCGGCAATCGCGAACGGAACGCCGACACCGAGGCAGCCGAATGCGCCTGAGTCCATATAGGTGCTCGCCGTAAGCCCCAGCCGAGAAAAGCTCAGAATGTCGCCGCCATCAGCGATGGCGATCGTATCGGCGGGACAGATCTCACGAATCGCAGCGAAGATGCGGTTCGGATGCATCTTGCCGTCGCGCCCCGGCGGGGTCTTCGCGAGACCATCGGCATATTTCTGATTCCGCGCACAATGCTCGCCGCGCATCGTTTCCGCCCATGCGCGGTCTGCAGCAGGCGTTCGATTGCCCGCGCTCTCCACAACTGCATCGAGCGTCAGGGGGGGGTCGCCCAGAATTTCCACCTCGGCGCGGCGGTTGTCGATCAACTCGCCGGCATTGTCGGCAATGCGGATGAAGCGCGCATTCGGAAATACGGCGGGAGAGCCGTAGCCCATCTGATAGTCGAGCTTCCGGCCGATCACGAGGACAAGATCGGCCTCCTGCATCGCGCGACCGCGCACGGCGCTAACGAAGCTCGGATGGTCATTGGGAACGAGGCCGCGACTTTCCTGCGTATCGAGATAAAGCGCTCCCAACCGATCGAGCAGGCGAAGGATTGCCGGGCCCGCCCGCCGCGCGCCGCGCCCGGTCATGACCAACGGCCTTTTCGCGCTCCACAACGCCTCGCAAGCAGCGCGGACCAAATTCTGGGCCGGCATCAGAATGCGATTCGGTTTGGCGCGAAGATGTTCCTCGAGAATGAGTGCCGGTGGCACTGTTTCGCGCAGCACATCGGTTGGGATTTCAACATAAACCGGCCCCGGCTCGCTCGCATCACCTTCAGCGCGCGCGACCATTTCATCGAGTTCGCGCAGCACCTGTTCCGCAACACGCACGGTGCGGGCCGCGCGCGTCACAGGTCGCAGTATGTCCACATGCGGAATGTCTTGCAGTGGCCCCATATTCACTTGCGGCCGCGGCGGGCAACCGCCGATCAACATCACCGGTACCCGCGCGATCGACGCGTTCGCGATCGCCGTGACGCAATTCGTCACACCGGGTCCGGCCGTGACCATTGCGACGCCGAGCCCACCGGTCAGGTCGGCATGGGCATGGGCCATATGAACCGCCGCGCCCTCATCGCGCACGTCAATGATCTGGATTTCGGCACGCGCCACATGATCCCAGATCGGCTGAATATGGCCGCCCTGCAGGCCGAACAGCCTCGTCACGCCCCGGCTCTTCAGGAATTGGGCGATGAGGGCCGCGGTACTGCGAAGTTCTGGGTTGGCACTTTCGAGCATAGTCGGCCTGCGTGACCGAGGTACAGAAAAACGCCGCCAAAGGGGCGTCAGCGAGGCGATATCGGTAGAGCTCCAGCGGCGTTTTCGATAGTAGTCTAATCCGAACTCTCGAACCAGCGAGCACCGGCTATCCATGACCAAACCGCTCGAAGGCGTGCTCGTCGCCGATTTCTCGACGCTGCTGCCCGGTCCGCTGGCGACCCTGATGCTGGCGGAAGCGGGCGCCGAAGTCATCAAGATCGAGCGCCCCGGCGGCGAGGAGGCGCGAAAATTCGCACCGTTCTTCGCCGGCCATTCGGCGCCGTTCGCCCTCCTCAACCGCGGCAAGCAGAGCCTCCTCGCCGATCTCAAGACCGATGCGGGCAAGGCCGCGGTCGCGGACCTCCTCGCCCGCGCCGACGTGCTGGTCGAGCAATTCCGCCCCGGCGTGATGGAGCGGCTCGGCTTCGGCTATGAGGCGGTCGCCAAACGCAATCCGAAGATCATCTATTGCTCGATCTCGGGCTACGGCCAGAGCGGACCGCGCCGCGCGGAGGCGGGGCACGATCTGAACTACATCGGCGCGACCGGCCTCTTCGCGCTTTCGCCCGGCCCGGGCGAGCGGCCGACGCTGCCGCCCGCGCTCATCGCCGATATCGGCGGCGGCAGCTTTCCCGCGGTCACGAACATCCTCTTGGCGCTGATCACGCGCGAACGGAGCGGGAAGGGTGCCTATCTCGACATCGCCATGACCGATGCGATGTTCACTTTCGCCTGGTACGCGCTCGCGACCCTCCATGCCACCGGCCGCGCGCCCGGCCCCGGCGAGTCGCGCCACACCGGCGGCACCCCGCGCTATCAGCTCTATCCGACCAAGGATGGCAGGATCGTCGCCTGCGCCGCGCTCGAGCAGCATTTCTGGGACGCCTTCTGCAAGGCGATCGGTCTGGCTAGGGAATATGCCGATGACGCGCGCGATCCTGCCGCGACCATCGAGGTGGTCGCCAAGATCATCGCGGCGAAGCGCGCGGCGGACTGGCGGCCGGTCTTCGCCGCAGCCGATTGCTGCGCCACCGTGATCGTGGCGCTGGAAGACGCGGTCGCCGACCCTCATTTCGTGGCGCGCGGACTGTTCGACCGTTGCGTTGCCGCGCCCGACGGGAAGGAGATCCCGGCGCTGCCGGTTCCAATCGCGCCGCAATTCCGCGTCGATGAGAAGGTGCGGCCGTTCCCGCCGCTCGGAGGAAAACCGAAAGACTAGGGCGTGATCCCGAAAAGTGGGAACCGGTTTTCGGATAAGATCACGCCCAAAATCAAAATGTTAGCGGGGCAGGCCGATTCAATTCGAACTGATCAGACTCTAAAGCGCCCCGGCTCGCGCGAGCCGGGGCGCGTCCGCGCGCTCCCCCAGTCCCTCCCGCATCAGCCGCCGTCGCAGGAATCCGAAGCGCGCGACCAGTTCCAGGCCCATGCTGCGGAGTGCATGAACGGGGAGGAAATCGGTCAAGAGCGAGCGGTTCATCAGCTCGACCGCGAGCGCGCGCGAGCGCACGTCGGGCCTTCTGCGTTCGTCATAGTCGAACAGAACATCATCGCCGCCCGGGTCCTTGCCCGCGCGGCGCGCGTCGGCGACGAGTTCGGCGAGGGTAGCGGCGTCGCGGATGCCGAGATTGAGGCCCTGAGCGCCGATCGGCGGCAACAGATGGCCGGCCTCGCCCACGAGCGCGATGCGGCGTCGGGCGAAGTGCCGCGCGATCTCGATCGCGAGCGGGAAGGCGCCGCGGCCGCTCTCGATCGCCATCTTGCCGAGGATCGAAAAAGCGCGCCGCTCGATCTCGCAGGCGAGCAACCCGTCGTCGAGCTTCAAGAGCGCCTCGGCCTCATCCGGCTCCACCACCCACACCAGGCTCGAACGCTCGCCCGCGAGCGGCACCAAAGTGAAAGGCCCGCTCTCGGTGTGGAACTCGGTGGAAATGCCCCGGTGCGGGCGCGAATGGCGGAGATTCATGGCGACCGCGGTCTGCGGCAGTTCACGCCGTTCGGTCGCGATCCCGGCGGCCTTGCGACAGATCGAATGGCGCCCGTCGGCGGCAGCGACGAGCTTCACCCGCTCTTCCCCGCCCGCGAGCTTGAGCTTGACACCGCTCTCCTCCGGCGCGACCGCCGCAACGGCTTCCTCGATGATGCGAAGATTTCGTGTTTTCGCGGCGGCCGCACCGAGTTCCCGGCGCAGGACCTCGTTCTCGATATTGTAGCCGAAGGCTTCGAGCCCGAGCTCGGCGGCATCGAACGTCACTTCCGGCGCTCGGATGAGGCGGCGGGTGGCATCGACCAGGCGGAGATGCGCGAGGGGCGCAGTGTGAGGCTCGAGTCGCGCCCATGTTCCGAGCGCCTTGAGCACGCGTACCGAGCCGTCGAGGAGCGCGGTGGTGCGCCGGTCGGGACCGGCCGCGGGCGGCGCGAACAGGACCGTGTCGGCGCCCGCCGCGGCGAGCGCCAAGGCGGCGACGAAGCCGGACGGGCCGCCGCCCACCACCGCGACTTCCGCCGTCAATTCCCGTTTCGCCATGCGAACCTCGCACCGAAGTCATAGCGGGGCCGCGCCCGCGAGGCGAGGGGGTGTACCATCCGCCGCGATAGGCTAGGACAATCATCCGACCCATGGCCCGCCCAGCCCGCCGTCCGCGATCCCGCCCGCCAGCGCCGCGCGCGCGCTTTGCCGCCGCCTTCGCCGTCCATCTTCTCACCGCCTCGGGCGCGCTGCTGGCGCTGATGGCGCTCCTCGCCGCGATCGGGGCGAGATGGACCGAGATGTTCATCTGGCTCGCGCTCGCCCTCGCGATCGATGGCGTCGACGGTGCGCTCGCGCGCTCGCTCAAGGTCGCCGAGACCTTGCCGCGCTGGTCGGGCGACGTGCTCGATCTGGTGGTCGATTATCAGACCTACGTGCTGGTGCCGGCCTTCGCGATTGCGACCGGCGGGCTGCTGCCGCCGGCCACGGCCGTACCGGCGGCGGCGGCGATCCTGATTTCGAGCGCCATCTATTTTGCCGACAAGGAGATGAAAACGTCCGACGGCTATTTCCGCGGCTTTCCGGCGCTGTGGAACATCGTCGCGTTTTATCTGTTCCTGCTGAGACCCGATCCCCATTTCGCC
>JAHFPO010000031.1 GCA_023266695.1 Hyphomicrobiales bacterium | reverse complement strand
ACGCCGCCGCGCTACCCTTCCTCAGCGATCCAACCACGAAGCTGCTCGAGCGCGCGGCCGAGCGCCGCGCCGCCCGCCGGGCGGTTGCCCGTGCGATCGAGACCAGCCGCGGAAGCTTGATACCTTATTATTGATGACTGCCGCTTCTTTCCGGCAGCCATCCTCACTCCCCGGCTGCCGATCCTGGCGCCCGCCGATCCCCTCGGTGGGCGCTTTTTCATCGCGGCGCGGGCTTCGGCCGGCAAAGCCTCAGGGCAGCTTGTCGTAGCCCTGGCCGAAGCCCCCGAGGCTCACGGGAATGCCGATCCCCTCCTCGGGCGTCTGGAAAATAATGAAGGTGGCGTTCTGCCCGGCCTTGAACTGGCCGACCAGCTTGTCGTCCATGATCACCTCGGCGACGCAGCCGTTGGGCAGGCAGCGCACGAAGCCGGCCCGGCCCACGTCGGCCTGATCGATCTTGAGGCCGAGCCCGGACGGCAACAGCACGCCGAGCGGCGCCAGCACGCGCATCAGCCGGCTCTTCTGATCGGCGGTCTTGAGCACGATCACGGTGAGCCCGACATTGGGCCGGTCCTCGGCGGTGACGCTCTGGATCAGCGCGCATTGCTCGGTCTTGGCCCCGGGCGGAGTATCGCAACGGATCTGCCAGTCTCCGTGCACCGAGCGCACGACCCCCTGCGCCATCGCGGGAGACGCGACGACGGCGATCACAAGCGCCGCGCCCACAGCCGAAGCGTAGCGTGAATAGGCCATCAGCCCTCGTTTCCCGGCCGCGAATCGCTCGCGGCGGCAGCCACCATCCGCATCATGACCCGGGTACATCGCCTCCGGTCCTTGTCAAGAATACGGCGCGGGCCCGCCCGGCGCCCGGGAGAGTTTTGCGACTTAGGACCAATTACCGCATCCTGGCTTGCCCCGATGGCGTTGCGGGGGGTAGGAAATCATGGTTCATGGGCATCGGCTTGCGACTTGGGCGATCTCCCGCTCCGGATCGCGCCATGCCCGCGACCCGCGCGGCAACACGCCGCCGCCTGCTTCGTTTCGGGGCGAGCCGCCAAGTGCTACCTTTCGAGGCGGGAAGACCATTGCCGCAGGCGCGCGTTTTGCGGCGCGCGGCAAAGCGGCAAAACGGAGAGATGGACGCGATGCTGAGGGAATTCGCGAGTTGGCGTCATCGGGCGCTCGGGCCGGTTCTGGCGGTTGCCGCTTTGGCGGCGCTCGCCTCGCCCGCCTGGAGCAAGAACCTGGGCCAGCCCTCGCCGTGGGAAATCGATTTCCAGCCCGCGGGCTCGGCGATGATGGAGTGGATTCACTCCTTCCACTTGTTCGTCACCATCATCAGCGCCGCGATCATGGCGTTCGTATTGCTCCTGCTCATGATCTGCATTCTTCGATTCAATGAAAAAGCCAATCCCGAGCCGTCGCGGAGCTCGCACAACACGCCCCTGGAGATCGCGTGGACGGTGATCCCGGTGATCATCCTTGTCGCCATCGCGATTCCGTCGTTCCGGCTGCTCTATGACCAGCTCCATCTTCCGCCGACCGACCTGACCGTGAAGGCGACCGGCACCGCGCAGTGGACCTGGACCTA
The DNA here is from genome assembly GCA_023266695.1 of Hyphomicrobiales bacterium. Classification (GTDB taxonomy): domain Bacteria; phylum Pseudomonadota; class Alphaproteobacteria; order Rhizobiales; family Xanthobacteraceae; genus JAUSIF01. The sequence goes on along the minus strand of JAHFPO010000031.1, from coordinate 14,842 downwards.
TCATTATCCGGATCACGGCGGCCTCAGCTTCGATAGCACCATGCTCCAGGACAACGAACTGAAGCCCGGCCAGCCGCGCCTGCTCGCCGTCGACAACGAAATGGTGTTGCCGGTCAACAAGACGATCCGCGTCCAGGTCACCGGCGAGGGCATCATTCATTCCTTCACGGTGCCGGCCTTCGGCATCAAGATCGACGCCATCCCCGGGCGGCTGAACGAGACCTGGTTCAAGGCGACCCGCGAGGGCATGTTCTACGGCCAGTGCTCGGAACTGTGCGGCCGCAATCATGCCTATATGCCGATCGCGGTCCGGATCGTGAGCGAGGAGAAGTTCAAGGCCTGGGTCGAAGAGGCGAAGAAGAAATATGCCGGGACGCCGGACCATCCGTCCGTCGTCGCGGCCTTCGCGGCGGAGTGATCGCGGGCGAGGCCCGCAATCCATCGCACGAGGTAGGAACCATGGCTTATTCAGCAACTGACGCGGCCCACGGCCATCCGACCTTTTGGCGTCGCTGGCTCTATTCCACCAACCATAAGGACATCGGCACGCTCTATCTCCTGACCGCGATGTTCGCGGGCGTGCTCGGCGGCGCGCTCTCCGTCGCCATGCGCATGGAGTTGCAGGAACCCGGCCTCCAGATCTTCTCCAACCCGCACACCTTCAACGCCTTCGTGACGGCCCACGGCCTGATCATGGTGTTCTTCATGATCATGCCGGCCTTGATCGGCGGCTTCGGCAACTGGATGGTGCCGCTGATGATCGGGGCGCCCGACATGGCGTTCCCGCGCATGAACAACATCTCCTACTGGTTCCTCGCCGCCGCGCTGATCCTGCTGACCTCCTCGCTCTTTGTCGAAGGCCCGCCCGGCGGCCTCGGCTTCGGCGGCGGCTGGACCGCTTATCCGCCGTTGTCGGCGAAGGCGGGTCATCCCGGCCCGGCGATGGATCTCGCCATTTTCGCGCTGCATCTTGCCGGCGCCTCGTCGATCTTGGGCGCCATCAACTTCATCACCACCATCTTCAACATGCGCGCGCCGGGCATGACGCTGCACAAGATGCCGCTGTTCGTGTGGTCGATCCTGGTGACGGCGTTCCTGTTGTTGCTGGCGCTGCCGGTGCTGGCGGGCGCCATCACCATGCTCCTCACCGACCGCAATTTCGGCACCACCTTCTTCGACCCCCAGGGCGGCGGCGACCCGGTGCTGTTCCAGCACCTGTTCTGGTTCTTCGGCCACCCCGAGGTCTATATTCTGGTGCTGCCCGCTTTCGGCATCATCAGCCAGGTGGTCTCGACCTTTTCGAGGAAACCGGTGTTCGGCTATCTCGGCATGGCCTACGCCATGGTCGCGATCGGCGGCATCGGTTTCGTGGTGTGGGCGCACCACATGTACACGGTCGGCATGAGCTTCACCGCGCAGGCCTATTTCATGGTCGCGACCCTGGTGATCGCCGTTCCGACCGGCATCAAGGTGTTTTCCTGGATCGCCACCATGTGGGGCGGCTCGATCCAGTTCCGCACGCCCATGCTGTGGGCGATCGGATTCATCTTCCTGTTCACCTTCGGCGGCGTGACCGGCGTGGTGCTCGCCAATCCCGGCATCGACCGCATGCTGCAGGACACCTATTACGTGGTGGCGCACTTCCACTACACCATGTCGCTCGGCGCCACCTTCGGCATCTTCTGCGGCTGGTACTACTGGTTCCCGAAGATGACCGGCTACCGGTACTCCGAGTTCCTCGGCAAGCTGCACTTCTGGCTGACCTTCATCGGCGTCAACACGGTCTTCTTCCCGCAGCACTTCCTCGGCCTTTCCGGCATGCCGCGGCGCTATGTCGACTATCCCGATGCCTTCGCCGGCTGGAACTTCGTCTCCTCGATCGGCTCCTATATCTCGGCGCTCGGGCTGGTGGTGTTCTTCATCGGCATCATCTACGCCTTCGTCCGCAAGGAGAAAGCGGCCGACAACCCGTGGGGCGTGGGCGCGACCACGCTCGAATGGACGCTGCCTTCGCCGCCGCCCTTCCATTCGTTCGAGGTGCTGCCGCGCATCAAGTGAGCGCCGGCGGCGTTGCGCCATGTCCCTTGTGACCGACACCCTTTCCGCCGACCGCGCCGAGGCGGTCGCGCGCGCGCAAGCCCAGCCGGGCTTGGCCGATGTCGCCGACTACCTCGCGCTCCTGAAGCCGCGGGTGATGTCGCTGGTGGTGTTCACGGCGCTCGTCGGCCTCGTGCGCGCGGGCGGCGATTTGCATCCCGTGCTCGCCTTCACCGCGCTCTTGTGCATCGCGATCGGCGCCGGCGCCGCGGGCGCCTTGAACATGTGGTGGGACGCCGACATCGACGCCAAGATGGCCCGCACGCGCGGCCGGCCGGTTCCGGCCGGGCGCATCGCCCCCGGCGAGGCGCTCGCCTTCGGCCTCGTGCTCGCCGTCGCCGCGGTCACCATGCTCGGCCTGTTCGTGGGCGCGCTCGCGGCGGCACTCCTCGCCTTCACCATCTTCTTCTATGCGGTCGTCTACACCATGTGGCTGAAACGCTGGACCGCCCAGAACATCGTGATCGGGGGCGCGGCGGGCGCGCTTCCGCCGGTGATTGCCTGGGCGTCGGCGACCGGCACCATCGGCCTCGAGAGCCTCGTCCTGTTCCTGATCGTCTTCTTCTGGACCCCGCCGCATTTCTGGGCGCTCGCCTTGTTGCGCAGCGACGACTATGCGCGCGCCGGCGTGCCCATGCTGCCGGTGGTGGCGGGCGCGGACGAAACCCGCCGGCAGATCCTGCTCTATGCCGCGATCCTCGCGCCGCTCGGCGTGGCGCCGGCATGGCTCGGTTTCGCCGGCATGCTCTATGGCCTCGTCGCGGCGGCGCTCGGCGTCGCCTTCCTCGCGCTCGCCTTCGAGGTCTATCGGCGGCGCCGGGGCGAGAGTGCTGCCGCTGCCGCGCGCCGGCTGTTCGCGTTCTCGATCCTCTACCTGTTCCTGCTCTTCGCGGCACTTCTGATCGAAGCGATGATGCGCTAAGAAGGACGCGATGGAACATGAGCAGAAAGGCATCGTGCTCACCGAAGAGCAACGCCGGCGCAGGCAGCGGCGCTCGATCGCGTTGGCGCTCGTCCTCGCCCTCCTCGCCCTCCTGTTCTACGTGGTCACCATCGTGAAGCTCGGGCCGCAGGTGATGAACCGGCCGTTGTGATGGACGAAAGAAATGAATGAGCGGCACGACATGGAACGTGAGACCGCCCGCGCCGAGGGTGCGGCGCTTGCCCGGCGCCATCTGCTGGTGGCGCTCGCCTGCGCCGTCTTCGTCGCGGCCATGGTCGGGGCCGCTTTCGCCGCGGTTCCGCTCTATAATCTCTTTTGCCGCGTCACCGGCTTCGGCGGGACGCCGCTCGTTGCGACCGCGGCGCCGGCGCAGGCGATCGAACGCCGCGTCCTCGTGCGCTTCGACGCCAATGTCGCGCCCGGCCTCGCCTGGACCTTCGCGCCCGAGCGGCGCGAGATCGAGGTCCGCATCGGCGAGACCGTGCTCGTCCACTATGTCGCGAAGAACTTGTCTGATCGCGAGACGATCGCCTCCGCCACCTACAACGTCTCACCCCCGCAGGTGGGCGGCTATTTCAACAAGCTGCAATGCTTCTGCTTCACCGAGATGCGCGTCGGTCCGGGCGAGGAGGTCGAGCTGCCGGTCGTCTTCTTCGTCGATCCGGCGATCGACGCGGATCGGGAGCTGAAGTCGCTCACTTCGATCACGCTGTCCTACACCTTCTTTCCCGCCCGCAAGGCGCCCGCGCCGCCCACCCCGCTCGCGGCGACGCCCGCGGCCAAAGCGCCGATGTGACGCGGGCTAAAACTTGCTCGAACCTTGCGGCCCGGCGCCGGCCGTGCTGTGAGGAGTCGAAGAATAAGGAAGCCGACGGAGAGTGAAGATGGCCGAGGCCCATAGCAAGCACCACGACTACCACCTGGTCGATCCGAGCCCGTGGCCGATCATCGGCGCGTCTTCGGCGCTCGCCATCACCATGGGCGGCGTCTACTGGATGCGCGGCGGCACCTCGCTCATCACCATCGCCGGCATCCTCGGCATCATCTACACCATGATCGCGTGGTGGCGGGACGTCGTGCGCGAGGCCGAATACCAGGGCCATCACACCAAGGTCGTCCAGCTCCATCTCCGCTACGGCATGATCCTGTTCATCGCCTCGGAGGTGATGTTCTTCGTCGCCTGGTTCTGGGCCTATTTCGACGCCGCGTTGCTTGCCGGCGACCACGCGCAATTCGCCCGCAGAGAGCTCACCGGCGGGCATTGGCCGCCGGTGCCGACCGAGGACGCGCGCTTCAAGGGCACCTTCGATCCCTGGCACTTGCCGCTCCTGAACACGCTGATTCTCTTGACCTCGGGCACCACCGTCACCTGGGCGCACCACGCGCTCCTGGAGAACGATCGCAAGGGGCTGATTCAGGGGCTGTGGGTGACGATCATTCTCGGCGCCGCCTTCACCTGCGTGCAGGCCTATGAATACAGCCACGCCACCTTCACCTATGCCGGCCATATCTACGGCTCGACCTTCTTCATGGCGACCGGCTTCCACGGCGCCCACGTCATCATCGGCACGATCTTCCTCGCCGTCTGCCTGCTCCGGGCCTATCTCGGCCATTTCAAGCCGGACCAGCATTTCGGTTTCGAGGCGGCGGCCTGGTACTGGCACTTCGTCGACGTGGTGTGGCTGTTCCTGTTCACCTTCATCTACGTCTGGGGCGCGGGCACGCCGGCGGCGGGCCACTGAGCGTGCGATGGCGGACCCGCGCCCGGTCTCGCCCTATCTCGCAGGCGTGAGGAGCCGCTGTCCGCGCTGCGGCGAGGGGCGGCTGTTTTCGGGATTTCTCCAGCTTGCGCCCGGCTGCGAACGCTGCCGGCTCGATTACTCCTTCGCCGACGCCGGCGACGGACCCGCGGTGTTCGTGATCCTGATCGCCGGGTTCATCGTGGTCGGGCTCGCGGTGATGGTCGAGTTGCTGATGCGGCCGCCCTATTGGATTCATGCGGTGGTGTGGATCCCGGCGGTCCTCGCCGTCACGCTCGGACTGTTGCGGCCGTTCAAGGGGATGCTGATCGCGCTGCAGTATCACCACCAGGCGGCGGAAGGCCGGATCGACCGGAGCGAAAGGTGAGCCCATACCCGGTGCGTCTCAGGGGCCTTGTCGTTCCGGGCCTCTTCGCCGCCGCCGCTTTCACGGTGCTGGTGGGCCTCGGCCTCTGGCAGCTCGAGCGCAAGGCGTGGAAGGAACAACTGATCGAGGCGATGACGCAACGGATCGCTGCGCCCCCTTCCGCAATGCCGCCCCGCGGCAGCCGGGCCCAATTGAATCGGGCCGACGCGGAGTTCCGCCGCCTCGCCGTGCGCGTCGAGTTCATCCCCGCCCCGGAGGGGCGCGTCTATACCGGCGGCTCGGCCTTGCGCGCGGACGTGAGCGCGCCCGGCTATTTCGTGTTTTCGCCGGCGCGCCTCGCCGACGGCGATCTCGTCGTGGTCAACCGCGGCTATGTGGCAAACCCGCATCCGAATCGGGAGACTCGCGCCGTCGCGCGACCGCAAGGCTTCGTCGAAATCACCGGCGTCCTGCGCTGGCCCGAGAAGCGCGCCTGGTTCGTCCCGGAGCATGATCAGAAGAGCGACGTTTGGTTCGTCCGCGATCATCTCGCCATGGCCGTCGCCTATGATTGGGCGACCAAGGCTCCCTTCTACATCGAGCAGGAAGCGCCGGTGCCGCCAAGCGGCTCGCCGCGGCCGGGGAAACTCAAGACCAATCTGCCCAACAATCATCTCGAATATGCGCTCACCTGGTTCGGGCTGGCGGCGGCGCTCACCGGCGTGTTTGCGGTCTTCGCCTGGCAGAAACTCAGGGAAAGCGCCTGACCTTCTTGCCTCCGCGCGGGCGCGTCCCTAGAGTCTGATCCGTTCGAATTGAATCGGCCTACCCCGCCAACATTTTGATTTTGGGCGTGATCTTATCCGAAAACCGGTTCCCACTTTTCGGGATCACGCCCTAGGGTGCCGCCGATCGAGGTGATCGACCGTGCTTTATCTTTCCACCCGCGGCGAGGCGCCGCTCGTCTCATTTGCCGATGCGTTGCTCGCCGGGCTCGCGCGCGACGGCGGACTCTATCTGCCGGAAAGCTGGCCAAATCTCGCGCGCGAGGACATCGCCGCCTTCAAGGGGAAATCCTACGCCGAGGTGGCGCTGGAAGTGATCCGTCCCTTCGTCGCCGGCTCGATCAAGGACGCCGATCTCGAACGCATGATCGGCGAGGCCTATGCGAACTTCGGTCACCCGGCGGTTGCGCCGCTCAAGGAGATCGCGCGCGATGAATGGATTCTCGAGCTTTTTCACGGGCCGACGCTCGCCTTCAAAGACATCGCCATGCAGTTGCTGGCGCGCCTCATGGACCATGTGCTCGCCGAACGGAGCGAGCGCGCGACCATCGTAGGCGCCACCTCGGGCGACACCGGCGCCGCCGCGGTCGAAGCCTTTCGCGGCCGCGATCGCGTCGACCTCATCATCCTTTATCCCGAGGGCCGCATTTCCGAGGTGCAGCGGCGGATGATGACCACGGCGCCGGAGGAGAACGTGCACGCCGTCGCGATCGCGGGCACCTTCGACGACTGCCAAGCGATCGTGAAGACGCTGTTCAACGACCACGCCTTCCGCGACCGGATGAAGCTCTCGGCCGTGAATTCCATCAACTGGGCGCGCATCGCGGCTCAGAGCGTCTATTACTTCACCGCCGCGGCGGCGCTCGGCGCGCCCGCTCGGGCAGTCCGCTTCGCCGTGCCCACCGGAAATTTCGGCGATATTTTCGCGGGTTACGCGGCCTTCCGGATGGGGCTCCCGATCGAGCGCTTGCTGATTGCGACCAACGTCAACGACATCCTCGCCCGCACGCTCGTCTCAGGATCCTATGAGCCGCATCAGGTGGTCGCGACTTCTTCCCCGGCGATGGATATCCAGGTCTCCTCCAATTTCGAGCGGCTGCTGTTCGAGGCCTGTCAACGCAACGGCGCGACCGTGCGCGCGCTGATGGCGGCGCTCGCCAAGGACGGACGCTTCGCGCTCCCGGCGGTAGCGCTCGCGGCGATTCGCGCGAGCTTCGAGGCGGGACGCGCCGATGAAGCCGAGACGGCGGCGACGATCCGCGCGATCCATGCGGCGACCGGCTATCAACTCGATCCGCACACCGCCGTCGGTCTCGCCGTCGCCCGCAGGCTCGAGCCGAAAAGCGCCATGCCGACGATCGTGCTCGGCACCGCCCACCCGGCGAAGTTTCCGGAGGCGGTCGCGGCCGCGACCGGCGTTCGGCCGGAACTGCCCGCGCGGCTCGCCGATCTCGGCGCGCGGCGCGAGCGCATCGCCACCTTGCCGGCCTCAAGCGAGGCGGTCGCCCGTTTCGTCGAGAGACGCAGCCGCGCCGCCATTGCGGGAGCCGCCGCATGAGCACGAGCCTCACCAAGCTTGCGAGCAGCCTTACGGTGGTCACCGACCGGATGCCGCATCTGAAGACCGCCGCGCTCGGAATCTGGGCGGGGGCCGGATCGCGTCACGAGGACAAGGACGAGCACGGCATCTCCCATCTCCTCGAACACATGGCCTTCAAGGGCACCAAGCGGAGGAGCGCGCGCGAGATGGTCGAGGAGATCGAGGCCGTCGGCGGCGATCTCAACGCCTCGACCGGGGTCGAGGCGACCGGCTATTACGCGCGTGTGCTCGGCGCCGACGTGCCGCTCGCCCTCGACATCCTCACCGACATCCTGACCGAGCCCACGTTCGATGCGCAGGAACTCGCGCGCGAGCAGGGCGTGATCGTGCAGGAGATCGGCGCCTCCAACGACACCCCGGAAGATGTCGTGTTCGATCTCTTTCAGGCGCGCGCCTTTCCCGAGCAATCGATCGGCCGCCCGATTCTGGGAACAGCGAATTCGGTGCGCTCGTTCACGCCCGAGCGGCTGCGCGCCTATCTCGGCAAGCATTACCGCGCAGAAAGCATGATCGTGGCGGCGGCCGGCGACGTCGATCACGCGGCGATCGTCGGCGAGGTCGAGAAGCGTCTCGCCCGGATTCCAGCGCCCGCCGGCGCGCCGGCGCCTTCGGCGCGCTATGCCGGCGGTCGGGAGCTCGGCACACGCAAGCTCGAACAGGCCCATCTCGTGCTCGGGCTGCAAGGCTGTTCCTACCGCGCCCCCGAGTTCTACGCGCTGCAGGTCTTCACCAATGTGCTCGGCGGCGGCAGCTCCTCGCGTCTCTTCCAGGAGGTGCGCGAGAAGCGCGGGCTCTGCTATGCGATCTATGCCTATCATTCGGGTTATGCCGACACCGGGATTTTCGGCGTCTATGCCGGAACCGATCCGGCCGACACCCGCGATCTGATGTCGGTGGTGGTCGACGAGCTTGCCGATGCCGCCGAAACCGCCGGCGCGGCCGAAATCGGGCGCGCCAAGGCGCTGATGAAGGTCGGGCTCCTGGGCATTCTCGAAAGCTCGTCGGCGCGCGCCGATCAACTCGGCCGCCAGATTCTCGCCTTCGGCCGGCCGATCCCGCTCGAGGAGCTGGTGGCGAAGATCGACGCCGTCACCGTCGAGGACGTGCGCGCGGCGGCGCGCGCGCTCATCGCCTCCGGCCGGCCCACCTTCGCCGGATTAGGCCCGCGCGCCGGCCTTGAATCGGCGGCGCGCATCGCCGAAAGTCTGGAGCGCCGGGCCGCCTGAGGTCCGGCGTGATGAAGCGCCCGCCATTCGATGTCCCTGTTCCGGTCGGTTCTGTGGTCCGATCCGCTGCCCGCGATCAAGGGCAAGGGCGTCTTGCTGCGCGTGCCGCAGATGGCGGACTGGAGCGAATGGGCGCGGCTGCGCGAGGAGAGCCGCGCCTTCCTCACGCCGTGGGAGCCGGCGTGGCCGCAGGACGATCTCACCCGCCGCGCGTTCCGCCGCCGCATGCGCCGCTATGCCCGCGAGATGCACGCCGATCTCGGTTATCCGTTCCTCATCTTCCGCGCCGCGGACGGAGTGTTGGTGGGCGGAGTGACGCTCAATAATGTCCGGCGCGGGGTCGCGCAGGCGGCGAACCTCGGCTACTGGATGGGCACGCCCTTCGCCGGCAGCGGGCACATGACGGCGGCGCTCACGGCGCTCATCCCCTTTGCCCACGGCATGCTCAAGCTGAAGCGCATCGAGGCGGCCTGCTTGCCGCACAATGCCGCCTCGGTGCGTCTCCTCGCCAAGCTCGGCTTCACGCGCGAGGGCTACGCCCGCGAATATCTCTGCATCGCCGGCGAGTGGCAGGACCACCTGCTGTTTGCGCACCTGAGCGCCGATCCCGTTCCCTGATCGGTCAGAACGCGCAGACGCAGCTTTCCCGGTGCGCGTTCGAGATCGTGGTGAAGGTCTGCTCGAGCGTCTTGGCGAGTGCATCCGCCCGCTTGGCGGTCTCCGTGAGCCAGGCCGCGGTCTCGGCGAGCGAAAGCGCCTCCGCCTGATCAGGCTCGAGCTTGCGCTCGTTGCCGAGCGAGACGCGCGCCGCGGCAAGGATCGCGAAGACGGAAGCGTTCTCCTCGCCGGCCTCGAGACCCGCGGTTTGGGCGGCGCGCCGGGCGATCCTGCCGCCATCCTCGCCCGCTTCGGCCTTGGCAGCGCCGCGCGCGGCTGCGAGCGCATTCGCCGCCGCCGTGTGGATCGCCTCGAACCGCCGCGTCAGTGGAAGCAGCCCCTCGCGGTAGCCGGCGATCTGGTAGTAGTTGGCCGCGCACAGGCCGGGATTGGCTTCCTGGCCGGCATAGACCGAAAGCTCCGAAGTCCAGCGCAGGATCAGGAAGCGAAACCAGTCGCGTCCCATTTCCGGATCGGCGCCGCCGTTCACAGCGAACGCGGCGGCGAGCTTCTCCGCAGCCGCGACATGGCCCGTACGCGCGCCGGTCGGGGGAAACAGACGCGCATTCGGCAGCGTTCGATCTGGCCTGCTCATGTCTTCGGCCGCCGTCCGGATTGCCGGCACCGCATCCGTGCGCAAGACGGAAAGTTTCGCGCGATAGGCGCCGGCGCAATCGGCGACACGCAAATTCGCCTCGCCGGCAGCGACCGCCCCATCCTGCGTGCGGGCCTCGACGGATATGCGGTGGGTCTGGCCCGAAACCGGCGTGCTCACGACGCGCAGCTGGAGCGTGCGCTCGCTCTCGGCGCCCGCGCCGAGGCGCGCAATCTCCATGATCAGCGCGCCGCCCTCCGAACGCCAGCCCGGTGGATTGTCAGCCTTCATCCCCTCGAAGCGGAGGGTGAGCGTGATTTTGGCGAGCGCGCTGGCGCCGCCATTGTGCACGGCGATACGCAGGCTCGGCATCGCGCCGACCGGCAACGGCCGTTCCTTGGCTGCGGCTCCGAGCGGAGTGACGTTGACGGTGAGTTTCGCGACCGGACGCTTTTCCTCGGCGGCGGCGGAACCGGCGGCCACAGCCGCGACCCAGGAAACCCATGCGGCCAATGCGACGAGATGGGTCGCCGTCGAACCGTGACGCGGGAGACGCATGGTGCGGGCGGGCAAAGGCGGGAAGCCGACGGTGTCAGGGAGTATCACGGACGGCGGCCGGAGCCGCCGTCACCCCCCTGGAATCCTCGCCGGGCGAGGTGAGGGCGCCGGCAATCGGCGCGATGCTGGAGCGCGCGGTTTTTTCGCGGGCGGATTGTTTGCGCACCGCGTCGAGCAAGGGCGCCGCCGCTCCTGAGCGTTGAATCAAGGCGCTCGGATCGGGCAGCAGGAAGGGCTTGTCCCAGCTGCCCTGGACGATGAACGGCAGGTCGAAAGCCTGGGGGGCGCCGGCCGCGCTCCCTGGCCGCACTAGACTTGCCGTACCCTTGAGATCGAGATCGCGATTGGCGATCGAGGCCTCGCCCGCGAGCGTCACCCGCACCTGCGGGCTATCGACCTGGGCTTCCTCGACCCGCGCCGTTCCGCGCGTGATGCGGAGCTTCGCCATCAATCGTTCGAAGGAAGTGCGCCCGCCCCTGAAATCGGCGGCGCCCGAGAGCGGCTTGTGCTCGAGACGGCGCAGCACCTGCTCCACGTTGATGCCGTTGAGCGAACCGTTGGAGGCCGTGAGCGTCGCCTGTCCCGAGAGCGCGCGCACGATGGCGTGCACGCTCGGACCCGCTCCCTCGAGCACGAGGCCGAGCGTGCCCTTGCCTTCGAGCCGGCGGATGCCGGCGAGTTCGCCGAGCCCGCGCTCGAGATCGAAATTGGAAATGTTGGCCTCGATCTTGACTTCCGGGCCGGCGCCGCCGCGGCCGAGCGCCATCGCCCCGCGCAATGCCCCTTCGTAGAATTGCGCCTCGCCGACCGATACCGTGAACCGTCCGCCCTTTTGCACGGCCGCGATCGCGACGCGCGCGAGCTCGGTTTTGCCGACCACGACGCGCCCCGCCGACAGCCGGAGGTCGAAATCGAAGGCGTCGAGCGCGTCGAGGTCGATGGGCTCGCGGCTCCAGTCGCGGCCATCCTCGCCGATCACGGCGAAGCCGCCGGAATAGGGAGTGAAATTGGCCGAATCGCCCGCCAGCGTGCCTTGCAGGACCGGGCGCGAGCCATCGCGCTTCAAGGTCAAACCGCCTTCGGCCCGATTGCCGTCGAGCTCGATCGACAGTCCCGTGAGCGCGAGCGCGGCCGAGGTGAGCGCGGCTTGCGCCTTGAGCTTGAAGGGGCCGAATCCGCCCCGCGTCGGCGGCACCAGCGAGAACCAGGCGAGCGCGGCGCGCAGCGAATGGGATTCCGCCGCCAGCGCGCCGTCGGCCTGGATGCCGTTGCGGAATGCGAGGCCGCCGTCGAACCCGACCCGCAGCGATTCGGCTTCAAGCCGCAGGCGCAGGCCGCTGCGCCCGCCGCGTCCGAGCACGTTGGTGTCGGCGATCAAGAGACTGATGCTGGTCGGAACATTCCGCATGAGCAACGAACCGGTCGCGGTCAGGCTCGATTCCGTCCAGGCGAGCGAGGCCTCGACCGCCGAGAAGGTCTCGCGCCGCTCCGCGTCGGCGAAGCTGAGCTCGACGATGCCATCGACGATCCGCAATTCGGGCCGGTCGGTATTCTCGATGCTGTTCGCCGGCGAGCGCAAGGGTAGGCCCACGATCAGCGCGCCGTCGGCTCCGATCTCGATCGACAACCGCGGCCGTTCGAAGGTGAGCGAGGCGATCTCGACCCTGCCGAGCAGCAACGGCAGGATTCGCACCGTCGCCTGCAGCGTGCCCGCGCTGAAGCCGGGCCTCGTTCCGTCGTCGAGACGGACGTCGTCCAGCCGGATCGCCGGGCGCGGCAGCAGCGCAAGGCGGGCAGCGCCCGCGATCTGCGGCTCGACGCCGGTCGCCGCCGTGAGCGACCGGGTCACCGCGGCGCGGATCTGATGCTCCGACACGAAATAGGGGAGCACAACGAGCCCGCCGGCCAGAAGGAAAACGACGCCCAGCGCGCCGACGGTGATACGCTGCATGCGGGTCAAGACGCTCACGATACTGTCCGTAGTGAAAGGGGCGAGGGTGATGGTCGCGAGGGCTACCGGCGACCGGCGCCGAAGAGGAAGTTTCGGCTGGTTCTATGTCTCTTTCAAGGCCTGACAGGGCAAGTCCGAACCGCTAAGAATCGCCGATCTCCAGGACCCGGGAAGCGGGCGCGGGCGAGACGGGAATAGTTCATGCTCGAGAAAGCCGGGCAGCCAATGTGGACCCCGAGCTCGGCGCGGGTTGCAGCGAGCGCCGTCAACCGCTTCCGGGACGAGGCGAACGCGCGCTTCGGGCTGCAACTCGAAACCTACCGCGAGCTTCATGCCTGGTCGCTCGGCCATCCGGCCGAGTTCTGGGATCTGGTGTGGGATTTCGCCTCCGTGATCGGCGAAAAGGGTGAACGGCGTCTCCTCGACGGCGAGATGATGCCGGGCGCGCGCTTTTTCCCCGATGCCAGGCTCAATTTCGCCGAGAACCTGATGCGCCGGCACGACGACGGGACGGCCTTCATATTCCGCGGCGAGGACAAGCTTGCCCGCCGCATGAGCTTCGCCGAGCTCGACGCGCTCGTCTCCCGGATGCAGCAGGCGCTCGCGGCCGCGGGCGTCGGCGCGGGCGACCGCGTCGCCGCGATGCTGCCGAACCTGCCCGAGGCGATCGCGCTGATGCTCGCGGTCACCTCGATCGGCGCGATCTTTTCCTCCTGCTCGCCCGATTTCGGCGAGCGCGGCGTGCTCGACCGTTTCGGCCAGATCGAGCCCAAGCTCTTCGTCTCCTGCGACGGCTATTGGTATGCCGGCAAGCCCATCCCGATCGTCGACAAGCTCGCCGCGATCGTCGAGAAACTTCCGAGCGCGCGCCAGGTCGTGATCGTGCCCTATCTCGGCGAGGCCGCGGCGGCGGTGGCGAGGATTCCGCGCGCCGTCGATCTCGACCAATTCCTTGCCCCCTTCGCGCCGGGACCCGTGACCTTCGCGCGCCTCCCGTTCGATCATCCGGTCTACATCCTGTTTTCCTCCGGCACCACCGGCCCGCCCAAATGCATCGTGCACGGCGGCGGCGGCACGCTGTTGCAGCATCTGAAGGAGCACCGGCTGCACTGCGATCTGCGTCCGGGCGAGCGTTTCTTCTACTTCACGACGCTCGGTTGGATGATGTGGAACTGGCTCGCCTCGGGGCTCGCGAGCGAGGCCACTCTCTGCCTCTATGACGGCTCGCCCTTCGCGCCCACGCCGGACGTGCTCATCGATTTTGCTGAGCAAGAGCGGATCAATGTCTTTGGCACCTCGGCGAAATATATCGATGCCGCGAAGAGGGCGGGCCTGGAGCCGGCGCGCAGCCACGATCTTTCCGCGCTCCGCCTGATCACCTCGACCGGCTCGCCGCTTGCGCCCGAGAGCTTCGAATATGTCTATCGCTCGATCAAAGCGGACGTGCATCTCGCCTCGATCTCGGGCGGCACCGACATCGTCTCCTGTTTCGTCATCGGCGATCCGACCTCGCCGGTATGGAAAGGCGAAATCCAGGCGCCCGGCCTCGGCATGGCGGTCGATGTTTGGTCGCAAGACGGCCGCCACCTCGAGCGCGGGCGCGGCGAGCTCGTATGCCTGAAGCCCTTTCCCTCGATGCCGGTCATGTTCTGGAACGATTCCGCCGGCAAGAAATACCGCGCCGCCTATTTCGAACGCTTCCCCGGCGTCTGGCACCACGGCGACTTCGCCGAATGGACGTCGCACGGCGGCATCGTCATCCACGGCCGCTCCGACGCCACCCTCAATCCGCAGGGCGTGCGCATCGGCACCGCCGAGATCTATGCCCAGGTCGAACAGATTCCCGAAGTCATGGAATCGATCGCCATCGGCCAGGAATGGGAAGGCGACGTGCGCATCGTGCTGTTCGTGCGGCTCGGCGAGGGCGTCAAGCTCGACGCGGCGCTCGCCGAGCGGATCAAGCGGAAAATTCGCGAAGGCGCCTCGCCCCGTCACGTGCCGGCGAAGATCATCGAGGTCGCCGACATTCCGCGCACGCGCTCGGGAAAGATCACCGAGATCGCCGTGCGCGAGGTCGTGCACGGCCGCCCGGTGAAAAATACCGAAGCGCTCGCCAATCCCGAGGCGCTCGAGCTCTATCGCGATCTGACGGCGCTTGCGACCTGAACGCCGCCGCTGGAGCGGCCTCCGATCGCGGTGAGCGGCCGGCTCATGCGCGCGAGCAACACCACCGGCCCGAGACCCGTGAGCACGATCAAGAGCGCCGCCACGGCGCCGTCCTCGTAGCTGCCGCGCGCAGCCTCGGCATATATGTGGGTAGCGAG
>JAHFPO010000001.1:15824-49870 GCA_023266695.1 Hyphomicrobiales bacterium | reverse complement strand
CGCCAATCCGTCCCGCTGGGAAGCCATGGGCCGGCGTGCATATGAGCGCGCGGCGAGCCGCTATTCCACGCACGCCATGTCGAACGCGATCCAGGCCATCTATACTGAACTCTTGGAGCATCCAGCCCATGTCCGATGAGCGTGCTGAGAAGCCTTACTTCGTCCATCCGACCGCAGAGGTGGCGGCCGATGCCGTCATCGGTGCCGGTACATACATCTGGCACCAATGCCAGGTCATGTCAGGGGCCCGCATCGGCGCAAATTGCAAACTCGGCAAGGGAGTATACGTCGACTTCGGCGTGCAGATCGGCGATCGAGTCAAGATCCAGAACGGCATCTCGCTTTACAAGGGGGTCACGGTGGAGGACGACGTGTTGCTGGGGCCGCACATGGCGTTCACTAACGATCTTTACCCACGCGCCTTCAACGACCGATACGAGATCATCCCCACGCTCGTGAAAAAGGGCGCCTCGGTCGGCGCCAATGCCACCATCATATGCGGCGTGATACTCGGCAGCTATTGTATGGTCGGTGCTGGCGCGGTGGTGACGACAGACGTGCCAGAATACGCGTTGGTGGTTGGGAACCCCGCGAATGTCGTAGGATATGTTTGCGAGTGCGGAATGCGGCTGAATCTGGACTACAAAAAACCCAGGAATGGTGAGGTGAAATGCAGCCATTGCGATAAACAGTTCCGCATTGAGCCGAGCGCGCTCTCGGTGATCTAAGTCACGGCAAACGCCCGGCCGCGATCTGTCTGAATCTATAATCCAGACACTCAGGGCGGATAGATCCGATCAGTCTCTCACCTAAAGCATTGCGCTAGGGTGATCGGGTTGCTCCTAACCGGCTGTGTATCCAATTGCCGCAGAATCGCCGCCTTGACGCCGTTAGTACGGCGCGGTGCCGTAGAGTGGGGACAGGATGGGGTGGAGTTCCGGGAAGGCTCTCGCATCCGCGTCGGCGGGGGTCGCGGCTGTCGTTCTTGCCGCATCGCCTAATTGGGCAGCGGACGGAATCGCCGTCTGCGCCGAGGCTTCGGCTTTATGGGCGACGGTCGAGGCGGTCGGCGCGCGCGACGGCATGACCATCCGTCTTGCCGACGGCCGTGAGGTCCGCCTCGCCGGGGTGATTGCCGCCAACGATCTCGACGGAGATGCGGAAACCGTGCAGCGGACGACCCTGGCGCTCGATCAGATGATCGCCGGGCGGCGGATTACGCTCCATGGCCGCGGCGAAGGCAAGGACCGCTATGGCCGTCTCGTCGCCCAGGTCGTGATCGAGGGCGATGAGACGGGTTGGGTGCAGGCCGCATTGGTGGCGGCCGGCATGCTTCGGGTCGCGCCCGCGGCGGGCGAGCCCACCTGCGCCAAGGCGCTGCTCGTTTACGAGCGCGCGGCGCGTTCCGCGCGCGCGGGACTCTGGACCTCGAGCCGGTTCGCGGTGCAAGAGGCGGGTTCGATCGCGACCCTTGCCGCTAGCGCGGGCCGTTACGCAATCGTCGAAGGCACGGTGCGCCGGATCGGAGAAGCCGGCGGCCGGCTTTTCCTCGATTTCGGACGGCGCTATAGCGAGGATTTCACGGTGGTGATTCCGCGCGACGCACGCGCGACCTTCGCCGCCGCCGGCGTCGATCTCAAGGCGCTCACGGGGAAACGCGTGCGCGCCCGCGGCGTTCTCGTCTCCTGGGGCGGGCCCGCCGTCGAGATTAAATTTCCGGCGGCACTCGAGCTTCTGGATAAGGACGGGGCATGAGCTCCCTGGGGATCGAGCAAACGTTTCGCTACGGCGCGCGCCGCGGCCTCTTCGCCGTGCTCGCGGCGGCGATGCTCACCGTCGGCTGTTCGAACGTCGTTCTCGAACGCTTCGGTCTTTCCGATGTCTCGGCGCAGCGCGACGATATCGCGGCGGACCTGCCGCCGGCGCAGCGGCGCGAGCACGAGCGGCTTGTTGCCGCCTATGGCGGGGTCTATCGCGCGCCCAAGCTCGAGGCGCTGATCATTCAAACGGTCGAGCGTCTGGTCGCCGCTTCCGAGCGCCCCGATCTCAACTATCGCGTGGTCATCCTCAACTCGCCCGCCATCAACGCCTTCGCGCTGCCCAGCGGCTCGCTCTATATCACCCGCGGGCTCATTGCGCTCGCCAACGACACATCCGAACTCTCGTCCGTGCTCTCGCACGAAATGGCGCATGTCATCGCCCGCCACGCCGCTATCCGCGAGGACCAGATTCGCCAGGCGGTGATCGTGAGCCGCGTCATTTCCGACGTGCTCAGCGATCCCGACCTCGGGGCGCTCGCGCTCGCCCGCAGCAAGCTCTCGCTCGCCACCTTCTCGCGCGGTCAGGAACTGGAGGCCGACGCGGTCGGCGTCGGCATTTCCGGTCGCGCCGGCTACGATTCCTACGGGGCCTCGCGCTTCCTCACTTCCATGGGCCGCTTCGCGGAGCTGCGCGCGGCCACGGTCGGCCAGCCGCGCTCGAACGATCGCCTCGATTTTCTCTCCAGCCATCCCTCGACGCCGGAGCGGATCTCGATCGCCGCCGCCAATGCCCAGCAAAATGTCACGCCGGGCGTGAACGAACGCGACCGCAAGGCGTTTCTCGAGGCGATCGATGGTCTCGTCTATGGCGACGATCCGAAGGAGGGCTTTGTCCGCGGCCAGCGCTTCCTGCACCCGAATCTGGGCTTTACCTTCACGGCGCCCGACGGCTTTGCGCTCGAGAACACGCCGCAGGCGGTATTGGGAGCAACCTCCTCGGGCAAGGAAGCATTGCGGCTCGATGCCGTACGCGTGCCGGCGATGCAAACGCTCGCGACTTATCTCTCCTCGGGCTGGATCGACGGGGTCGAGGCGAGCTCGATCGAGACGCTGACGATCAACGGCTTTCCCGCCGCGACCGCGGTCGCCCGCGGCGAGCAATGGTCGTTCAGGCTGTACGCCATCCGGTTCGGGAGCGATGTCTATCGCATCGCCTTCGCCGCGCGCGATCTCACCCCCGCTCTCGACGGAGCGTTCCGCACCGCCGCCGATACCTTCCGGCGGGTGCCGGTCGAGGAAGCCAGGGGTGCCAGTCCGCAGCGCATCTCGATGGTGCGCGTCGGTCTCACCGACACGGTCGAGCGCTTCGCCAGGCGCATGACGGTCCCGGACCGCAAGCTCGACCGTTTCCTCGTGCTCAACGGCCTGGAGCGCGGAGCGAAGCTGAAGCTCGGCGACCTCGTCAAGATCGTGGTGGAATAAAAAGGCCCGGCGTTCAGCCGGGCCTCATTCGTCGCGGGAATGTCCGTGGATCGATTTCAGGCCGCCTCTTCGCGGACGTCGTCATCGGCGGACTTCGAAGTCCGGCGCGGCCCCTTCAGGAGATTGGTCTCGATCAGCTTCGCCGCCTCGGTCTCGGTGATGTCCTGGACGGCGGAGAGTTCGCGCACCATCCGGTCGAGCGCCGCCTCGTAGAGCTGGCGCTCGCTGTAGGACTGCTCCGGCTGACTCTCCGAGCGAAACAGATCGCGCACCACCTCGGCGATGGCGATGAGATCGCCGGAATTGATCTTGGCTTCGTATTCCTGCGCACGCCGGCTCCACATGGTGCGCTTGATGCGCGCGCGGCCCTTGAGGGTGTCGAGCGCCTTCTTCAACACCTCCGGCGGGGCGAGCTTGCGCATGCCCACGGAGGCCGCCTTCGAGGTCGGCACGCGGAGCGTCATCTTGTCCTTGGCGAAGTTGATGACGAAGAGTTCGAGCTTGAACCCCGCGACTTCCTGTTCTTCGATGCGCACGATCTGGCCAACGCCGTGGGCCGGATAGACGATACGTTCGTGGGTCCGGAAGCCCTGGCGGCTGTGGCTCTGACGGGTCGGCGCGGTCTTCTTGGTCGGCATTGGCACCCTGCTCCTTTGCCCGGACTCACGCCGGGCTACTCAACTTTCGATGCGCTCTAGCGACGCACCTGAACACCACCCCGACCGGTTCCGCCGGTCTCCGGGGCGACGCATTTCCCCCGCCCCCACAAGTGGCAAGGGCGTCCAAAGGCGATCGCGACGGCTCGGATTGCGACAAAAACAGCTCCCGAAGGAGCTCGCGGCCAGGCGGAAACGCTCGATGTCTTTGTAATATAGCACAATTTGGCCAAAAATCAAAGCCTTACCGCAGCGCGATGACGGCAAGGTTAGCGCCCCGGCGTTATCACAACGAATTCACGGGAAATTCGCTCAGTCTCCCTGTCCAGGATTGGGCGAGAACTGGACTTCCTTGCCCGGCTTTCCCTCCCATTCCTTGGCGTCCGGCGGGGGGTCGCGCTTCACCGTGATATTGGGCCAGATCTTGGCGTATTCGGCATTGAGCGCGAGCCATTTCTCCAACCCCGGAACGGTATCGGGCTTGATCGCATCGACCGGGCATTCGGGCTCGCACACGCCGCAATCGATACATTCGTCGGGGTGGATGACGAGCATGTTCTCGCCCTCGTAGAAGCAATCCACGGGGCACACCTCGACGCAATCCATGTATTTGCAACGAATGCAGCTATCGTTGACGATATAAGTCATTGCGAATTTCCATCAGAGGTCATCGGTCAAGACTGCAGGTTCATGGCGTTTATCTAAGCCGCCGCGTGCGGCATTGCCAGTGCTCAAGCATCGAGCGTCGAACCGCGTTGTCGCAGCGGATCGCGCGCGTGACGCTCGCGCCGGGTCGGCCGTCCTTCTCCCTGCGCCCGCGCATTGGGGCGGATGATGCGGATGATGCGGATGATAGCGACGTAGCATTCGAAGCAGCCGGGGCAATCTCGTCATAGAGGCCCCTTGCGTCCTCGGCCCCGCCGCGGCGCTCGGCGAAAGCTACCACCCGCAACACCCTGACCGCGCTTGGCAAGGCGACGGTCAGCACGTCGCCAATCCGCACCGCCCGCCCGGGCGCTCCGATGCGCCGGCCATTGACGCGGACGTGGCCGGAAATCGCGAGCGTGACCGCGAGCACGCGCGTCTTGACGAGGCGTGCGTGCCAGAGCCACCGGTCGATGCGTTGGCGCTCGGCGGGCAAGACGCTCAGCTCTTGTCTTTGCCGCCGGCTTCGAGCCGGGCCTTGAGCTCCAAGAGCGCGGCGAAGGGCGAGTTCGGATCAATCGGTTTATCCCGCGGGCGCGGTTTATCCCGCCGGTTTTCCTGGCGCGGCTTTGCTTGCGGCCGATCGTCGTGTTCCGGACGGGGCCTATCGCCGCGCCGCGGCTCACGCCGCGGACGATCGCGACGGGCGGGCCGTCCCGCTTCGGCAGCTGCGGGAACTTCGGTTTTGGCCCTCTCTACGGCGGGCGGGCTCTGGCGTTCTGGCTTGCTTTCCTTGCGCCTCTGCTTCGGCCGCCGCGCTCCCTCGGGCCGGCCCGGACGCCAGACCTCGATCATAGCGGGCTCGGCCGGGTCCGCCGTGGAAGAGGCGGACGGTACCGCCGCAGTCTCCGCGCCAATCGGGGTTGGTTCGACCGGCGCTGCCGCCGGCAATTCCAGCGCAGCCGCCGGTGATGGAGCTTCCGCGGCCATCGCCACCGAAAGCGCCGGCGCCTCGCCTGCGGCCGGGCTCGTCTCCGGCTCGTCCGCCGCGGGCGCGATCGCCGGCGCGTCGGCGGGAGCAGTCTCGTCTACCGGCTTCACTTCACTGGTCGCGGATTCGGGCGGTAATGCCGGGCGGCGATCCATGCGATACCCGAGGGCGCGCAGGATCGAGGCAAAATCCTCGCCGGAGCAGCCCGCGAGCGAGGTCATGGCAACCGTCACGACGAAACCCCTGCCGTCGAAGGCGCCCGCGGGTTTCTCGCCGGGCGCGCCCGTCCGCCAGGAGAGGGCGGGGCGGATGAGATCAGCGAGACGCTCGAGGATATCGACCCGGATCGCGCGCGCGCCGCAAACCCGGTAGCCGATGACCCGGTAGAACGCCTTGCCGGTATCGGGAGCGACCGGGATCGAGGTTCGTCCGCTCGCGGCCAGCCCCGGCAGGTCGGCGAGCCCTTTGTGGTCGAGGTCGCCGTGTTTGAGCGACCACAGCGTGAGGCTGAGCGTGCGCGGGGCAGGCTTGAGCAAGGCCGGCAGATAGATGTGATAGGCGCCGAAGCGCACGCCGTACTTGCGCAAGATCGCGCGCGTGGTCTGGTCGAGGCTTTTCACCTCATCCGCGACTTTCGGGCGATCGAGCACGCCGAGCGCCTCGATGAGTTGAAAGGCGACGCCGCGGGCGATGCCGGTGACGTCCTCGGCCTTGCTGAGCGCAATGAGGGGTCCGAGCAGCTTCTCGATGTGCGTCTTGAGCCAGAGTGTGAGACGCACCTCGACGCTTTCTCTCGCGGCATCGGTGAGCTGCTCGTCGGCGAGCACGCGCAAGCGCGGCTCCAGCACATTCTCGCCGGGGGAGAGACGTGCGACCGGCTCTCCGATCCAGCGGATCGCGCCGTCGCTGGCGAGCGCGAAGGCATCGTCGGGCGCCTCATGGAGACGTTTGGCGCGGGCTTCCAGCTCGCCCGTGAGCGCCTTCTGTGCCGCGGCGCGCAAGGCCTTGGCATCCTGCCCGCCACCCGAGGCATCGGGTGCGAATTCGAAGCCCGAGAGATGACCGATGACGTGGCCCTCGACGATGACGTCGCCCGTCTTGGTGATCTCCGTTTCCAACATCGCGTTCTCTCTGAGGCGCCGCATCAGCATGCTGGTGCGGCGGTCCACGAAGCGTTGGGCGAGCCGCTCGTGCAGCGCGTCCGAGAGCCTGTCCTCCACTCCCCGGGTGACGCCTTGCCAGTACTCCGGGTCGTCGAGCCAGTCCAACCGGTTGGCAACGAAAGTCCAGGTACGTATTTGCGCGATGCGGCTCGAGAGCGTGTCGATATCGCCGTCGGCCCGATCGGCAAGTGCGGCCTGGCGCTGAAACCAGTCGATCGGAATCCTACCCTCCCGCATCAGGAATCCATAGAGGGTCAGGACGAGGTCGGCATGCGCGGCGGGAGCGATCTTGCGGTAATCGGGGACCTGGCAGACCCCCCACAACCGCTCGACGGCGGCGGGCGAGTTCGCGAGCCGCACGATGTCTTCGTCCTTGGCCGCCCGTTCCAGCACCCGCACGTCGTCGGCAGCGGGCGCACGGGTGAGGCCCTCCTCGTGTGGCGGCGCAGCGAGGCTTTCCAAGAGCGCACCGAGCGAACGGAAATCGAGCTTGTCGTTGCGCCATTGCAGCACGCGCACCGCCTCGAAATTGTGCCCTTCCAGCCGTTCGACCAGTTCCGGCTCGAAGACGGAACAACGGCCGGTGGTGCCGAAGGTACCGTCGCGCATCGCACGCCCGGCCCGGCCCGCGATCTGCGCGAGCTCCGCGGGCGAGAGCCGGCGATGCTGGTGGCCATCGAACTTGCGGTCCGAGGCGAAGGCGATGTGGTCGACGTCGAGATTGAGCCCCATGCCGATGGCGTCGGTGGCGACGAGATAATCGACGTCTCCGGATTGATAAAGATCGACCTGGGCATTGCGCGTACGCGGGGAGAGCGCGCCGAGCACGACCGCCGCACCCCCGCGCTGGCGGCGAATGAGTTCCGCGATCGCGTAGACCTCCTCGGCCGAGAAGGCGACGATCGCGCTCCGACGCGGCAGGCGGGTGATCTTCTTCTCGCCGGCGAAGGTGAGCTGTGACAGCCGCGGACGCTGGATGACGTCGACGCCGGGCAGCAACCGCTCGACCAGGGGGCGCATGGTGGCAGCGCCCAATACCAATGTCTCCTCGCGGCCGCGGCGATGAAGCATGCGGTCGGTGAAGACATGGCCGCGCTCGAAGTCGCCGGCGAGCTGGACCTCGTCGATCGCGACGAAGGCGACATCGAGATCGCGCGGCATGGCCTCGACCGTCGAGATCCAGTAGCGTGGATTGGCCGGTTTGATCTTCTCTTCGCCGGTGATGAGGGCGACCGCATTCGGCCCCACGCGTTCGACTGCGCGGTTATAGACCTCGCGCGCGAGCAGCCTGAGCGGGAGGCCGATGAGCCCGCTCGAATGGCCGAGCATGCGTTCGATGGCGAGATGGGTCTTGCCGGTGTTGGTCGGCCCCAGCACGGCGGTGACGCCGCGCCCGCGCCGCAAGGGCGTGGCCGAAAACTTGGATGGGGTCATCGAAAACGCTGGCACCGGGCGTCGTCTGGTCCGATTTCTGTATCATATCGCGACAGAATCGCGACGATTGCTGTGAATTCGATAAGGTTTGGAACGCGCTCGGAACGAACCGCGCCCGAATCGCTGACTCCATGGCTTTCGAGGTTCGTTCACTGCTAAATCTTGAGGTTAGGTCTCGTCGACCCACGAGCACTATGCCCGTTGTGACGGACCTAACGCGGATTCCGTGTGCGGATTAACCATTTCATTCGCTGCCCGCGGAGGAGTTCCCCGACCGCGCACTCAGGTCGGAAGGCTATTTCTTCGCAGCCGGATTCCCGACCGTCTGCGCCCGCGGCTCGCTCGAAAAATGCGTGGCTTGCACGGCCAGCGTGCCGAGCAGGGTCGCGACCGTGACCCGTACCGGCACCAGCACGCGGGTACCCGCGACCGGCGCCAGCCAGACGAAGATGTTCTGGTTCTCGACCATGTACTTGACCTGGGCGCGATTGGGCCGGTGGCCCGCGAGCGGACGATAGGCGATGCGGCAGACGACGAGCGGGCCGGAATAGCCCTTTACGTCCTTGGCGGAATCGGACCGCTCGTAGCTCATCACCAGATCGTAACGTTGGCGGCCGTCGAAGATTGAAACTGTACGGTTGCAGGCCTCGGCGCTGAGAAGATCGCCGGAGCCCGGGACCGGCATGATCGCCGCGCTCATCGGATCGACCACCCCCTTGCGGTGCTCATCGGCGATCGGAATCCGGTCGTCGGAATGAGAGGGCGGCGGCATGATGGTGAAATCGCGTACGACGCTGGCGGCGATCGCCATACGGATGTCTTCCCAGCGTTCGCCGCTCTCCGAGGTCAATGAATAGGAGATCGGCGAGATCTTGCCGTTGGTGATGGTACCGCGTGAAGCGGCCGAACCCTTGCCGGGCGAAACCAGCTTCAGGAGACCGGTGACGGTGGCGCTGCCGGCGGTGGTATAATTATCATTGCTGAGTTCGAGCACGAGCGCACCCCGACCAATCGGGATGCCGGTAAGCGTAATCGAATACTGCGCTTCGAGCCGGCCTTCGGCGACAGCGGGGGTGGAAGCGGCGGTGAAGAAGGCGAGCGCGGCAGCAAGGGATGCGGTTTGTCGATACATGGGATCGGCATACCTTCTCGCGAACCCTAAGGCTAGCATTATGCTGGCGCGGGGCGCCGCGGAAAATCGTCCTTCAAATCGGATCGAAAAGTTCGCCGCCGTCCCTAAAAATCGTGGGTGACGGGGGAATACGTCGGAACTGTGACCCGGTGGCCGTACCCTCGCGCTTGACGCTTGCCTGCTGCCTTACTATGAGGGGCCGCGTTCCCAGACATGTCGGGAGAACGACAAGGCCGCGAGCCTCGTAGCTCCCGAACTATTGCGTAAAGGATGACGAGCCATGTCGCGGCGTTGCGAGCTCACCGGCAAGGGGGTGCTCTCCGGCCACAGGGTGAGCCACTCGAACCGGAAAACCAAGCGCCGGTTCCTGCCCAATCTTTGCAGGGTCACGCTGCAGAGCGATGCGCTCAAACGCACGGTGCGTCTCAAGGTGAGCGCGAATGCGCTCAAGTCCGTCGATCATCGCGGTGGCCTCGACGCTTTCCTGCTGAAGTCCAGGGACGACGTGCTTTCGCCCAAGGCGCTCGATCTAAAGCGCAAGATCGTCAAAGCGGCCGCCGCCGGCTGAGCCGGACGGTCAGCGTCCGACTAGCGCGAACCGCAGCAGGATCGTCCGCTGCAATGGATTGAAATTGTCGTCGGAGATGAGGGTGAGGATAGTCTCACCGGCGGCGTTCTGGTGCACGCCGAGCCCCTCCATATTATCGATCTCCTGAGCGAAGTCCGCGTCGATCAGGATTTCACCATCGAGCAACACGCCAGGTTTCAGGGCTGCAAGCGGAAACCGGCGTATGCGCATGCCGGCTCCCTGCAGGATGGTGAAGCGCCGTTCCAGCACGAGAAGATCGGCCGCAGGCGTGATCGCGGCATCGGTCACGTCGTAATCATCGCTGCGACGAAGCGTGAAAATTCCGGGAGTGGGACCGCCGATGAGAAAGCCAAGAATATTTCCATCGGCATCAAGTCCGCGCTCCGAGATGGCAACGAGCGTGCCCGCGAGCGGCATGCCTTTCGGCACGAAGGCAAGCGCTTCAAGCCCTTTGCTCCTGGGCAGCGTGCGCACACCGGGCGGCACCGGGATCGGCTGGCCGCGAGCCAATAGTCCATCCTTGCCGTAGTCGAAGCGAACGATCCGGTTCACTTTTTCGATTCCGACATAGACCGTTCTGCCGTCCTCGGCGAGCGACTCGGTGTCGTACCATCCGCGCTCCCATAGCGGGCGGCCGTCGGGGCCGAGGATGCGGGCCATCTCGGCGTCGACGATGGCGGTCGGCCGGTCGCCATCTTGTGTAATCCGCCCGCGCAGCCAGTGTCCTTTGTCGCTGACCGAGAGAAAATGCTGGCCGTCGGAAGCCATGAGGAGCGCGGACAGACCGCCGAAATGCGCATAGCTCGAGGTCAGAACAAGTCCGCCGCGGAATTCGAGCGCGCCAAAGCGGCTGCGTTCGGGATTGCGGTGCTCGAAATGCTGAATCGGCGCCGCGCGCAACTCGATGCGCACCGGGCCGGGTCGCTCCGCCTGAAGGACGGCGGGTCCTACCGATAACGCGACTACAACTGCGAGCGCGACGGCGAAAAATCGCTGGCTTGGCGTCATTTACCGGTCCGTGCGCGCTCGCGACGCGGTTCGGATACGGCCTGCTCGTCAAAGAGCTCCGCCAGCTTCTCGGTCATGGCGCCGCCGAGTTCCTCGGCATCGACGATGGTGACGGCGCGCCGGTAGTAGCGCGTGACGTCGTGTCCAATGCCGACGGCGATGAGTTCCACGGGTGAGCGGGTCTCGATCTCCTCGATGACATAGCGCAGGTGGCGCTCGAGATAGTTGCCGGGATTGACCGAGAGCGTCGAATCGTCGACCGGCGCGCCGTCGGAGATCATCATCATAATTTTCCGCGCCTCCGGCCGGCCGAGCAGACGCCGGTGCGCCCAATCGAGCGCCTCGCCGTCGATGTTTTCCTTCAGCAATCCCTCGCGCATCATCAGGCCGAGATTTTTTCGCGCTCGCCGCCATGGCGCATCGGCAGATTTGTAGATGATGTGCCGGAGGTCGTTGAGCCGGCCGGGATTGGCAGGCTTGTTCGCGGCGAGCCAGGCTTCGCGCGACTGGCCGCCCTTCCAGGCGCGGGTGGTGAAGCCGAGAATCTCGACCTTGACGCCGCAGCGCTCGAGCGTGCGTGCAAGGATGTCGGCACAGGTCGCCGCGACCGTGATCGGGCGGCCGCGCATCGAGCCCGAATTGTCAAGGAGCAGCGTGACCACCGTGTCGCGGAAGTCGGTGTCGCGCTCACGCTTGAAGGAGAGCGGCTGGAACGGATCGACGATGACACGCGACAGCCGGGCCGGATCGAGCATGCCTTCCTCGAGGTCGAACTCCCAGGCGCGGTTCTGCTTGGCGAGCAGCCGACGCTGCAGGCGGTTGGCGAGGCGCGCGACCACGCCCTGCAGGTGCTGGAGCTGCTTGTCGAGATAGCTGCGCAAGCGGGCAAGCTCTTCCGGGTCGCACAACTCCTCGGCGCCTACCACTTCGTCGAATCGGGAAGTGAAAGCCCGGTAATTGGGTCCGCGCGGCTCGTTGGCACCGGCATGGCGCGGCCGCCAGGGTTCGGCGGCGTCGCGCGCATCGCCGACATTGAGGTCGTCCGGACGCTCCGCAGTCGGCGCCTGGTCGGCTTCAGACGAAACGTCCGAGGCATCGTCGGCGGCGAGCTTCGCGTCCTCGGGTGTCAAACCATCTGTTGCGTCTTCGCGCTCGGATCTGCCTTGCTCGCCGGACTCGTCCCGGTTCTGCTCATCAGAATTATCTGCTCCCTCCTCATCACGGTCGGCAAGGCGCTCCTCACCCATGTCGAGGGAGGCGAGCAGGTCGTGCACGGTTTCGGCGAAGCCGCGCTGGTCGTCGAGTTCCTGTGTCAACTGATCGAGTTCGCGATCGGCGCGAGTCTCGACGAACTCGCGCCAGAGCTCGACGATCTTTTTCGCGGCGGGCGGCGGTTCTAGGCCGGTGAGCCGCTCGCGCACGATCATGGCGACTGCGTCCTCGAGCGGCGCATCGGCGCGGTCGGTGATCTCATCGTAACTGCCCCGATGGTAGCGGTCCTCGAGCATGGCGGTGAGATTCGAGGCGACGCCCATCATGCGGCGCGAACCGATCGCCTCGACGCGGGCCTGCTCGACCGCCTCGAACACCGCTCGCGCCGCGCCGCCTTCGGGCAGCAGACGGCGGTGAATCCCCGGATTGTGGCAAGCGGTCCTGAGCGCCATGGAATCGGCATGACCGCGCAGGATCGCCGCGTCGGTGCGGGTCATGCGCCGCGGCGGCTCGGGCAGACGCGCCCGCTCCCGCGTGAGCGCCGGCTTTTCGGCGGCGAAGGCGACCTCGAGATCGGGCCGGCCGGCGATGGCGCGCAGGCAGCCCGCGACCGCGCGCTTGAACGGCTCCGCCGGCGGTTCGCCGGGTTTGCTCTTGCCAGTATTTGGAATCGTCATCGCTCAGGACAACGCGACGTTCACCGTCGATTCCGGCAACTCGCGCCCGAAGCTGCGTTGATAGAACTCGGCGACCAGGGGCCGCTCGAGCTCGTCGCACCGGTTGAGGAAGGTGACGCGGAAGGCGAAGGCAAGGTCGCCGAAAATCTCGGTGTTCTCCGCCCAGACGATCACCGTGCGCGGGCTCATGACGGTCGACAGATCACCGTTGACGAAAGCGCTGCGGGTGAGATCGGCGACGCGCACCATCTTGGCGACGGTGTCGCGCCCTTCGGTCGTCCGGTACTTGGGCGCCTTGGCGAGTACGATTTCGACCTCTCTATCGTGCGGGAGGTAATTAAGCGTGGTGACGATCGACCAGCGGTCCATCTGGCCCTGATTGATCTGCTGGGTGCCGTGATAGAGACCGGTGGTGTCGCCCAATCCGATGGTATTGGCGGTCGCGAACAGCCGGAAGGCGGGATGCGGCCGGATCACCTTGTTCTGGTCGAGGAGCGTGAACTTGCCCTGGACCTCGAGCACGCGCTGGATCACGAACATCACGTCGGGGCGTCCGGCGTCGTATTCGTCGAAGCAGAGCGCGATGTTGCGCTGGAGCGCCCAGGGCAGGATGCCGTCGCGGAACTCGGTGACCTGCAGGCCATCCTTCAGCACGATCGCGTCCTTGCCGACGAGATCGATGCGGCTGATGTGACTGTCGAGATTGACGCGCACGCACGGCCAGTTGAGACGGGCCGCCACCTGCTCGATATGGGTCGACTTGCCGGTGCCATGATAGCCCGCGATCAAGACCCGGCGGTTATGGGCGAAGCCGGCTAGAATCGCGAGCGTGGTGTCGCGGTCGAACACATAGTCCGGGTCGATGTCGGGAACGTGCTCCTCGCTCGTCGAATAGGCCGGCACGTCCATGTCGACATCGAGGCCGAAAACTTGCCTGACCGACACCTTCATGTCGGGGACAGGGACAATCGTCGCGGTAGCAGTCATGATTCCTATCCCGTGTTCCACGGGTCCGAGGGGGCTTTCAGGCCGAATTCGAGCGAATCTAGCAGAAACCGACGGTCTTTAGATAGTTATAGGCCTGGATCACTTCACGCAGCCGGTCCTCATAGGAGCGGTCGCCGCCATGGGCGTCGGGGTGGTGCCGTTTCACCAGCAATTTGAACCGGGACTTGATCTCGCTCGCCGTGGCGCTGATGTCGAGGCCGAGCACATCGAGGGACTTGCGTTCAGCATTGCGGATGATGCGTCCTTCGGGGGCTTTGGACTCGGGACGCGGGGAAGCGCCGGGCCCATCGAAGAACTGGAAGGGGTCATGCCAGCCAGAGCCGGCGAAGCCGTGACCGGGGTCTGCGCCTAAGCCTCCTCCGGCGCGGCGGGAGGCGTTCATCCCCATGCGCCAGGTCGGTCGATGGCCGGTCACGGCGTCCTTCTGGAAGGCGGCGACCTCGGCGTCGGGCAGGCCGGCGAAGTAATTGTAGGAATGGTTGTAGGCACGCACGTGATCGAGGCAGTAGCGCCAATATTCCCCCTCCCGGCCGCGACCCTTGGGGGCGCGATGGGTTCCCGGCCGCCGGCAACCCGACCATTCGCAGGCCGGGCAGGCACGCCGCGCCCGCCGTTCCTGGTCCGGCTTGACGCGAATGCGGTCGAACAGGGGGGAGTCGAATTTCATGGATTCGGATTATGAGGGTGGCTGCGGGCTCGTACAAGGAACCCTGGGAAGCAATATAGCCAAGGCCTTTCCGATGGGTTGACGCTCCCGGCGAGGACGCCTTATGCGCCTCATATGGGAACTCTCGACCGCATCCGAAATAGCCTTGCCGGCGGGCTCTCGCCGTCTCGTCTCGAAGTGATCGACGAGAGCGGCCTCCATGTCGGCCATGCCGGGGCGGTACCGGGCATGACCACCCATGTGCGTGTCGTGGTGGTGGCGGAAGCATTCCGGGGCATGAACCGGCTGGAACGGCACCGGGCCGTGAACGATCTTCTGAAGCGCGAGGTCGCGGCGGGTCTGCATGCACTCGCGATCGAGGCCAAGGCACCGGGGGAATGATCAAGCCGTGCGCCCGGGCGGGGCCGCGTCCTTGCGGCCGAGTGGCGTCACCCTGATCGAGTTGATCCGGTTGCGGGTCTTGCGCAGGACCTGGAACCGGTAGCCGTGAAAGATGAAGGTCTGCCCGGCCTCGGGGATGAGACGGGCCTCGTGGATGACGAGGCCCGCGACCGTGGTCGCTTCGTCGTCGGGCAGGTTCCAGTCCATGGCGCGGTTCAGGTCGCGAATCGGAACCGCGCCGTCGACCGTGACCGAGCCGTCGACATGGGGCCTCACCCCCGTCACCGACACATCGTGCTCGTCGGAAATATCGCCGACGATTTCCTCGAGAATATCCTCGAGGGTGACGAGGCCCATCACCTCGCCGTATTCGTCGACCACCAGCGCGAAATGGGTCTTGCGCCGGAGAAACGCCTTGAGCTGGTCGAGGAGCGGCGTCGTGTCGGGCACGAACCAGGGCGCGAGCGCGAGCGAGCCGATGTCGATCTTGCTGACGTCGCCGCCGACGGCTTCGAGGGCGCGCAGCAGATCCTTGACGTGAAGCACGCCGACGATGTTTTCGGGACTCCCGCGCCACAGCGGAACACGGGTGTAGGACGCAGCGAGCACCTCGTTGATGATCTGTTCCGGCGAGTCGTCGGCATTGACCGCCACCATGTTGGTGCGGTGAATCATCACGTCCGATACTTCGAGATCCTTGAGGTCGAGGAGACCGCCGAACATGTCGCGGTCGTATTTGACCACGCTGCCCTCGCGGTGGAGCACGTCGACCGCGCCGCGCAGCTCCTCGTGGCCGGTGAGCACGTTCTCCGTTGCCACGAGGCGAAAGCCGACCAAGCGAAGCACCCAGCGTACGATCGCCTCGATCGCGAGCGTGATCGGGCCCAGCAGCGCGACGAACGCCCGGATCGGACGCGCAACCAGAAGCGCGGTGCGGTCGGGATGGTTGATCGCGATCGTCTTCGGCATCACTTCGGAGAAGATGACGATGATCGCGGTCATGGCGACGGTCGCGTAGGCGATGCCGACTTCCCCGAACCAGGTGAGAAGCAAACCGGTCGCGAGCGAGGAAGCGGCGATATTGGCGAGATTGTTGCCGAGCAGGATCGCGCCGATGAACCGCTCGCGCGTCTCCCTCAGGCGATTGACGATGGTGGCGCGCTTGTCGCCGCCGCTCTCGAGCGCGGACATGCGCGCGCGCGAGGAGGCGGTGAGCGCGGTCTCGCTGCCCGAGAAGAAGAACGAGGCGAGCAGGCAGAGGATGATCGCAACGAGGGAGACGATTTCGCCGGTGGTCATGGCAGGGATGATTTAGGTATCGCGAAGCGCCTCGTCGAGGACCTGCCGTACGACCCCAGGCTCCACCCTCGGCTCGACGAAAGTCTTGCCGATGCCGCGGGCGAGCACGAAGACGAGCGCGCCCCGGCGCACTTTCTTGTCCTGGGCCATCAAGGCGAGGAGCCCCGCGGCGTCAGGGAGCGGTCCCGGCACCTGGGAGAGGCGCGTGGGCAGTCCGACGGCGGCGAGATGAGCGGCGACGCGCTTTTCCTCCGCCGAATCGGTGAGGCCAAGGCGTGCCGACAGGCGGAAGGCGAGCGTGAGCCCGAGCGCGATCGCCTCGCCGTGCAGGAGCCGGTCGGAGAAGCCGGTCGCGGCCTCCAGGGCATGGCCAAAGGTATGGCCGAGATTCAACAGCGCCCGTTCGCCGCTCTCGCGTTCGTCGCGGCCGACAATTGCCGCCTTTGCCCGGCAGCTCGTCGCCACCGCATGGGTGCGCGCCTCACCGCCCGCGAACACGTCGCGCCAATTCGCCTCGAGCCAGGCGAAGAAAGCCGCGTCGGCGATGAGGCCGTATTTGGCGACTTCGGCATAGCCGGCGCGGAACTGCCGCGGCGGCAAAGTGTCGAGCAGCGCCGTGTCGGCGATGACCAGCACCGGCTGGTGGAAGCTGCCGACGAGGTTCTTGCCATGGCGGCTGTTGATGCCGGTCTTGCCGCCGACGGCGGAATCGACCTGGGCAAGGAGCGTGGTCGGGATCTGGACGAAACCGATGCCGCGGAGCGTGACCGCAGCGGCAAAGCCCGCGAGATCCCCGACGACGCCTCCGCCGAGCGCAACGACAAGATCGCCGCGCTCGATCTTGGCGGCGAGGATTGCTTCGATCACTTGCTCGAGCGTGGCATAATTTTTCGAGCCCTCTCCCGTTGGGAAGATCACCTTGCTGGCATGAACACCCGCGCTAGCCAGCACCTGTTCCAGCCGGGGGAGATGGAGCCTGGCGACCGTCTCATCGGTGACGATGACGGCCGCGGCGCCAGGTCGGAGTTTTGCGATGCGATGGCCTGCCTCATCGAACAGGCCTGCTCCGATGATGATGTCATAGCCGCGCTCGCCCAGCTCGACGCGGATCATCACCGGCCGAGCTTCAACAGCGACCCGACCCTTTGCCGCCGTCATGTTCGCGCCTCCGCGGGTTTATTCGGGAGCGAAGAGGGAATCTGCAGCCGACGCTCGAGGGCGTCGATGATCGCCTCGATCACACCGTCGTGCGGGCCATCGCGCGAGGTGACGATGATGTCCGCTTCGGCATAGGTCTTTTCGCGCTCGGCGAGCAGGCGTTTGAGCGTCGCTTCCGGGTCCTTGCCCTTCATGAGCGGGCGGTCGCCCTTGCGCTTTACCCGGCGCAACAGCACGGTAATGTCGGCCTTGAGCCAGACCGAGATGCCGCGATCACGCACGAGCGCGCGCGTATCCGAATTCATGAAGGCGCCGCCGCCGGTCGCGATCACCGCCGGTCCGCTCTCGAGCAGCCGGGCGATTACCCGTGCTTCGCCGTCGCGGAAATAGGGCTCGCCGTGCTGGGCGAAGATGTCCGCGATCGACATGCCGGCGGCAGTCTCGATCTCGGCATCGGCGTCGATGAAGGCGAGCCTGAGCCGTTGGGCGAGCCGGCGGCCGATCGAGCTCTTGCCCGAACCGGGCATGCCGACGAGCACGATCGAACTCGGGCCGAGGCGCGTGCGCAGCGCTTCGGCAGTTTTCTCCCGCTGTTTCTCCGTCGTCGCGCTGTTCATCGGGTCTTGGCCGGTGGTTTCGGATTGCGGCGGACCCTACACGATACGCGTGAAGGGGCAACGCCGGCAAAGGAGGCCATGAACGTTGGAATCCCGCTGAAAGAAAGGCTCCCCGTCGATTCCTGACAAATGCTTGCCTTCGGCGGGCAATCTCGCCTACTCCGACGCCAGCCGCGGAGCCGAATCGGGGCGGAATCGAAATGCCGAGCCTGATCAAGTTCCTTGTCGTGGTGGTCTTGCTCGCGGGAGCAGTGCTTGCCGGTCTGTGGTCGCTCGCCAATCTGGTCGAACCGCAGCCGCGCGAGATCACGGTCACCATTCCCCAGGACAAGCTCGGGCGGTAATGGCCACGCGCATGGCGCGAACGGAACCCAACAGCTTCATCGATCTCTTCCTCGATATGATCGCGACCGAGAGGGGCGCGAGCCGCAATACGCTCGAGGCCTACCGGCGCGACCTTGAGGACTATGCCGCCTTCCTCTCCGCTGCGGGCAGCGACATCAACCCCGCGACGACCGAAACAATCCGTGCCTATCTCGCGCGGCTCGCCCGCCGCCATCTCGCTGCCGCCTCGGTCGCGAGACGGCTGTCGGCGATCCGTCAGCTCCACCGTTTTCTCTATGCCGAGGGCATGCGCAAGGACGATCCCGCCGCCGTGCTGGAAGGGCCGCGGCGCGGCCGGCCGCTGCCCAAGGTACTTTCGCTGGACGAGGTCACGCGGCTGCTCGTCGCCGCCCACGCGGCGATCGATCTCCGCGGTGCCACCATGGCTGAGCGCCTGCGCGCGGCACGTCTCGCCGCCGTGCTCGAAGTGCTCTATGCGACGGGATTGCGCGTCTCCGAACTCATCGCTTTGCCCGTTGCCGCGGCGCGCGCCGAAAGCGCGACCATCCATGTGCGCGGCAAGGGCGGCAAGGAGCGGCTGGTGCCGCTCGGGCAAGCGGCGCAGCGCGCGATGCAGCGCTATCTCTCGCTCCGCGAGGAGGCGGGGGCGGCGGACACGCGCTGGCTGTTTCCGTCCTTCGGCGAAAGCGGGCACGTGACGCGCCAGCACGTGGCGCGGGAACTGAAGGCACTCGCCGCCGCCGCCGGAATCGAACCCCGTAAACTCAGCCCGCACGTGTTGCGTCACGCCTTCGCCAGCCACTTGCTTGCGAACGGCGCGGACCTCCGCATCGTGCAGGCGCTCTTGGGCCATGCCGATGTCTCGACCACGCAGATCTATACCCATGTGCTCGACGAGCGCCTGAAAAGCCTGGTGCGCGATTTGCATCCACTGACGGACGATTGAACCAATCCGTTCCGAGCCCGTCTTCCCTTGACTCGGGAGAACCCGGCGGGCACGACGCAACCGATCCGATGCGCAGCTATCTCGATTTCGAAAAACCGGTCGCGGAGCTCGAGGCCAAGCTCGACGAGCTGCGCACGCTCGCAGCGAGCGGAGAGGCGGTCGCAATCGGCGACGAAATCACCCGCCTCGAAGCCAAAGCCGCCCAGGCGCTCAAGGATCTCTACGCCAATCTCACGCCCTGGCAGAAGACGCAAGTCGCGCGCCACCCGATGCGGCCGCATTTCTCCGACTATGTCGAACAGCTGTTCACGGAGTTCACGCCGCTCGCCGGCGACCGCAAGTTCGGCGAGGACGAAGCGATCCTCGGCGGCTTCGCCCGCTTCCGTGGCGATAGCGTCTGTCTGATCGGCCACGAGAAGGGATCGACCACGGAGGCGCGCATCAAGCACAATTTCGGCATGGCGCGGCCCGAGGGATACCGCAAGGCGGTGCGCCTGATGGAACTCGCCGACCGGTTCGACGTGCCGGTGATCTCGCTCGTCGATACGGCGGGCGCCTATCCCGGCATCGATGCCGAGGCGCGCGGTCAGGCCGAGGCGATCGCGCGCTCGACCGACGCTTGTCTCGCGCTCGGCGTGCCCAACGTAGCCGTCATCATCGGCGAAGGCGGCTCGGGCGGGGCCATCGCGATCGCGACGGCCAATACGGTGATCATGCTGGAACATGCGATCTACAGCGTGATTTCGCCCGAGGGAGCGGCCTCGATCCTCTGGCGCGACACTTCCAAGGCGCAGGAAGCCGCGACCAGCATGAAGATCACGGTCAGGGATCTCGAACGCTTCGGCGTCGTCGATCAAGTGGTGGCGGAACCGCCGGGGGGTGCCCACCGCCATCCCGAGGCCACAATTGCCGCAACCGGGGATGTGATCGCGATAGCGATCGGGGGCCTGAAGGGGCTTTCCCGCGACGAGATCCGGGCCCGCCGGCAACAAAAATTCCTCTCAATTGGGCGGAATCTTTGAGATTCAAGGGGATACCGGGGTACCAACCCGGGGGCCAGGGACCGGGGTCGGACGCTTCCCGGCTCAAGCGCTTGCGGTAACGGGTCGTCAAGGGTAACGCTTTAGCCAATGACAGTGGCCACTTCTTACGGTCTCAGGAGTTTCGCGTTGAGCCGTTCGTTGTTCGCTCGGGCCCGTGGCACGGTGCTCGCCGCGGGGTGCGCCTTTGCGCTCTCCGGCTGCGTCACCGACGAATATTCCGGCTTCGGGCCCAAGCACCTCCAGCCGCTGTCGTCGCACATGGTCGCCCTGATCGAGCAAAAGGGGATGGCCAAGGATTCCCCGATCCTGCTGCGCCTGTTCAAGGAGGAATCGGAACTCGAGGTCTGGAAACAGACCCGGGAAGGCCGCTTCGAACTCTTGAAGACCTATCCGATCTGCCGCTGGTCGGGCGAGCTTGGGCCGAAAATTCGCGAAGGTGACCGTCAAGCCCCTGAAGGCTTCTACTCCATCACGCCCGAGCTGATGAATCCGAGGTCGAGCTACCACCTCGCCTTCAACATGGGCTTTCCGAACGAGTTCGACCGCGCCCTCGGCCGTACCGGCGCTTTCCTGATGATCCATGGAGATTGCTCATCGCGCGGCTGCTACGCCATGACCGACGAGCAGATCCAGGAGATCTTCGCGCTCGGACGCGAGGCCTTCGACGGCGGCCAGCTCGCCTTCCAGGTGCAGGCCTATCCTTTCCGCTTGACGGCGGCGAACATGGCGCGCCACCGCAACAGTCCGCATCTCGCGTTCTGGCGGATGCTGAAAGAGGGCAACGATCATTTCGAGCTCTCCCGGCGTCAGCCGAAGGTCGACGTCTGCGAGAAGCGCTATGTATTCGATGCGCTTCTCGCCGATCCGTCGAAGCCTTTCGATCCGTTGCGTCCATGTCCGGCCTATGAGGTGCCTGAAGAGATTGCGACGGCGGTCGCCGCCAAGAAAGAAACCGACAATCGCGAATTCACCGTTCTCGCCCGCCTGGGCGTCCCGACCGTGCCCGTGATCACCGGCCGCGACGGCGGCATGAACCCGATCTTCGCCGCGGAACTCGGCTCGAAGTCCAACGACAGGTTTGTGACGGCGGCGACGCCCGCCGTGACCGGCTCGAGCGGTTCGGCGGCGTTCGCCAGAGTGCCGCTGCCGCCCGCGGATCCGAGGCGACAGTCCGCAGAGAGTTCCTCGCTCCTGTCGCTCGCGGGCGGTTCGGGGGAGAGTTCGACCCGCAGCGCTTCCGCAGCGTCCGGCGGCTTCTCGCTCGGCCGCTTGTTCGGGTTCGGCGGCGAGGAGAAACCCGAGCCGAAACCCCAGGGGACCGTGGTGATGCCGACAGCGACGACCCCTGCGCCGCCCGCACCAGCGACACCTGCCCGGGCGGCATCCACGAAGACAGCAAAACCGAAGACCCAATCCGTACAGGCGTCGAAGCCGACACCCCAGCCGGTCGCGGCTGCGGCGTCCGTGTCATCCAAGCCCGCTGCGGCGACGAGGCTCGAACAGGAGAAACCGGCCGCTCCGGCGCCCCTGCCGGGAGCGACCCCGATCCTCTCCTCGGGCGGCTTTTCGTACAATTAACCGATCTGCCGTGCGCGAAGCGCGGCATTACCCATCCGATTTTCAGAAGTGCCGGCGTTCGTCACGGCTTCCATCGAAGCCGGCGGTCGAACTTCGATTATCCCGGGCTTACGCCAGGCGGCCGTGGCAGTGCTTGTATTTTTTGCCGGAGCCGCAGGGGCAGGCCTCGTTGCGGCCGACCTTGCCCCAGCTCGCGGGATCGTCCGGCTTGCGCTCGATTGCCGGGGTGCGCCCGCCCTCGGCGGGGGCGGCGATGGCGGAAGACGCGAGCGCCATTTCGTCCTCGCCGGTGAGCGGATTGATGTGGTGCGCCTCCATGGGCGGCAGTTCGTCCATGGTCGGCGGCGAGGCGACGACCTCGACTCTCAACAACTGCGCCGAGACGGCCTCGCGCAGGCGCGTCAGCAGGGCGTCGAACAGCTGGAACGCTTCCGATTTGTATTCGTTTAGCGGATCGCGCTGGGCATAGCCCCGGTAGCCGACGACTTGACGCAGATGTTCGAGCATGACGAGGTGCTCGCGCCAGAGATGGTCGAGGGTCTGCAACAGGATCGACTTCTCGACATAGCGCATGATCTCGGTGCTGTATTTTGCGACCTTGCCAGCCATGACCTCGTCGGAGGCGCGCATGATGCGCTCGCGCACCTCCTGATCGGCGATACCTTCCTCCTTCGCCCATTGGTCCACCGGTAGCTTGAGGCCGAGCACGTTCTCGACCTCCGTCTTGAGTCCGTCCGCATCCCACTGCTCGGGATAGGCGTTCTCGGGGATGTGCCTGGCGACGAGGTCCGCGATGACGGAATGTCGCATGTCGGTGATCGTCTCCGACACGTCCTGCTCCCGCATCAACTCGATACGCTGCTCGAACACGACCTTGCGCTGGTCGTTCATCACGTCGTCGTACTTGAGGAGATTCTTGCGGATGTCGAAATTGCGCGCCTCGACTTTTTGCTGCGCTTTCTCGAGTGCCTTGTTGATCCAGGGATGGACGATGGCCTCGCCTTCCTTGAGGCCGAGCTTGGTGAGCATCCCGCCGAGCTGATCGGAGCCGAAGATGCGCATCAAGTCGTCCTCGAGCGAGAGGAAGAACTTGGAACGGCCCGGATCACCCTGCCGGCCGGAGCGGCCGCGCAGCTGATTGTCGATGCGCCGGGCCTCGTGACGCTCGGTGCCGACCACATAGAGCCCGCCGGCGGCGATGGCCTTCTGCTTGAGGCGCGCGACTTCCTCGCGGATCTTGTTCTCACGCGCCGTACGATCCGGCCCCGGCTCGACGTCCTTGATCTCCTGCCGGATGCGCATGTCGGGATTGCCGCCGAGCTGAATGTCAGTGCCGCGGCCGGCCATATTGGTCGCGATCGTGATCGCTCCCGGCACGCCGGCTTGGGCGATGATGTGGGCCTCCTGCTCGTGGTAGCGGGCATTGAGGACGGCGAGAATCTTCTTGTTCGCCGTGTGCCGGTCGCTGTCATAGAGCGGGGCAAAAGCGTTGAGATCGGAGAAATCGTGCTGCTCGAAGCCCTTTTTCTTGAGCCTCTCGGCGAGCTGCTCGGATTTCTCGATCGAGGTGGTGCCGACGAGCATCGGCTGTCCGCGCGCCTGGCAATCTTCGATCAGGTTGATGATGGCCCGGTATTTTTCTTCCGCCGTGCGGTAAACCTCGTCGTCTTCATCGGTGCGGTCGACCGGTAGATTGGTCGGGATCTCGAGCACTTCGAGGCTGTAGATGTCCGCGAACTCGTCGGCCTCGGTTGCGGCCGTGCCGGTCATGCCGGCGAGCTTGTCATAGAGACGGAAGTAGTTCTGGAAGGTAATCGAGGCGAGCGTCTGATTCTCGGGCTGGATGGTGGCCTTCTCTTTGGCCTCGAGCGCCTGGTGGAGACCTTCCGAATAACGCCGGCCCGGCATCATGCGTCCGGTAAACTCGTCGATGATGATGACCTCGTCGTTCTTCACGATGTAGTCGCGATCGCGCTGGAACAGCTTGTGAGCGCGCAGCGCCTGATTGACGTGATGTACGACCGAGACGTTCTCGATGTCGTAGAGCGAATCTCCCTTGAGCAGTCCGGCCTCGCGCAGCCTTTCCTCAAGACGCTCCATGCCGACTTCGGTCAGGGTCACGGCGCGCAATTTCTCGTCGATCTCGTAGTCGGTCTTGTCGAGCTTCGGTATGAATGCGTCGATGGTGTTGTAGAAATCGGAACGGTCGTCGAGCGGACCTGAAATGATGAGCGGGGTCCTCGCCTCGTCGATCAGGATGCTGTCCACTTCGTCGACGATGGCGTAGCTATGTCCGCGCTGCACCATCTGCGGCAGTTCGTATTTCATGTTGTCGCGCAGATAATCGAAACCGAGCTCGTTGTTGGTGCCGTAGGTGACGTCGCAGGCATAAGCCGCTTGCCGCTCCTGATCGTCGAGGCCATGCACGATGACGCCGACCTTGAGGCCAAGGAAATTGTAGATCTGGCCCATCCACTCGGCATCGCGGCGGGCAAGATAGTCGTTGACGGTTACGACGTGGACGCCCTTGCCGGCGAGTGCATTGAGATAGACGGGGAGGGTGGCGACCAGCGTCTTGCCTTCGCCGGTCTTCATTTCGGCGATCATGCCTTCATGCAGAACCATGCCGCCGATCAGCTGCACGTCGAAGTGCCGCTGACCGAGGGTGCGCTTGGACGCCTCGCGCACGGTCGCGAAGGCGGGCACGAGCAGGTCATCGAGCGAGGCGCCTTTCGCGATGGCGCGGCGGAATTCATCGGTGCGCGCCTTGAGCGCTTCGTCGGATAGCGCCTCGAGTTCGGGCTCGAGCGCGTTGATCGCGTCGACTTTGGGGTAATAGCCGCGCAGTCGCCTATCATTGGCCGAGCCGAACAGTTTGCGGGCGATCGAGGCGATCATTACAGGTTCTTCCCTTCGCGCCCGTCACGAGGTGAGCGGGATGTTGAAACGGGCCGCCGTGGCCTCGGGATCGTGACCGATCGACACAGGAAAATGCGGCACAATTCCGGTATGCTTTCGATACGCCGCATGGTCATGTGATCGTTGTCTTGAGCGGATTCCAGTCGACGCTGCAGAGATATGAACCGTCCCCGGCCTTGTCAATCGGCTGCAACGATCCTTGTCCCTGCGGGTCAGGTAAGAAATACAAGCACTGCCATGGGAGCTTGGGGCAGCGCGGGAATGCAGAGTAAAAGCGGTCTTGCTTCGCGGGCGCAGTTGCGCCACCTTTCGCGCGCGCCATTCTGATGCTTGATGGGCCGAGGAT
This sequence comes from Hyphomicrobiales bacterium, assembly GCA_023266695.1. GTDB lineage: Bacteria > Pseudomonadota > Alphaproteobacteria > Rhizobiales > Xanthobacteraceae > JAUSIF01. The sequence continues at coordinate 24,814 of JAHFPO010000001.1, read as the reverse complement.
CCTCCCATGACTATCCGCTCGTCGTCGTACGCCTTTTTGCTCGCTACTGCGATTACAGCTTTGAGCTTTTTCTCCGCCATGGCCCAGAACCAAGCGGACGCCGTGCTCGCCCGCGTGGATGGCATCGAGATCCGTCAGAGCGCGCTCGCGCTTGCGGAAGCCGATATCGGTCAGAGCCTCCCGCCGAGCACTCCCGAAGCGAGGCGCGACGCCCTCATTTCCTATCTCATCGACGTCGCCATTCTCTCCAAAGCCGCCGAGGCGAAGAAGCTCGCCAACGCTCCCGGCTTTGCCGACCAGCTCGCCCATGCACGCAAGAAGGTATTGATGGAGGCGCTGCTCAATGAGGAATCAAAGAGCGCCGTCACCGAGGCCGCGAAGCACAAACTCTATGACGAGTCGGTCAAGAAGCTCACGCCCGAGCAAGAGGTGCGCGCCCGCCATATCCTGGTCGAGAGCGAGGCCAAGGCCAAGGAAGTGCTCGGCAAGCTCAAGGCGGGAGGCGATTTCGTCGCCATCGCGAAGGAAATATCAAAGGACCCGGGCGCCTCCGACGGCGGCGATCTCGGTTATTTCAGCAAGGACCAGATGGTTCCGGAGTTCGCCGAAGTCGCATTCAAGCTCGACAAGGGCAAGATCTCCGATCCGGTGAAAACCCAATTTGGTTGGCACATCATCAAGGTCGAGGACAAGCGTACACGGGCGGTGCCGACTTATGATCAGGTCAAGGATCAGATCGAGGTCTTCATCGTGCGCAAAGCCCAGGCCGAGCTGGTCATCAAGCTGCGCGATGGCGCCAAGATCGAGCGACTGACGCCGCAAGCCGCGGCGCCCGCTCAGCCTGCTCCGCCGACAGGCAAGCAGAAGTAGAACTGAATTCGGATATGGCGAACGTTTCGCCGCTGGCGCCAGCCACGGTCCCGGAGCTTCCTACCGTCGCCGGTGTTCGTCTTGCCACCGCTTCGGCCGCGATTCGTTACGAAGGCCGCACTGACGTCTTGCTGGCCGTATTCGACAAGGGCACCACGGTCGCCGGCGTTCTCACGCGCTCGAAATGCCCGTCCGCGCCGGTCGATTGGTGCCGGGCTCGGCTCGCCCAAGGTCGGGCGCGCGCGCTCGTCGTCAATTCCGGCATCGCCAATGCCTTCACCGGCACCAAGGGCCAGGTGGCGGTGAAGCGTACAGCCGCGCTCGCCGCCGAGGCGGTCGGCTGCAAGGCCACTGAAGTTTTCATCGCCTCGACTGGGGTGATCGGCGAGCCGCTCGATGCCGAGAAATTCGCCCGCGTGCTCCGTCCTGCCGCATTGGCGGCGCGGCCGGAGAATTGGAAAGCGGCGGCGCGCGCGATCATGACCACCGATACCTTTCCCAAGCTTGCGACCGCAACTGCCCGTCTCGGATCGGCGCAGGTGCGCATCAACGGCATCGCCAAGGGCGCCGGCATGATCGCGCCCGACATGGCGACGATGCTCTCCTTTGTTTTTACCGACGCGCCGATCGCGGCCCCAGCGCTGCGGACGCTCTTGAAACGCGAGGTCGTCGATACCTTCAACGCGGTTACCGTCGACGGTGACACCTCGACTTCGGACACGGCGCTGCTGTTTGCGACCGGCGCCGCTGCCCATCGCGGCGCACCGATGATCCGCAATGCGAGCGATCGGCGTTTGGCGGAGTTCGTCCACGCGCTCCATGCCGTGCTTGCCGATCTTGCCGAGCAGATCGCCCGCGACGGGGAAGGCGCGCGCAAGCTCGTCCGCATCACGGTCAAGGGTGCGGTGTCGAAACACTCGGCCCGCCGTATCGCGCTTTCGATCGCGAATTCGCCACTGGTCAAGACCGCCATCGCCGGCGAGGATGCGAACTGGGGCCGAGTGGTCATGGCGGTCGGCAAGGCCGGCGAACCCGCCAAGCGCGACCGGCTTTCCATTTATTTCGGCGAAACTCGCGTCGCCGCCGCGGGTGCGCGCGATCCCTCGTATGATGAAAAAAAGGTTTCCGCTTATATGAAGCGCGACGTGATCGATCTCACGGTCGATCTCAAGCTCGGCCGCGGGCTGGACCGCGTGCTCACCTGCGATCTCACCAAGGACTATGTAGCGATTAATGGCGACTATCGGAGCTGAGCGCCGATGGAAATTCTCACGAATGCGATGGATCGCGCTAGTAAGCCGTTAACGGCCGACCTTTACCATTGGGTACGAGTTCACGCGTGACGGTCGTCCTCGTTGCCGCCTGCGCGCTTGTCGATGTCGACGGCCGGGTGCTCATCACCCGCCGGCCCAAGGGCAAGACAATGGCAGGCTTGTGGGAATTCCCCGGCGGCAAGGTCGAACCGGGTGAACTGCCGGAACACACGTTAATCCGGGAACTGCAGGAGGAGCTCGGGATCGAAGTGACCGAAGCGTGTCTCGCGCCGCTCACCTTCGCGAGCCATGCCTACGCCGATTTCCACCTCCTGATGCTGCTGTGGATTTGCCGGCGCTGGGAGGGGATTGTGACGGCGAAGGAGGGCCAAGAGCTCGCCTGGGTGCGGCCGCAGCGGCTCAAGGATTATCCGATGCCGCCCGCCGACGAACCCTTGATCCCGCATTTGGTGGAACTTCTTACCGCGCCCGGCACTCGATAGGTGAAGTGAGCAAACGATGCAGCTGAAATACTCGCGTTTCCCTGTCAGTATCAAACGCTTCCTCGCCGAGGAGGGTGGAACCACCGCGATCGAATATGCTTTGATCGCTTCGGGGATATCCATCGCGATTGCGACGGTGGCGCTCTCGCTCGGATCCACCTTACGCGACGATTACTTCGGCAGGGTGGACGCGGCGCTCAAATAGTCCGGTCAAGAATCCCGGCGCGGGCCGGCCTTCTCGCCGGCGGAGCGCTCGCGCGTACCGAGTGCTTCGGCGAGCCGCATCTTCGCCGAGCCGGGCCGGAGCGGCTTCTGCTGGCTACCATGCGGCGCCCAGCCCGAAATCCACAGCACGTCGAAGGTCGCGCGCAAGCGTCCATCCGGGTCGGCGAAGCGCTCGGCATAGAGCGCCTCGGCGCGGGCAAGCGTCGTGCGTTTCAATGGCGTGCGCCGTCGTTCGATGAGCGCGTTGGTCGCGCCCATGCGGCGCAGATCGCGGATGAGATCGGCGAGACCCGCATAGCGGACGGTCAGCCGGTCGACATCGGTCACCGGCAGGGCGAAGCCCGCGCGCTGCAAGAGCGAGCCGAGCGCGCGCACCTCGACGAAGGGAGCGACGCGCGGAGAGGCTCCGCCCTCGATCTCGTCCTCGGCTACGGCGAGGCATTGCCGAAGCTCGTTGAGCGTATCGCCGCCGGGAAGGGCCGCGAGCAGGAGGCCATCGGGCTTCAGCGTCCGGCGGATCTGCGCGAGCGTCCCCGGAAGGTCGTTCACCCATTGCAAGGCGAGCGCCGATGCGACGAGATCGAAGGTCTCGTTGGCGAACGGCAGCGCTTCCTCATCAGCGACGACGCGAAGGCCGGCCATGGAAGAGCGCAAATCCGCGAATGGCTCGCAGGCGATGATCGATCGCACTTGCCCGCCGCCGGCGAGCGCTCGCCGCAAGCTCTCGCCCGGTGTCGCGAGATCGAGCGCGAGTTGAAAGCGCCGAGTCACCGTCTGCAGACGATCCGCGAGTTCCTGCGCCACCCGGTCGAGCAGGAAAGTTTCCGCCCCCATGGCCATGGCACGCCGCCGGCGCGCCCGCAGGAGCGCGCGATCGAACAGGCGGGGAGGGGCGGTCATGGCTGGTTCTGCTCCTCTCGACTGAAGAACGTGGCATTGCCGCCGCTCTGGCGCTAGCCTTGCCCCATGATCCCCGCCGCGGCAGCCCGTGAGCCTTCCCGCGTCGCCCGGTTCCTCGCCGGCACGAGGCGCGTCATCGTCGATCTCGTCCTGCCCCCGACCTGCCTTGCCTGCCGCAAGCCGGTGGGTGCGGCAGGGGGGCTCTGTCCCGCTTGCTGGATGCAAATGGGCTTCATCGAGCGACCGTTTTGCGAGCGTCTCGGCACACCCTTTCCGCACGATCCGGGCGGACCGCTCATCTCCCCCGCCGCCTTCGCCGATCCTCCAGCCTATGAACGCGCCCGTGCCGTCGCACGCTACAGCGACGTGGCGCGCGATCTGGTGCATCTACTCAAATACGGCGATCGGCTCGACCTCGTGAGGCCGCTTGGGCGCTGGATGGCGCGGGCAGGCGTCGAACTTCTCGCCGACGCCGACGGTCTCGTTCCGGTCCCACTGCATTGGACCCGTCTGTGGCAGCGGCGATTCAATCAATCGGCCGCGCTCGCCCACGCCATTGCGGCGATTGCCGGGGTTTCCGTTGCCGATCATGTGCTCATCCGCACCCGGGCGACGCCGCCCCAGGTGGGGCTCGCGCGGGCCGAGCGGGCGCGCAACGTGGAAGGCGCCTTCGCCGCGCCCAGGGAGGCGCGCATCGACATCAAGGGCAGGAAGCTCGTCATCGTCGACGACGTGCTGACCTCGGGCGCGACGGTCGATGCCTGCGCGCGGGCGTTGCGCCGTGCCGGGGCGGCAAGGATCGATGTGCTGGTGCTGGCGCGGGTTGTGGACCACGCCTGAAACACCATATGATGGATCGAGCCGGCAAGGAGGAATCGTTGCCCGAATCCAAATCCTTTCGTGCCGCTTTGGTACAGCTGCGCGCGAGCCGCAATGTCGTCGCCAATATCGACGCGGCGGCGAAACTCGTGCGCGAGGCAAAGGCGAAGGGCGCCGACTATGTGCAGACGCCCGAACAGACCTCGATCATGGAACTCGACCGCAAGACGCTGTTCGCCGCCATCGTCGAGGAGGAGCACGACCCGGCGCTCGTCGCCTTTCAGGAGCTTGCGCGAGAACTCAAGCTCCATCTCCACATCGGCTCGCTGGCGGTGAAGGTTTCGTCTGAGAAGGCGGCGAACCGCTCGTTCCTGATCGATCCCGCGGGCGAGATCATCGCCCGCTACGACAAGATTCATCTCTTCGACGTCAATCTTGCGAGCGGGGAGAGCTATCGCGAGTCGAATACCTATCGTTCGGGCGAGATGGCGATCGTGGCCGGGATGCCGTGGGGGCGGCTCGGGCTCTCGATCTGCTACGACCTGCGCTTTCCGGCGCTCTATCGGGCGTTGGCGGAAGCCGGCGCTCAGGTTCTCACCGTGCCCTCGGCCTTCACCAAACAGACCGGCGAGGCGCACTGGCATCTGTTGTTGCGCGCGCGCGCGATCGAAACGGGCTGTTTCGTCCTCGCCGCCGCCCAGGGCGGCCGGCATGAGAACGGCCGCGAGACCTTCGGCCACAGCCTCATCGTCGATCCGTGGGGCCGCATCCTCGCCGAGGGCGGCATCGATCCCGGCCTGATCATGGCCGAAATCGACCTCAGCCTCGTCAACGAGGCGCGCGGCCGCATTCCCGCGCTCGAACACGGGCGGAGGTTCGAGGTGGCGGCGCCGCCCGCGGACTCCGGCCGCCTCCATCTCGTGGGTAAAGTATCGTGATCCGCTACTCGCTCGCCTGCGAAGCCGGGCATGATTTCGACAGCTGGTTCCGCTCGTCCGCGGACTACGACGGGCAGCGTGCGAAGGCATTCGTGGCCTGTCCGGTCTGCGGCTCGACTGCGATCGAGAAACGGATCATGGCGCCTGCGCTCGCGCGCACCGACAAGGGATCGGCGCGCAAGGACCGCTCACGTGAAGATTTGGCGCCGGTCGCGATGATGTCGCCGCAGGAGAAGGAATTCCGGAAGAAGCTCCGCGAATTGCGCGAGCACGTGACCAAGAACGCGGATTATGTCGGCGATCAATTTCCCGAACTCGCCCGCCAGATGCACCACGAGGAGGTCGACAAGCGCTCGATCTATGGCGAGGCGAAGCCCGACGAGGTGCGCTCGCTCCTCGAGGAGGGAGTAGAGGTGCAGCCCTTACCCATTCTGCCCGAGGAGCGGAATTGACCCGTCCTCGCCGCGGTCAATGCACCGCGAGCAGCAATGCCACCCCCGCCACCACCAGCACGATCCCGATCGCTTCCCGCGCGGAGATCGGTTGACGGAATAGAAAGCTCGAGATTGCCTGCGCGAACAGAACCTCGACGAGGGCGAGCGTGCGCACGCTCGCCGCGGTCGCGAGCGCGAAGGCGAGAAACCAGAACTCGGACGCGAGCGCGCCCATGAAGCCCGCGAACAGCGACGGCCGCCAGGCGCGAAAGATCGCCCCGAGCACGCCAGGGGAGCGCAGCCGGAGATAGAGCGAGAGCAGGACCGCCTGCATCACGAGGCCGACCGTGAGCGTGAAGGTCGCGGCCATGAGGTAACTCGGCAGATCGAGACTCAGGATGGCGCCGCGATAGCCGATCGCCGACAGCCCGAACATCGCGCCGGCGCCGAGGCCGAGGAGCGTCGGTTTCAGGCCGCCCGCCGGCGCTCCCGACCTCAATGACATCACGACCACGCCGCCGGTGGCGATCAGAATGGCGATCGCCATCGGTAAGGTCACTGCATCGCCGAGCAATACGAGACCAAAGAGCGCGACCTGCACCGGCTCGGTCTTGATATAGGCGATGGTGACGACGAAGGAGCGGTCGTTCATCGCCGAGAGCATCAAGGCGGTGGCGGCGATCTGGGCGAGGGCGCCGCCCACGATCCACGCCCCATAGACGAGGCCGGGCCGCGGCGGCGAAGCCCCGGTCGAAATCAGCACGCTTGCAAGGAAAACGAGCGCGAACGGAAAGCCGAACAGGAAGCGCACATGGGTCGCGCCCACGGTGCCGAGCTTCGCCGTCAGCTCGCGTTGCATGGCGTTGCGGAAGGTCTGGCAGAGGGCGGCGATGATCGTGAACAGTACCCACAGCCAGCCTTCCTGCAACATTGGCAAATCCCGTTCGTGCGGAAGAGAATTTCAGCGCGGCCGCTCGGCGACCATCATGTAGTTCACGTCCATATCGTCGTCGCGTCGCCATTCGTCGGCGAGCGGATGATAGACTACGCCGGTCTCGTCGATCACCTTGAGCCCGGTCGCTTTGAGCTCCGCTTCGAGCTCGTCGGGGGTGACGAACTTGTCCCAGCGGTGGGTGCCGACCGGCAGCCAACGCAGGATGTATTCGGCGCCGACGATCGCCAATGCAAAACTCTTGAGCGTGCGGTTGAGCGTCGCGGCACAGATCAATCCGCCGGGCTTCACCATTTCGCCGCAGCGGCGCACGAACTCGCCCACATCGGTGACGTGCTCGACCACTTCCATGGCGAGCACGATCTCGAACCGCTCGCCCGCGTTCGCCAGCGCCTCGGCGGTGGTGGCCCGGTAGTCGACCACGATCCCGCTCTTTTCGGCATGGAGGCGCGCCGCCGCCACATTCTCCTCGGCGGGGTCGATGCCCATGACCGACGCGCCGAGCCGGGCAAGCGGCTCGGATAAAATTCCCCCGCCGCAGCCGACATCGAGGATGCGAAGGCCCGTGAGGCAGTCGAGCGCCTTGCCGTCGCGGCCGAACTGCGTGCAGGCCATATCGCGGATATAGCCGAGCCGCACCGGATTGAGCCTGTGCAGCGGCCGCATCTGGCCGCGCGGATTCCACCAGTCCGCGGCCATGGCCGCGAAGCGGGCGACCTCGTCGGGATCGACCGTGGTCTGGGCCCTGCTGCGAGTATTGGCCATGAATAGCTTCCTTCCGTCCGCGCCGTTGCGGGGTACGGCCACGGCTTGTATCTATACGCGCCTTTTCAAGCGGGGGAGAAGAAACCCGCCGCGTCCCGACCACTAGGAAACGCCGCCACCATGGCCCGGCTCGTCATGAAGTTCGGCGGCAGTTCGGTCGCCGATCTCGACCGCATCCGCAACGTCGCGCGCCATGTCGAGCGCGAGGTCAAGGCCGGCCATGAGGTGGCGGTGGTGGTCTCGGCCATGGCGGGCGCCACCAACCGGCTGGTCGAATGGTGCCGGCAGGCGGCCCCTCTCCACGACGCGCGCGAATACGACACGGTCGTTGCCTCGGGCGAGCAGGTGACCTCGGGTCTCCTAGCGATCGTGCTGGAGGACATGGGGGTGAGCGCGCGTTCCTGGCAGGGCTGGCAATTGCCGATCTATACTGACAATGCCCACGGCGCCGCGCGCATCCTCGAGGTCAATGGCGCCGAAATCATCAAGCGCTTCAAGGAGCGCAATCGCGAGGTCGCGGTCATTGCCGGCTTCCAGGGCATCCACAAGGAGACCGGCCGCATCACCACGCTCGGCCGCGGCGGCTCCGATACCAGCGCCGTCGCCGTTGCGGCGGCGATCCATGCCGAACGCTGCGATATCTATACCGACGTCGACGGGGTCTATACGACCGATCCGGACGTGGAGGAGAAAGCCCGGCGCCTGGAAAGGATCGCCTACGAGGAAATGCTGGAGATGGCCTCGCTCGGCGCCAATGTCCTGCAGGTGCGCTCGGTCGAGCTTGCCATGCAGCGCCGGGTGCGCATCTTCGTGCGCTCGAGCTTCGATCGGCCCGAAGACATCGATCCCCATGGCGTTCCGCCCGGGACACTCATCTGCGACGAGGAGGAAATCGTGGAAAGCCAAGTTGTCACCGGCATCGCCTTCTCCAAGGACGAGGCGCAAATCTCGATCCGGCGGGTGGCGGACAAGCCCGGCGTCGCCGCCGCCTTGTTCGGGCCGCTCGCCGACGCCCATATCAACGTGGACATGATCGTCCAGAACATCTCGGCGGATGGGCTCACCGACATCACCTTCACGGTACCGACCGCCGATTACGAGCGCGCCAAGAAGGCGCTCACGAAGGTCAAGGACAAGGTGGGCTTCTCCGCCGTCGAGGGCGCGGCCGACGTGGTCAAGGTCTCGATCATCGGGGTGGGCATGCGCAGCCACGCCGGCGTCGCCGCCACCGCCTTCAAGGCGCTGGCCGAACGCGGCATCAATATCCGCGCCATCTCCACCTCGGAGATCAAGATCTCGATCCTGATCGATTCCGCCTTCACCGAGCTTGC
>JAHFPO010000001.1:0-15724 GCA_023266695.1 Hyphomicrobiales bacterium | reverse complement strand
TTTCAGATCAAGCGGGCGGCGCGGCGCCCCGAAAGGAACCCGGCCCATGCCGGTGCGTGGCGCGCTCGGCGGTCCGCGCGTGTTGCTCCGCAGGCTCCGCGAAGTGATGGCGGAGCCGGTGAGCGCGCAGGAACGGCTCGACAAGATCGTCGTCCTGATCGCCGCCAATATGGTGGCGGAGGTCTGCTCGGTCTATGTGCTGAGAGTCGACGCCAGCCTCGAGCTCTATGCCACCGAAGGCTTGAGCCGCGATGCCGTCCACTTGACCGTGCTGCGCGCGGGCGAAGGCCTCGTCGGCATGGTCGCGGGCGAGGCCCAGGCGCTGAACCTGCCGGACGCGCAATCGCACCCGGCCTACTCCTACAAACCGGAAACCGGCGAGGAGATCTACCACTCCTTCCTCGGCGTGCCGGTCTTGCGCTCCGGAAATACCCTGGGCGTTCTCGTCGTCCAGAACCGGGCGCACCGCACCTACAGCGAGGAGGAGGTCGAGGCACTGCAGACCACGGCGATGGTGCTCGCCGAGATGATCGCTTCGGGCGAACTCTCGACCCTCGCCAAGCCCGGCGCGGAACCCGCCGCCCGCCGCCCGGTCCAGATCCAGGGCCTCGCGCTTGCCGAAGGCATCGGCCTCGGCCGCGTGGTGCTGCACGAGCCGCGCGTGTTCGTAACAAACTTCATCGCCGACGACGCGCAAAAGGAACTCACTCGCCTCGACCAGTCGATCGATACCTTGCGCGCCTCGATCGACGTGATGCTCGAGGAGGAGGGGATGGCGCGGGCCGGCGAGCATCGCGACGTGCTCGAGGCCTACCGCATGTTCGCCCATGACCGCGGCTGGCTGCACAAGTTGCGCGAAGCGGTGATGACGGGGCTCACCGCCGAGGCCGCGGTCGAGCGCGTCCAGTCCGATACCCGCGCCCGCATGCTGCGCCAGGTCGATCCCTATCTGCGCGAGCGGTTGCACGATCTCGACGATCTCGCCAACCGTCTCCTGCGCGAGCTCATGGGACCCGACCAGGGGCCGCGGCGCGAAGAATTGCCCGACAATGCCATCATCGTCGCCCGCAACATGAGCCCGGCGGCGCTGTTGGATTTCGACCGGACGCGGTTGCGCGGGGTCGTGCTCGAGGAGGGCGCGTCCACGAGTCATGTGGCGATCGTCGCGCGCGCGTTAGGCGTCGCGACCGTCGGGCAGATCGCCAACGCGGCCGGCCTGGTGGATCCGGGCGATGCCATCATCGTCGACGGGGATGCGGGTGAAGTGCACGTGCGACCGCCCGCCGGTCTTGAGTCCGCCTATGCGGAAAAAGTACGCCTGCGCGCCCGCCGCCAGGAACAATATGCGGTGCTGCGCGACCGGCCGGCGGTGTCGAAGGACGGCGAGCGGGTGAATTTACTCATCAATGCCGGTCTCCTGGTCGATCTCCCTCATATCGCCGAGACCGGGGCCGACGGCATCGGTCTGTTTCGGACCGAACTGCAGTTCATGATCGCCGCGACCTTGCCCCGCACCGGCGAGCAGCTTCGTCTCTATCGGGCGGTGCTCGATGCCGCGGGCGCAAAGCCGGTTACCTTCCGCACCCTCGATGTCGGCGGCGACAAGGTGTTGCCCTATTTGCGCGCCGTAGAGGAAGAAAATCCCGCACTCGGCTGGCGCGCGATCAGGCTCGGTCTCGACCGGCCGGGGTTGCTTCGCATGCAGCTTCGTGCGCTCTTGCACGCGGCGGCGGGCAGGGAGCTCAAGCTCATGTTCCCGATGGTCGCAGCGATCGATGAATTCGACCGCTCGCGCGCGATGGTCGAGCGCGAGCTCACGCATCTGCGCCGTCATGGTCACAAGCTGCCCGAGCGGATGCAGATCGGCGCCATGGTCGAGGTGCCCTCGCTTCTATTCGCGCTCGACGAAATTCTCGACCGGGTCGATTTCCTGTCGGTCGGCTCGAACGACCTGGTACAGTTCCTGTTCGCAGCCGACCGCAGCAACAGCCGGGTCTCCGGCCGCTTCGATCCGCTTTCGCCGCCGGCGTTGCGCGCGCTGAAAGCGGTGGTCGACGCCGGCCGCGCCCATGGCAAGCCGGTTGCGCTGTGCGGCGAACTTGCCTCGCGTCCGCTCGAGGCCTTGGCGCTCATCGCCATCGGCTATCGCACGCTGTCGCTGTCGGCGGCCGCGATCGGCCCGGTCAAGGCCATGGTGCTCGGCCTTGATGTCGCCGCGGCGACGAAAATTCTCGATCCGCTGCTGGTCGAGAAAGTCAACACACCCTCGATCCGCGAGCGTCTTCGCGCCTTCGCGGAAGAGACCGGCGTACCGGTTTGAGCGCATTCGATGTTGCCCGCCGCCAGACTTGATGCGCTGATCTCCCGCCAGGCCGCGGTCGAGGCGGAGCTTTCGGCCAATCCGGATCGCGAGAACTATGTGCGGCTTTCGCGCGAATATGCCGAGCTCCGGCCCGTGGTCGAGGCGATCAATGCGCTGAGACATGCCGAGGCCGATCTCGCCGGCGTGGAGGCGCTGATCGCCGATCGGACGACCGATTCCGCGATGGCGCGGCTCGCCGGCGAGGAAAAGACCGCACTGGTAAAATGTATCGCTGCGCTCGAAAACAAGCTGAGACTCGCGCTCGTACCCAAGGACGTCGCCGACGAGCGCGACGTCATTCTCGAAGTGCGCGCCGGCACCGGCGGCGACGAAGCGGCGCTCTTCGCCGGCGATCTTTTCCGCATGTACGAGCGCTATGCGGCCTTGCAGGGCTGGAAGGTCGAATTGATCTCGGCGAGCGCGGGCACGGTCGGCGGCTACAAGGAGATCATCGCCGCGGTACGAGGGCGCGGCGCCTATGCGAAGCTCAAATTCGAATCGGGCGTGCACCGGGTTCAGCGCGTGCCGGATACGGAAACTTCCGGCCGCATTCATACTTCCGCGGCGACGGTGGCGGTGCTGCCGGAAGCTGACGAAGTCGATGTCGTGCTCAACGATACCGATCTCAAGATCGAAACCATGCGTGCGGGCGGCGCGGGCGGACAACACGTCAACAAGACCGAATCCGCCGTGCGCATCACTCATCTGCCGAGCGGGATCGTCGTAGGAGTGCAGGACGAGCGATCGCAGCACCGCAATCGCGCGCGCGCACTCGAGCTGTTGCGCGCGCGGCTCTACGACATGGAACGCCAGAAGCAGGATCAGGCGCGCGCGGCCGAACGGCGCGGGCTGGTCGGATCCGGCGACCGCTCGCAACGCATTCGGACTTATAATTACCCGCAGGCGCGCGTTTCCGACCATCGTATTGGTCTCACGCTGCACAAGCTGCCGCAGGTGCTGGAAGGTACGGCACTCGGCGAGATCATCGACGCGCTCGTGGCCGACCATCAGGCAGCGCTGCTCGCTGCGGAAGATGAAACGGTATGATCGTTCAGATGGACATCCAGCATAAGTGCGCGACCATCGGATCGCTGCGCCGGCGCATCGTCGCGAGATTGCTCGCAGCGGGGATAGAGAGCGCGGAGCTCGATGCGAGGGTGCTCATCGCGCATGCGCTCGGCGTCGACATGGCTGTGTTGCTGGCCCGGCCCGATATGCAGATCGATGCGGAGGCCGAGGCCAGGCTCGCAGCCTGGACGGAGCGGCGTATCGTGGGTGTGCCCATCGCGCGCATCGTCGGTGTCAAGGAATTCTGGAGCCTGTCCTTTACGCTCGGGTCCGCGACGCTGGTGCCGCGCCCCGAAACCGAAACCGTCATCGAAGCAGCACTCGCCGCCATGCCCGATCGCGATGCTTCCATTCGGGTGCTTGATCTCGGCGTCGGCGCGGGAGCCTTACTCGCCGCGATCTTGCTGGAACGGCCGCGCGCTTTCGGCGTCGGAGTCGATCGGAGCGTGAACGCGCTCGCCGTCGCCCGCACCAATCTCGACAACCTCGGCCTTGGTTCCCGCGCGGCGCTCGTCCGTGGCGATTGGGCCGCTGCGCTCGGCCGACAATTCGATTTAATTGTCGCCAATCCGCCCTATGTGGCGAGCGGGGAGATCGCCACACTTCCGCCGGAAGTCCGGGATCACGATCCTCTGTTCGCGCTCGATGGCGGTGCGGACGGGCTCGATGCCTATCGCGCGATCGCATTCGATCTGCCGCGGCTCATCTCTCCCACGGGCGTCGCCATACTCGAGATCGGAAACGGACAAGAAACGGCGGTCGCCGAGCTCGCGCGAAACGCGGGGCTGATCGTTAACGCCGCCGCGCGTCGTGATCTTTCGGGCTGCCCGCGGGCGCTTGTTATCCACCCCGGCGGCGGGTCGAAAAAAACACTTGGAAGCGCCGGTGAACCGCATTAGTGTCCGCTCGGGATTCGATCCGGAGCGCGTGTCCAGCCGCAAGGCGGTAGCGCGCAAGGAGCCGCGAGATGCGGTTTCGGGGCTAAAGGTCGCGTGGCATTCGGCGCCGGCGACGATGCCCGGGTCCAACGCTTCGCTGATGTTCGCGCGCGGTTTGGTCGAGGCGCGAAAGCAAGGGGCAACTCTCCGCGTTGAGCGCGGAATTGGTCTCTAAGATTCTGAAACTCGATGCCAACACGGCCGCGACGCCGACGTGTCCGGCTCATCGATGCGACCGGCTCGATGCCGGGGGTGTAGTGCGTTCGGCGGCCGAGGAATACCGACGGACGATCTGAAGTGAGGCGGCGATGCCGCGTAACGGGAGATACGGCTCAAGATGAGAAACGGACAGAACAAGCGTATGCGCGGGCGCAATCGCCGCGGACACAATCCTTTGACCCGAGTGTACGAATCGAACGGCCCCGACGTGAAGATCCGGGGCACCGCCCATCACGTCGCCGAAAAATACATGCAGCTTGCGCGTGATGCGCAGGCCTCGGGCGATCCGGTCGCGGCCGAGGGTTATTTTCAGCATGCGGAGCACTATTTCCGCCTGATCGCGGCCGCGCAGGCCCAGTTTACCCAGCCGCACCAACAACAGCAGTCACAATTTCAGCGTCCGGAAGGCGATTCGCGCGAAGACTTCGACGACGATGACGACGACACCGGTCCGCCGGAACAGCCGCATGCGCAGCCGTATGCCGGCGGCGCGCCGGTGGTCAACCAGATGCTGCGGCCGCAACCGCAACCTCAACCGCCGCAACCGCAACCGCAACCGCCTGTCCAGGGCTATCCGCAGCAGCCGAGAAACGAACAGCCGCGCGAGGGCAACCTGCCCGCCTTCATCACCGGTGGTGCCGGCATGGCGGGGCAGGGACAGGGCCCTGGCCAGGGCCAGGGCAACGGCATGGACAACGAACCGGGCGATCGCGATGGCGGCCGCTTCGGTCGCCGCCGTCGGCGGTTCCGTCCGCGCGGTCCGGGCGAATTCGAGCCGCGTGCGGAAAGCGCGGGAGAGACGTCCGCAAGACCGCCCGTGGCTCCGCCGGCAGCTGCAAATGAAACGCGGCCGGGTGAAGGCGGCGTCACACCGCCAAAACCGGCCGGCTCCGGCGACTGAATATCAATCGACGACCGCGACCGGATCGCCCTCGGCGATTTTTCCTGCGCCGATGACTTCCGCATAGATTCCGCAATCATCTTCTCCGGTGAGGCGATAGAGCGCGTCTGGAACGTCAATGTTGCGCAGCGCGGTTTCGGGATCGACCTCGGTCGCGGCGCAGCGCTGGATGGGTTTTACGACCCGCAAACGTACCGATCCGATTTTCAGCGTTCGACCCACGAGTCCGGCTTCGGACCAGGCGGGCATTCCCTCCACATAGACGTTGCCGCGGAAGCGCAAGGGATGCACCTTGCGCGCAAGGGATTGTTCGAGCGTGGCGACGCTCTCCAGATTGATGATCGAGACGACTTTGCGCGCCAGGTCGGAAAAACTGTGCCCTGACGCGTGCAGGAGCCGGATCGCTCCGCGCGCCTCCTCGCCCATGTAATCTTGCAGGTAACGTTCAATCGCCGCGCGCCCGCCGGCGTCGTGCAGGTGCGCCTCGACGATCACGCGCCCATCCCGCGCGACGGTGAACACTCCGGTCGCGTCGTCGTAACGGGTCGAGAGCGCAGCGATCCGTGCGTTCTTCATGAGGCAGAGGAATTTGATCTTGGGCGCCCAGGCGGGTGAGCCCGGGTCGAAGCCCGAGGGTCCGTTCTCGAGCGCGAAGGCGCGATCCATGGGAAAGGTTTCCCCGGCCGCAAGCGCGACGGCGGCGAGGCGTTCGGCCGAGAGCCCTTTCACCGGGTAGCGGTAAAGCGCGGCAACCCGGGGATTGGTTAAAACGGAAGTCATTTCCGCTTTCTCGGCGATCCGGTCCGGCTCGTCCAGCCATGCCAGGCGAATTTTCACGGCGCCGCCCCTTCCGCCCCCCGGCCGTGATCCCTATCTCCATCGGAGAATTCAGGTGTTCCGCCCGGGCCTCCGGGACGGGCAGGACATGCTGTGGAGGCGACGATGGATTTTGAGAAATATACCGAGCGTTCGCGCGGTGTTGTGCAGTCGGCGCAGTCGCTCGCATTGCGCGAAGGGCATCAGCAATTCGCGACCGAGCATCTGCTCAAGGTTCTGCTCGATGACCCCGAGGGGCTTGCCGCGGGTCTGATCGAGCGCTCCGGGGGCAAACCCCGGGACGCGCTCAAGGCGGTGGAAGCCGCGCTCAAGAAGCGCCCCAAGGTCGAGGGCAGCGGCGCCGGACAGATTTATCTCGATCCTGCGCTCGCCCGCGTGTTCGAGACGGCGGAAAAAGCGGCCAAGAAGGCTGGCGATAATTACGTCACGGTCGAGCGACTCCTGCTTGCGCTCGCGATCGAGAAGGAGAGCGAAGCCGGTAAAGTGCTCGCCCGCGCCGGGGTGACGGCGCAGAAGCTCAATGCCGCGATCGAGGACTTGCGCAAGGGCCGCAAGGCCGACTCGGCCTCGGCCGAGAACGCCTATGACGCGCTCAAGCGCTATACCCGCGACATCACCGAGGCGGCGCGCACCGGCAAGCTCGATCCGGTGATCGGCCGCGAGGAGGAAATCCGCCGCGCGATCCAGGTGCTCTCCCGCCGCACCAAGAACAATCCGGTGCTGATCGGCGAGCCCGGCGTCGGCAAGACCGCGATCGTCGAGGGTCTCGCGCTCCGCATCGTCAACGGCGACGTGCCGGAAAGCCTCAAGGACAAGCGGCTGTTGGCGCTCGATCTCGGCGCGCTCGTCGCCGGCGCCAAGTATCGCGGCGAGTTCGAGGAGCGGCTGAAGGCCGTGCTGCAGGAAATCATCAGCGCCGAGGGCTCGATTATTCTCTTCATCGACGAGATGCACACGCTGGTCGGCGCCGGCAAGGCCGATGGCGCCATGGACGCCTCGAACCTGCTCAAACCCGCTCTGGCTCGCGGAGAATTGCATTGCATCGGCGCGACCACGCTCGATGAATATCGCAAGCACGTCGAGAAGGACGCCGCCCTTGCCCGCCGCTTCCAGCCGGTCTACGTCGGAGAGCCGACGGTCGAGGACACGATCTCGATCCTGCGCGGGCTCAAAGAGAAATACGAGCTGCATCACGGCGTGCGCATCCTCGATTCCGCGCTGGTCGCAGCCGCGACCCTCTCCAACCGCTACATCAGCGACCGGTTCCTGCCGGACAAGGCGATCGACCTCGTGGATGAGGCGGCGGCGCGGCTCCGCATGCAGGTGGATTCCAAACCGGAAGAGCTCGACGAGATCGACCGCCGCGTGATCCAGCTCAGGATCGAGCAGGAAGCCCTGAAAAAGGAAACTGACCCGGGTTCGAAGGAACGACTGAAAAGGCTCGCCAAGGAACTGGCGAGTCTCGAGGAGGAATCAAAGGCACTTTCCGCCCGCTGGCAGACGGAGAAGGAAAAGCTCGGGGACGCGCAGAAACTGAAGGCCGAGCTCGATCATGCGCGCGTGGAGCTGGCGAGTGCGCAGCGTACGGGCGAATATCAGCGCGCCGGCGAGCTCACCTATGGAATTATTCCGGAGCTCGAGAAGAAACTGAAGGCGGTCGAGGAAAAAGGCGGCGACGCCATGGTTGAGGAGGCGGTCACGCCCGATCACGTGGCGCAGGTGGTCTCGCGCTGGACCGGCGTGCCGGTCGACCGGATGTTGGAGGGCGAGAAGGAGAAACTCCTGCGCATGGAGCGGGAGCTTTCCAAGCGCGTCATCGGCCAGGCCGAAGCCGTGAAAGCGGTCTCGAGCGCGGTCAGGCGCGCGCGTGCAGGTCTGCAGGATCCGCACCGGCCGATCGGCTCGTTCATGTTCCTGGGACCCACCGGCGTCGGCAAGACCGAGCTCACCAAGGCGCTCGCGGCGTTTCTCTTCGACGACGAGGCGGCGCTCATCCGCATCGACATGTCGGAATACATGGAGAAGCACTCGGTCGCCCGCCTGATCGGCGCGCCGCCCGGCTATGTCGGCTACGAGGAAGGCGGCAGCCTCACCGAAGCCGTGCGTCGGCGGCCCTATCAGGTGATCCTGTTCGACGAGATCGAAAAGGCGCACCCGGACGTGTTCAACATCCTGCTGCAGGTGCTCGACGACGGCCGCCTCACCGACGGTCAGGGCCGTACGGTCGATTTCCGCAACACGCTCGTGGTGATGACTTCGAATCTGGGTGCCGATTTCCTGGTCGCCCTCGACGAGAACCAGGATGTCGATATCGTGCGTGATCAGGTGATGAGCGTGGTGCGGGCGAACTTCCGGCCGGAGTTCTTGAATCGCGTCGACGAGATCATCCTGTTCCAACGGCTGAAGAAGGAACAGTTGGGCGCGATCGTCGACATTCAGGTCGCACGTCTGCAAAAGTTGCTCGATGACCGCAAGGTGACGATCGAGCTCAAGCCCGAGGCTCGGACCTGGCTTGCCGAGAAGGGCTATGATCCCGCCTACGGCGCGCGTCCGCTGAAGCGCGTGATCCAGAAGACGTTGCAGGATCCGCTCGCCGAACGCCTGCTCGCGGGCGAGATCAAGGAAGGCGACAAGGTGCGGGTCGGCGTCGGCGCCGACGCACTCACCTTCGAGGTGAGGGGCAAGATCGTGCGGGCGGCCTGAATCCGGCCGGTCTCGTCAATAACCGGTCTGTGCCACGCGCGGCGTCGCGGCTCCGCGCTCCAGAATGCTGTCGATGCGCCTACGCTCGCGCTCGAACTCGGTGAGAACCGGACCCTCTAACTCGCGTCCGCGCGGCAGTTTGATGCGCATCGGATCGACGAAGTGGCCGTTGACCAGCACTTCGTAATGGAGGTGTGGGCCGGTCGATAGACCCGTGTTGCCGACATAGCCGATGATCTGGCCCTGACGCACCTTGGCGCCGGGCTGCATGCCGCGGGCGAAGCCGGAGAGATGGCCGTAGGAGGTCATGTAGCCGTTGAGGTGCTGGACTTCGATTTTGCGGCCATAACCGCCGGAGTCCCAGTCGGCCTTGATGATGGTGCCGTTGCCGGCGGCGAAGACCGGAGCGCCGGTGTCGTCCGCCCAATCGACGCCGGTGTGCATGCGCACATAGCCGAGGATCGGATGCTTGCGCGGACCGAAGCCGGATCGGAAGATGCCTCCGGTCATCGGTTTGCGGACCAGAAATTTCTTCGCGCTCTTGCCGGCGTCGTCGTAATAATCGACGATGCCGTCGTCGCCGGTCTGGAAGCGGTAGTAGCGGCGCGGCTCGCCGGCGACCACGAGCGCGGCAAAGAGCACGTCGCTGTGTCCCTCGGCCTCGTCGGCGGCATAGAGCAGCTCGAAGGAATCGCCGGCCCGCACCTTGCGCTGCAGGTCGATGTCGAAGGAGAAGGTGCGGATCATGTTCTCGATCATCGGCCGCGGTATTTCATTACGCAGCGCCGTCTCGTAGATGCTCTGGTAGAGACGCATGCCGCGACCTTCTTCGCTTTCGGACTCTTCGCTTCCGAGTTTTGCGAGGTCCATCTCGCGCGGTTCCTCGACGGAGACGTAACGGCCGGTGTCGGAGAGCGCGACGGTGCCCTCGTGGCCTTTTTCGCTGAAAATGCTGACGCGCAGCGGTTGGGTTTGTCCGTCCTCCAGGCCGTCGAGGAGGACGCGCACGCGATAGCCTTCCTTGATGCCGCCATCGCGGCCGCGCGCGCCGAAGGCGGAAACGAGCGCCTGTGTCGCCCGCGGCAAGGCGTTGAGATCGCGAAGGATGGCGCCCAATCCTTCACCTTTCTTCGCCAGCACCGTGCGTTCGGACCAGCTATTGCCGCCGGTCACTTCGTTCGCGCTCTTGGGGACCGAGCTCATGTTTTCGGCGAATGCCGACAATCCCTCCCCGTTGCGCGGGTCGCCCTCGGCGGCGTAGCCGAGCCGCCCGCCGCCCGCGAATCCCGCGCTCGCAGTGAGGGTCTGGCGCAGCTTGCCGTCGCCGGCGGCGGGCGCGATCGCCTCGCGCACTTTGAATAGGACGTCTTCGTTGCGCATCGAAGCGACGATTCGTACCGTCGGAGAAACCAAGGCGAGATCGCGCATGACGATCGAAAGCTCGCCCGTCGGCTCGATCTGCGGATCGTCCTCTCCCCGGTCTTCGTCCGCCTCGGCCATCAGCTTGACCGGATTGAAGGGGGGAACACTGGCGGCGAGCGTGGACGGGCTCAGCGCCAGATTGGTCGCGACGCGAACGAACGGCCGCACGCGGACGATCTCGCGGTCGCCGACACGGGTGGTGGTGGAAACACGCAGCGTCTGGCGCGCACTGAAGTGCTCGGCCAAGAGCGTGATGCGGTCGGCCTTGTGCGCGAGGTTGGAAGCCCGCTCGCCGACGCTCTTCAACGCCATGCGGGCGAGTTCAGGGAGCGCTGCGAAACGGTATTCGCCATCGAGGGCGGCCCACACCGCCCCGCCCATGAGGCCGGCACCGGAAAAGGCGGCGAGCACGGTGGCTGCGAGCCAGCGAATCGAGACACGCCGGCGGTCGATCGGCTCCTCGACATCGCCGTCGAGACCGAGGGGAGGCTCGTTGCCGAGGTCGATGGCCCCCGCAAGGGCATGGCGCTCGTCGTTCGTCGCTCGTCGCCCGCTGTTCAAGCGCTTTCCTCTTGGTCCCCGTGGCCGCCCGGGTCTGTAGCCCGTTGCTGCGTGGCGGAATTTCACCCCGCAACTTGCCGCGGGCGCGCCGGTCAAGGCGCCCTGTTATCATGGCGGCATGATGACGGCAGGTGTCAGCATACGCCCTGAAGGGGCTCCCGGGCCCGGTAGTTGACAATAAAATGACGCGGAGCCTATAGTCACCCATTACGGCGCGCCGCCGCGATGGCGCGCCTGTAAAGCTCCTCAACGACCCATGGTCGCTCACTTCTGGCGCAGGCCGGGAGGGGGAGGTTCGACGGCTCTCCGGTTTTGCGGAGGGCGGGCGCAAGCCCTGCTGTTTGAAACGTGGATCAGAAGAAAGAGAAACGTAGGCGGCGGTGTCCTTGCGGGCCTTCCTCCTGGCGGGCGAAAGCTTTGCTCGGGGCGAAGGCCGTACGAGACTTCGGCGGTCCTACGTTTACATTCAAGCTTGATCGATTGCAGATGCGATCTCGTGTCTGCGATCGACGTGCTTGGGACTCGTCAATGTAGTGACCGAGCCGATCAGATCTCAAACCTGAGAGTTTGATCCTGGCTCAGAGCGAACGCTGGCGGCAGGCCTAACACATGCAAGTCGAACGCCTGTAGCAATACAGGAGTGGCAGACGGGTGAGTAACGCGTGGGAACGTGCCCTTCGGTTCGGAATAACTCAGGGAAACTTGAGCTAATACCGGATACGTCCGTGAGGAGAAAGATTTATCGCCGAAGGAGCGGCCCGCGTCGGATTAGCTAGTTGGTGGGGTAACGGCCCACCAAGGCTATGATCCGTAGCTGGTCTGAGAGGACGATCAGCCACACTGGGACTGAGACACGGCCCAGACTCCTACGGGAGGCAGCAGTGGGGAATATTGGACAATGGGCGCAAGCCTGATCCAGCCATGCCGCGTGAGTGATGAAGGCCTTAGGGTTGTAAAGCTCTTTCGGCGGGGACGATAATGACGGTACCCGCAGAAGAAGCCCCGGCTAACTTCGTGCCAGCAGCCGCGGTAATACGAAGGGGGCTAGCGTTGCTCGGAATCACTGGGCGTAAAGCGCACGTAGGCGGGTTGCCAAGTCGGGGGTGAAATCCTGGAGCTCAACTCCAGAACTGCCTTCGATACTGGCGATCTTGGAGTCCGGGAGAGGTGAGTGGAACTGCGAGTGTAGAGGTGAAATTCGTAGATATTCGCAAGAACACCAGTGGCGAAGGCGGCTCACTGGCCCGGTACTGACGCTGAGGTGCGAAAGCGTGGGGAGCAAACAGGATTAGATACCCTGGTAGTCCACGCCGTAAACGATGGATGCTAGCCGTTGGCAGGCTTGCCTGTCAGTGGCGCAGCTAACGCATTAAGCATCCCGCCTGGGGAGTACGGTCGCAAGATTAAAACTCAAAGGAATTGACGGGGGCCCGCACAAGCGGTGGAGCATGTGGTTCAATTCGAAGCAACGCGAAGAACCTTACCAGCCTTTGACATGTCCCGTATGAGAACCAGAAATGGATCTCTTCAGTTCGGCTGGCGGGAACACAGGTGCTGCATGGCTGTCGTCAGCTCGTGTCGTGAGATGTTGGGTTAAGTCCCGCAACGAGCGCAACCCTCGCCCTTAGTTGCCATCATTCAGTTGGGCACTCTAGGGGGACTGCCGGTGATAAGCCGCGAGGAAGGTGGGGATGACGTCAAGTCCTCATGGCCCTTACAGGCTGGGCTACACACGTGCTACAATGGCGGTGACAGTGGGACGCTAACCCGCGAGGGCAAGCTAATCCCAAAAAGCCGTCTCAGTTCGGATTGCACTCTGCAACTCGGGTGCATGAAGTTGGAATCGCTAGTAATCGTGGATCAGCACGCCACGGTGAATACGTTCCCGGGCCTTGTACACACCGCCCGTCACACCATGGGAGTTGGTTTGACCTTAAGACGGTTTGCTAACCGCAAGGAGGCAGCCGGCCACGGTCAGGTCAGCGACTGGGGTGAAGTCGTAACAAGGTAGCCGTAGGGGAACCTGCGGCTGGATCACCTCCTTTCTAAGGATGATCCTTCAAGGCCGCCGTTCGCGGCGCGTCTTATCGGATTTTCTTGGAACACTACGGGCTTAGTCAGAGCCCATCAGGCGGGATGCCGCCGTCTTCGTTTCTCTTTCTTCGCGGACGAGCCCGTGCCGTCCTTATCGCGTTGAGCATGTCTTAATCTGCTTATGCGATAGGCCGGCCGGTCCGTTGGACCTTGATTCTAGATCTTGGGCTTGTAGCTCAGCTGGTTAGAGCGCGCGCTTGATAAGCGTGAGGTCGGAAGTTCAAATCTTCCCAGGCCCACCATCTTTCTCGCGTCCGGCGTTTCCTGTGCGCAGGCTTGCGCACGCGGCGGGGCCATAGCTCAGTTGGGAGAGCGCCTGCTTTGCAAGCAGGAGGTCGTCGGTTCGATTCCGTCTGGCTCCACCAATTCGCGGAGCCACTCGTCCGAATGAGGTTCTTCCCGTGCCGTCGGAAAAGCGCCGCGGCGGGAAACTCGGTTGTATGACATCGTGAAGAGCAAATCATCCGAACATCCGTTTCGGGGAAACCCGCGCGGATGACGTTTTTCGTCGGAGAATTCGACGGCGCGCAAGCGCCTTTGACGACTCCGTCGAACGGCACCCACATCCTCGGATGGTTTGCGAAGCAAGCTGGTCTCTTCTATCTGAATGCGTCGATCCCGTTTCGTTTGAACGAGCAATCGTTCGGGCGAAAAACTCTCTGCCGAGGGGTGGGCATCGACGATGAGAGCGATCAAGTGACTTAAGGGCATCTGGTGGATGCCTTGGCGCTGAGAGGCGATGAAGGACGTGGTACGCTGCGATAAGCCGTGGGGAGCTGCGAACGAGCTTTGATCCGCGGATTTCCGAATGGGGAAACCCACCTTCGATGACCGGATCTCCGAGGTCTTACCTCGGGGGTTGCCCGAGCCGACGAGGCTTCGGACTTCCGGTCATCACGAGAAGGAATAAAACTTCCGAATTCATAGGAGGTTTTAAGCAAACCCAGGGAACTGAAACATCTCAGTACCTGGAGGAAAGGACATCAACCGAGACTCCGCTAGTAGTGGCGAGCGAACGCGGACTAGGCCAGTGGCAAGCGCGAGACAACCGGAACCGTCTGGAACGTCGGGCCATAGCGGGTGACAGCCCCGTACGGGTAATGCGAGCGCTTGTCCTCGAGTAAGGCGGGACACGTGCAATCCTGTCTGAACGTGGGGGGACCACCCTCCAAGCCTAAGTACTCCTCAGCGACCGATAGCGAACCAGTACCGTGAGGGAAAGGTGAAAAGCACCCCGACGAGGGGAGTGAAACAGACCTGAAACCGGATGCCTACAAACAGTCGGAGCCCAAGGTTCGTCCTGGGTGACGGCGTACCTTTTGTATAATGGGTCAGCGACTTAGTCTGGCGAGCAAGCTTAAGCCGATAGGCGTAGGCGCAGCGAAAGCGAGTCTGAACAGGGCGTTCAGTTCGTCGGATTAGACCCGAAACCTAGTGATCTAGCCATGAGCAGGTTGAAGGTGGGGTAACACCCACTGGAGGACCGAACCGGTGCCTGTTGAAAAAGTCTCGGATGACTTGTGGCTAGGGGTGAAAGGCCAACCAAACTAGGAAATAGCTGGTTCTCCGCGAAAACTATTTAGGTAGTGCCTCGCGTGAATGCTTCGGGGGGTAGAGCACTGGATGGGCTAGGGGGTTTCACCACCTACCAAACCTAACCAAACTCCGAATACCTGAAAGCAATGCGCGGGAGACAGACGGCGGGTGCTAACGTCCGTCGTCGAGAGGGCAACAACCCGGACCAACAGCTAAGGCCCCAAAGTCGTGGCTAAGTGGGAAAGGATGTGAGGTTCCTAAAACAACCAGGAGGTTGGCTTAGAAGCAGCCATCCTTTAAAGAAAGCGTAACAGCTCACTGGTCTAGGAACTTTGCGCCGAAGATGTATCGGGGCTCAAGCCACGCGCCGAAGCTTTGGGCTCGTCGCAAGACGAGCGGTAGCGGAGCGTTCCCTAAGCCTGCGAAGCCGGACCCGCGAGGGCCGGTGGAGGTATGGGAAGTGCGAATGCTGACACGAGTAACGACAAACAGTGTGAGAAACACTGTCGCCGAAAGTCCAAGGGTTCCTGCTTAAAGCTAATCTGAGCAGGGTTAGCCGGCCCCTAAGGCGAGGGCGAAAGCCGTAGTCGATGGGAAGGAGGCGAACATTCCTCCGCCAGCGGGTAGTGACGAATTCCGTAAGTTGTCTGGGGTTATTGGATTCTCCGGGCGGCGAAGGGGTTCCAGGAAATAGCTCCCGCATAGACCGTACCCGAAACCGACACAGGTGGACTGGTAGAGCATACCTAGGCGCTTGAGAGAACGATGCTGAAGGAACTCGGCAATCTGCCTCCGTAACTTCGGGATAAGGAGGACCTCTACTTGGGCAACCAGGCAGAGGTGGCACAGACCAGGGGGTGGCGACTGTTTAACAAAAACACAGGGCTCTGCGAACTCGCAAGAGGACGTATAGGGCCTGACGCCTGCCCGGTGCCGGAAGGTTAAGGCGAGGGGTGCAAGCCCTGAACCGAAGCCCCGGTAAACGGCGGCCGTAACTATAACGGTCCTAAGGTAGCGAAATTCCTTGTCGGGTAAGTTCCGACCTGCACGAATGGCGTAACGACTTCCCCGCTGTCTCCAGCA
>JAHFPO010000138.1 GCA_023266695.1 Hyphomicrobiales bacterium | reverse complement strand
CGGGCGGAGTAGGCGATGGCGCCTTCCAACGTCACCCTCGACGACAAATACGATCTCGCTCGCAGCCGCGTCTACGTCACCGGCTTTCAGGCGCTGATCCGCCTCTGCCTGATGCAGAAGGAGCGCGACCGCCGCGCCGGCTTGAATACCGCGGGCTATGTCTCGGGCTATCGCGGCTCGCCGCTCGGCGGGCTCGACCAGCAATTCATCCGCGCCAAGCGCCGGTTGGAGCCGGCCGATATCCGCTTTCAGCTCGGCATCAACGAGGATCTCGCCGCCACCGCGATCTGGGGCACGCAGCAGGCGGAGCTGCGCGGCGAGGGCAAGTACGACGGCGTGTTCGGCATGTGGTACGGCAAGGGTCCGGGCGTCGACCGCACCGGCGACGTCTTCCGCCACGCCAATTTCGCCGGCACCTCGAAACATGGCGGCGTCATCGCGCTCATGGGCGACGACCACACCGCCGAGTCCTCCACCACCGCGCACCAGACCGAATTCAATTTCGTCGACCTGGTGATCCCGATCCTCAATCCGGCGGGCGTCCAGGAAATCCTCGACTACGGGCTCTATGGCTGGGCGATGTCGCGCTTCTGCGGCGCCTGGGTCGCGCTCAAATGCGTGCACGAGACGGTGGAATCGACCGCCGTCATCGACGGTGGCCTCGAACGGGTGAAGATCGAAATACCCGCCGACTTCAGGATGCCGGAGGACGGGCTCAACATCCGTCTCGGCGACAGCGTGCTCGGCATGGAGGCGCGGCTCCACGACTACAAGCGCGATGCCATGCTCGCCTTCGTGCGCGCCAACAAGCTCAACCGCTGGATCACCTCGGGCGGGCGGGCGCCGAAAATCGGCATCGCCACCGTCGGCAAGTCCTACCTCGACGTGCGCCAGGCCTTGGACGAGCTCGGTATCGACGAGGTGAAATGCAACGATCTCGGCATCCGCTTGTTCAAGGTGGCGTGCCCGTATCCGCTCTCCCGGCGCGAATTGGCCGAATTCGCCGCCGGGCTCGATCTCATCATCGTGGTGGAGGAGAAACGCTCGTTGATCGAGGTGCAGGTGCGCGAAGAGCTGTACGGCACCGCCAACCAGCCCACCTGCATCGGCAAGAAGGACGAACAAGGCAACTGGCTCTTTCCGATCAAGGGCGCGCTCGATCCCAACGACATCGCCATCTGCATCGGCGATCGGCTTATGAAATACGGCGCGAACGAAGCGCTCGCCAAGCACGTCGCCGATCTCAAGGAGGCCCAGCGCGTTCTCGCCGAGACCGCGGACATCGCCACCCGCATTCCCTATTTCTGCCCGGGCTGCCCGCACAACACATCGACGGTGATCCCCGAGGGCGCGCGCGCCTATGCCGGCATCGGCTGCCATTACATGGTGCAGTGGATGGACCGCGACACCAGCGGCTTTACCCACATGGGCGGCGAGGGCGCGAACTGGATCGGCGAATCGCCGTTCTCGAAATGCCCGCACGTGTTCCAGAACATCGGCGACGGCACTTACAACCATTCCGGCTACATGGCGATCCGTGCCGCGATCGCCTCGGGCGTCAACATCACCTACAAGATTCTCTATAACGACGCCGTCGCCATGACCGGCGGCCAGCCGAACGACGGCGGGCTCAACGTCCCGATGATCGCCCGCCAGGTCGCTGCCGAAGGGGCGAAGAGAGTCGTCCTCGTCGCCGACGAGCCGGGGAAATACGCCCGCGACGAGGACTGGCCGAAAGGGCTCACCATCCATCACCGCGACCAGCTGATGGAGGTCCAGAAGGAACTCGCCGCGATTCCCGGCTGCACCGTCCTCATCTACGACCAGACCTGCGCCGCCGAGAAGCGCCGCCGGCGCAAGCGCGGTCTTTATCCGGATCCCGACCAGCGCGTCGTCATCAACGAACTCGTGTGCGAAGGCTGCGGCGACTGCGGGGTGCAGTCGAACTGCATCGCCATCCAGCCGCTCGAGACCGAATGGGGCCGCAAGCGCGAGATCGACCAGTCGAGCTGCAACAAGGATTTCTCCTGCCTCAAGGGCTTCTGCCCGGCGCTGGTGACGGTTCATGGCGCCAAGCTGAAACGCGGGACCGGCGTGGCCGCCGCGCACGCACTGCCGAGGCTCGCCGAGCCGGCGCTGCCCGCGATCGAGGGGACCTACGGGATTATCGTCACCGGGGTGGGCGGCACCGGAATCGTGACCGTCGGCGCGCTCATCGGCATGGCCGCCCATCTCGAAGGCAAGGGCTGCGGCGTCATCGACATGGCCGGGCTCGCCCAGAAGGGCGGGGCGGTCGCGAGCCACATCCGCATTGCCGTGAAGCCCGAAGACATCCATGCCATCCGCGTGCCCGCGCGCGGGGCCGATCTCGTGCTCGGCGGCGACATCGTGGTGGCGGCGAGCCGCAAGATGCTCGCCGCGGTGAAGCCCGGCACCACCACCTTCGTGGTCAATACCCACGAGACGCTGCCCGGCGAATTCACCCGCGACGCCGATTTTTCGCTGCCGACCGAACGCCTGAAGCGCGCGATCACCGAGGCCGCGGGTCGTGCAGGCACCCGCTTCGTCGATGCGACGCGGCTTGCCACCGCCTTGTTCGGCACATCGCTCGGCCAGAACATTTTTCTCGTCGGCTATGCCTATCAGCTCGGCGCGATCCCGGTCTCGGCGGCCGCGATCGAACGGGCGATCGAATTGAATGGCGAGGCGGTGGAAGCGAACAAGGCAATCTTCGCCTGGGGCCGACGTGCGGCGCTCGATCCCGCCGCCGTCACGGCGCTCGCCGAACCCGCGGTGGCCACGACCGATGCACGGCGGCTCTCGATCTCGCTCGAGGAGATGATCGAACGCCGCGTTGTCTTTCTCACCGGATACCAGAACACCGCCTATGGCGCGCGCTACCGCGAGCTCATCGAGCGCGTGCGGGCGGCCGAGACCGCGCGGGCGCGCGGAAGCCACGATCTCACCGAGACGGTGGCGAAGAACCTCTACAAGCTCATGGCCTACAAGGACGAGTACGAGGTGGCGCGACTCTTCACCGACGGCTCGTTCGCCCGGCAAGTGGCGGCGAGCTTCGAGGGCGAGATCGAACTCGAGTACCACCTGGCGCCTCCGCTTTTCGCCCGCACCGACCCCGCCACCGGACGCCCGAAGAAGATCGCCTTTGGACCCTGGATGATCCATGTCTTTCGCCTGCTTGCCCGGTTGAAATTCCTGCGCGGCAGTCCGTTCGATCCGTTCGGCTGGACGGCGGAACGGCGGCTCGAGCGCCGGCTGGTCGAGAACTATGTGGCCACGCTCGAAGAATTGACGCGCGCGCTCACCCCCGCCAACCGGGCGCTCGCCGTCGCCATTGCCGCGATCCCCGACAAGATTCGCGGCTTCGGGCCGGTCAAGGCCCGCCATCTCGCCGCCGCCAAGGCCGAAGAGGCCGTCCTGCTCGCGCGGCTGCGCGCCGGGTCCGAGGCGGGCGGAGAGGCTCCGATCGCTGCGGCGGCGGCGGAATGACCTTGGGCGCCGACACCCACTCATTCGCCGACACCTTTCCGAAGCTGCTGCTCATTCAGGCGGTGCGGCGGGGTTCGCGTCCCGCCATGCGCATGAAGCAACACTGGCGGTGGCGGACCTGGACCTGGGAGCAAGCGCTCGAGGAGGTGCGCTCGTTCGCGGTCGGGCTCTGCCAACTCAAGGTTCAACGCGACGACCGGGTCGCGATCATCGGACGCAACCGGCCGCGGCTCTATTGGGCGATCTGTGCCGCCCAGTCGCTCGGCGCGATCCCGGTCCCGCTCGATCCGGACTCGAGCGCCGACGAAATGGCCGTTGTGCTCGCCCATGCCGGAGCGAAGGTCGCCGTCGTCGAGGGCGAGGAGGAGGTCGACAAGCTGCTGTCGATTTCGGAGCGGTTGCCGATGCTCGGAATGATCGTCCACGACGGACCGCTGAACCAGAGCGATCGCGAGCCGGCGCGGCTCAAGTCGTTCGAAGATGTTCAGAAGCTCGGACGCGAGGCGGGCACACGCCCGGCTGCCCTCGCCTGGGAGCGGGAGATCGGCAAGGGCAGGGGCTCGGACGTCTCCGTGATCCTCTATGTCCCGGGCGCCGCCGGCCGGCCCAGGGGCGTCATGCTCAGCCACGGAGGATTGATCGCGACCGCGCGCAACGCCAATGCCTTCGACCGGATCGGCGAGCGCGAGATCGTGGTGGCCGGCCTGCCCATGGCCTGGGCCGGCGATCACCTTGTCTCCTATGCCCAGTCCTTGGTCGCGGGTTACTGCGTCGCTTGCGCGCAAAGTCCGCAGACCTTATTCGCGGATCTTCGCCGGATCGGCGTGAGCTATCTGGTGGCGCCGCTCGTTTTCTACGACAACTTATCCAAGCTCGCGATGGGCCGGATCGACGGCGCAGACTTCATCAGACGCCGCGTGTTGCGTTATTACCTCGAGGTCGCGGCCCGCTGGGGCGAGAAGATTTTGAATCGGGAGCGCGTGCCGCGCCGTGCCTGGCTGATCTATCAGTGCGGCGACATGCTGGTCTATGGCGGGCTCCGGAACCGGTTCGGCTTCTCCCGCATCCGCGTCGCCTATGCGGTCGGCGAGGGGCCCGGGAACGAGACGGTTCGTTTCTTTCGTTCGCTCGGCATCAACCTGAAACAGCTCTACGGGCGAACCGAGGCTTCGCTTTGGATCGCCGCGCAACCCGACCGAGAGGTTCATGCCGGCACCGTCGGGCGGCCGCTCCCCGGCGTCGAGGTCTGGATCGACGACAACGGCGAGCTGCTTATCCGCTCGCGCGGCGTCTTCGCCGGCTACTACAAGGATCCCGACACCAGCGCCGAGATCAAGACGCCGGAAGGCTGGATGCACACGGGCGACGCTGGCATCATCGATTCCAAGACCGGGCATTTGAAGATCGCAGGCCGCGCCAAGGATGTCGGCCGTCCCGAGGACGCAACGCGGTTCGCGCCGAAGCACATCGAGAACTTGTTCAAGTCTCATCCAACCCTTTGAGATAGCCGCGGCTTGCCGCCTGACGAGGGCCGGTGGGCGACCGGAAGCTCCGTCCGTCATTGACGCAAACCCTGCCCCGCTTCATAGACCAAACGATGAGCCGATCCTCTGATCGTCCGCCCGGCGCTAGCGGCCGCATCGGCGTGCTCCTGGTCAATCTCGGCACGCCGGACGCGACCGATTATTGGTCGATGCGGCGCTATCTCAAGGAATTTCTCTCCGACCGCCGGGTGATCGAGACCAACCGCGTCGCGTGGTGGTTCGTGCTCAATTTCATCATTCTCACCACCCGCCCCGGACGCAAGGGCCGCGACTACGACAAGATCTGGAATCGCGAGCGCGATGAATCGCCGCTCAAGACCATCACGCGCTCGCAGGCCGAAAAGCTCGCCCGCCATCTCGAGGGCATCGATTCCCGTCTCGTGGTCGATTGGGCGATGCGCTACGGCAATCCGTCGCTCTCCTCGCGGCTGCAGAAGCTCGCCGGGCAAGGCTGCGATCGCATGCTCGTGCTCCCGCTCTATCCGCAATATGCGGCGGCGACCACCGCCACCGTCTGCGACAAGCTGTTCGAGACGCTCGCGAAAATGCGCTGGCAGCCGACGCTCCGGGTGGCGCCGCCTTATTACGACGATCCGGTCTATATCGAGGCGGTGGCGACGACGCTCGAAGCCGCGCTCGCGAAACTCGCGTGGAAACCCGAAGTGATCCTCGCCTCCT
>JAHFPO010000137.1 GCA_023266695.1 Hyphomicrobiales bacterium | reverse complement strand
GGTCGACGCGACCAAGTTTCCGCCGGCGGGCGAGCGCAGCTGGGGGCCGCATACCGCGCTCGGACTGTCGGGTTTCGACCGCACCCAATATCTGCACCGCGCCAACGAATTCTCCCTCGCCTTCGCACTGCTCGAGACCGCGGAAGCATTGGAAAAGATCGAGAGCATCCTTGCGACGCCGGGCCTCGACGGCATTTTCGTCGGCCCCAACGATCTATCGATCTCGATCACGCGCGGCCGGCACGTGGACCCGACCCATCCGCCGGTCGTCGCCGCGATCGAAAAAGTTCTGTTGCAGGCGCTCCGCCATAACAAACTCGCCGGGATTTTCGCCGGCAATGCGGCGCTCGCCCACGAATATGCGTACCGCGGATTCAAGTTCGTAGCGATGGGATCGGACCTCGGATTCCTGCGGGCCGGAGCCGACCAGGCGCTCGCCGGCGCCAAGGGCGCGGCGGCTCCCGCGGGCGGCAAGCTCACCGCCTGAGTTGGGTTCAGGCGCGACCGAATACGCGCTCGAAAATCAGATCGACCTGCTGCAGGTGATGGCCGAGGTCGAAACAGGCGGCGATCTCCGGCTTCGACAAGAGCTTCGTGACCTCGGCGTCGGCTTCGATGAGGGAGCGGAAATCGCCCTTCTTCTCCCACGCCTGCATGGCGTTCTTCTGCACCAGCCGATAGGCCTCCTCGCGGGCGAGGCCCTTCTTCGCGAGTGCCAAGAGCACATCCTCGGAATGGACGAGGCCGCCGAGAGAGGCGAGATTTTTTTTCATATTCTCGGGGTAGACCACGAGCTTCTCGATCAGCTCGGCGAGACGCGCGAGCGCGAAATCTAGGGTCACCGTCGCGTCGGGGCCGATCATGCGCTCGACCGAGGAGTGCGAAATGTCGCGCTCGTGCCAGAGCGCAACATTCTCGAGCGCGGGTGTCACATAGGCGCGCACCAGGCGCGCGAGTCCGGTGACATTCTCTGAGAGTACCGGGTTGCGCTTGTGCGGCATGGCGGAGGAGCCCTTCTGGCCTTCCGCGAAATATTCCTCGGCCTCGCGCACTTCGGTGCGCTGGAGGTGGCGGATCTCGGTCGCGAGGCGCTCGACCGAGGCGGCAATGACGGCGAGGGTCGCGAAGAACATGGCATGGCGGTCGCGCGGGATCACTTGCGTGGAGACCGGCTCGATGGCGAGCCCCAATTTCTTCGCCACGTGGGCTTCGACGCGCGGATCGACATGGGCGAAGGTGCCGACCGCGCCGGAGACGGCGCAGCTCGCGATCTCGGCTCGCGCCGCCAACAGCCGCGCACGGGCGCGCGCGAACTCGGCGTAGGCATAGGCGAGCTTCAAGCCGAAGGTGGTGGGCTCGGCATGGACGCCGTGGGAGCGGCCGACGCAGACGGTGTGCTTGTGCTCGAGGGCGCGGCGCTTGAGGGCTTGCAGCAGGCGGTCGAGATCGGCGTTGAGGAGGTCGGCGGCACGCGCAAGCTGCACCGCGAAACAGGTGTCGAGCACGTCGGAGGAAGTCAGGCCGAGATGGACGAAGCGCGCCTCGGGCCCGACGATCTCGGCGAGGTGGGTCAGGAAGGCGATGACGTCGTGCTTGACCTCACGTTCGATCGCTTCGATGCGCGCGGGGTCGAATTTCGCGTTCTTGCCCTTGTCCCAGATTTTCTTGGCGGCTTCCTTCGGGATCGTCCCGAGCTCGGCCATGGCGTCCGCCGCATGGGCCTCGATCTCGAACCAGATGCGAAAGCGGGTCTCGGGCGACCAGATGGCGGCGGCTTCGGGCCGTGAATAGCGCGGGATCATTTCAGGCGGCGGCGCGGCGGCAGGCCGCGCGCAAAGCGCCGATGCGCGCCGCATAAGCGTCGCGCCCGCCGGCGCCGAAGATCGCCGAGCCCGCGACCAGCACGTTGGCGCCCGCGGCGGTGACGGGGGCGGCGGTCTCGGGCGTGATCCCGCCGTCGACCTCGAGGTCGAT
Organism: Hyphomicrobiales bacterium; assembly: GCA_023266695.1. Classification (GTDB taxonomy): domain Bacteria; phylum Pseudomonadota; class Alphaproteobacteria; order Rhizobiales; family Xanthobacteraceae; genus JAUSIF01. The sequence continues at coordinate 3,797 of JAHFPO010000137.1, read as the reverse complement.
CGGCAGCTTGCCGATCATTGCCTTGAGCGCGCGCACCTTGTAGACCACGGCCGGAATGAAGGACTGACCGCCGAAGCCCGGGTTGACGGTCATGGCGAGCACCAGATCGACCTTGTCGAGCACATATTCGATGGCGCTCTCGGGGGTCGCCGGATTGAGCGCCACACCCGCGCGCTTGCCGAGCGAACGGATCACCGAGAGCGAGCGCTCCAGATGCGGTCCCGCCTCCGGATGAATAGTGATGATGTCGGCGCCGGCCGCGGCAAAGGCCTCGAGAAAAGGGTCGGCCGGGGCGATCATCAGATGCACGTCGAGGAGTTTTTTCGTGACCGCACGGATCGCTTTCACCACCGCCGGTCCGATGGTGATGTTGGGCACGAAATGGCCATCCATCACGTCGATGTGGATCCAGTCGCAACCCGCGGCCTCGACCGTGCGGATCTCCTCCCCCAGCCGCGCGAAATCGGCGGCAAGGATCGACGGCGCAACGAGCAGGGGACGACTCGGCATGGGCTATCCGCTTGGCCGTACCACGCTATTCGCCCGTCGGGCAACCGCTGGCAGCCATCAGCGTTACCGGCCGAAACGGTCGCGCCAGGCGGGCATGGCGCCGGGCAACTTCAAGGCCCTCGCCTCATAGACCGCGCGGGCGACGGCGCGGGTGAGGCAGGCGGCGGCGGCGGCACCCAGCCGGGCGAGGTCGCCGATCGGATCGGCGAGCGGGCGGCGCGCGGTGGCGGCGGCAAAGACGATGTCGCCGTCGAGCGGTGTATAGAGCGGAAAGATCGCCCGCGCGAGGCCGGCCCCGGCCATGAGGGCGAGGCGCGTCGCCTGCGGCTTGGTGAGCGTCGCGTCGGTCGCGACCACCGCGAGCGTCGTGCTGGCGCGGGCCGCGCCCTTGAGGTGGGGAACCCGCGCCTCTTCCGGCATGGGCGAGGGCAGACCGAGTCCGCCGAACTCGGCGCCGACCTCGAATGGTGCCGCCCAGAAATGCGGGCCGTCGCCCACGGTCACTCGACCCGCCGCGTTGACGGCGGCAAGCGCGCCGACCATGTGGCCGGAGGGAGTGTGCGCCGAGGCCGAGCCGATGCCGCCCTTAAGGTTCTCGGTGGTGGCGCCAGTGCCGGCGCCGACGCTGCCCAAGGCGAAGTTCAGGCCGGCGGCGGCGGCGGCCTGATAGCCGAGCTCGCGATAGGGCGGATAGCGTCCCCAGGCCTTCTCGCCGGGACCCAGGAGATCGAACAGGATCGCTCCCGGCACGATCGGCACCCGCGCGCTGCCGACCTTGAAGCCGCGGCCCCGTTCGGCGAGATAAGCCATGACGCCGGCGGAAGCGTCGAGGGCGAAGGCGGAGCCGCCGGAAAACGCGATCGCGTCGATGTGCTCGACCGTCGCGGCGGGATCGAGGAGATCGGTCTCGCGCGTGCCAGGCCCGCCGCCGCGCAGATCGCAGCCCGCGACCACGGGCTGCTCGAACACGATCGCGGTCACGCCCGAGCCGAGCCGGAGATCGGTCTCATGGCCGACGCGCACGCCATGGACGTCGGTGATGAGGTTGCGCATGGGGCTTTCCGTCGCGGCGGGCCGCAGGCTTGCGCGGCCATAGGCGGAAAAGCAAGGGGAGGTATCGCCCGATCACATCCCGGAGAGGTCTCGCCCGGCGTACTTGCCGGCGGCGCGCCGGCGGCGCATCTCTAGCGCCATGGCCGATGTCTCCATCCCCGCCGCGCTGATCGCAGGCGTGGTGAGTTTTCTTTCGCCCTGTGTGCTGCCGCTGGTGCCGCCCTATCTCTGTTTCCTCGCCGGCACCACCTTCGAGCATCTGATGGCGCGCGAGCCGACCCGGATGGTCGCGCGCCGCGAACTGGCGACCGCGCTTCTGTTCGTGACCGGCTTCTCCACGGTGTTCGTGGCGCTCGGCGCCGGCGCCTCGGCGATCGGCGGCCTGCTGCGCGCCTATTCCGACACGCTCTCGATCATTGCCGGCATCGCCATCGTCACGATGGGACTGCATTTCCTCGGCGTCTTCCGTCTGCCATTCCTGCATCGCACGGCGCGGATCGCGGTTGAAAAGCCGATCGGGCTGTGGGGCGCCTATGTGATGGGTCTTGCCTTCGCCTTCGGCTGGACGCCGTGCATCGGTCCGGTGCTCGCCGCGATCCTGGCGGTAGCGGCATCGGAGGCGACGGTTGCGAAAGGAGCGGGCCTGCTCGCGGTCTATTCGCTCGGCCTTGGCATTCCGTTCATCGCGGCGGCATTCGCGCTCGGGCCGTTCATGAAAGTGCTCGTCCGCTTTCGCCACCGCCTCAACATGGTGGAAAGGGTGATGGGCGCTCTGCTGGTGCTCACCGGGATCGCGTTTCTCACCGGCTGGATCACCAGCGCGAGCTATTGGCTGCTCGAGACCTTCCCGGCGCTTTCGACTTTCGGCTAAAAAGAAGCCCGCCGAAGCGGGCTTCCCGTCGCGATCGGTCCGTCGATCAGTTGGTGGCCGGAGCAACTTCGGCGTACTTGCCGTCCTTGTTCCAGACGTACCAGACATAGTCGAGACCGGTGATGTCGCCCTTCTTGTCGTAGGAGATCGGGCCGAGCACCGTGTCCCATTTCCCCGCCTTGATGGTGGCGGCGACCTTCTTGGCGTCGGTCGAGCCGGTCTTGGCGACCGCCTGCGCCCAGATTTGGAACGCGGCGTAGCTGTAGAGCGTATAGCCCTCGGGATCGATGCCCTTGGCCTTGAACTTCGCCACCACCGCGGCCGCGGTCGGCTTCTTGCGCGGGTCGGGACCGAAGGTCATGCGTACGCCTTCGCCGGCGGTGCCGGTGATCGCCCAGAATTCGTTGGTGACGAGCGAGTCGCCGCCGACCAACGCCGTCTTCATTCCTTGGTCGCGCATTTGGCGCAGGATGAGGCCTGCCTCGTTGTGATAGCCGCCGATATAGACGACGTCGATATTCGCCGCCTTCATCTTGGAGACGAGCGCGGTGAAGTCCTTGTCGCCCTTGGTATAGGCCTCGTACATCTTCTCCTTGCCGCCAAGTTTGTTGAGCGACTTTTTAGTTTCATCGGCCAATCCTTTGCCATACGTGGTCTTGTCGTGAAGGATGGCGATGTTCTTGCCCTTGTAAGCCTTGGCAAGGTATTCGCCGCCGACCGCGCCCTGCTGGTCATCGCGGCCGCATACACGGAAGGTGTTCCACAATCCGCGCTCGGTGAACTGCGGATTGGTCGAAGCCGGCGTGATCTGCAACACGTTGCCCTCGGCATAGGCCTCCGACGCCGGGATCGAGGACGACGAGCAGAAGTGACCGGCCACGAACGGCACCTTGAGGCTCGCCATCTTCTCGCCGACGGCGCGGGCCTGCTTGGGATCGCAGGCGTCGTCGCCGACCTCGAGCTTCAGTTGCTTTGCGAGCACCCCGCCGGAGGCATTGATGTCGGCGACGGCAAGCTCGGCGCCGTTCTTGAGCTGGGCGCCGAAGGACGCCTCCGATCCAGTCATCGGACCGGCGACGCCGACACGGATATCTTGTGCGGCGGCGCTGCCTGCGAGCGCGAGACTCGCTCCGAGCGCGAGGCCGCTGAGCCATAGTTTCTTCATTCGCTTCTCCCCTGGCATGAAAACCCGCCGCCGGCCCTGGCGGGTCCGACGTACGTTATGCTTTCCATCACCCATTTTGGCGGGTTTTCTGCGGAAGTCACCTTGGAAAGCGCATTAGCCGTTCCGGCTATTTTTCGGCCGATTCCGGCCGCTTCCGCCAGGTGAATGGGCTCGAGCGCTCATAAAGCCAGCAATATT
>JAHFPO010000136.1 GCA_023266695.1 Hyphomicrobiales bacterium | reverse complement strand
CGCGGCTTGGTGCCGGCGATGGGGCGAACAATGACCTTGCCGTCGCGCACCCGCACCAGGATCTCCGGGCTCGAGCCCACCACGGCGAAGCCGCCGAAGTCGAGGAAATAGAGAAACGGTGCCGGGTTCACGCGCCGGAGCGCGCGATAGAGCGCGAAGGCAGGCAAGCCGAACGGCGCCTCGAAGCGCTGCGACAGCACCACCTGGAAGATGTCGCCGGCGAAAATATAATCCTTGGCGCGCTTCACCATCGCCATGTAATCCGCGGCTGGCGTGTTGGAGCGTGAGGTGAGCGGGCTCGCTTGCGCCGCCCCCTGGACGGGCGCCTTCTCCTGCCGGACGTCGAGGCCGCGCACCACCTGCTCGATGCGCTGGCGCGCCGCCGCATAGGCCTTCTCCGCCGTGAGGCTCTTCGCCGGGCGCACCGGCGTCACCACCGTGATCTGATCCTTCACTGCGTCGAACACCACCACCAGGGTCGGCCGCACCAGCACGGCATCGGGCATGCCGATCGGATCGGGCTTCGGCTCGGCGAGCTTCTCCATCAGGCGCACGGTCTCGTAGCCGAGATAGCCGAAGACGCCCGCCGCCATGGGCGGAAGCTCGGCCGGTACTGCGAGCTTCGAGGCGGCGAGGAAAGCGCGCAGCGATTGCAGCGGCGGCTCGGGCGAGGCGAGGAAGGCGTCGGGATTGCGGTCCGGGGCGGCGTTCAATTCCGCCTTGTTGCCGGTGCAGCGCCAGATCGTGTCGGGCGCGAAGCCGAGGATGGAATAGCGCCCGCGCACGGCGCCGCCCTCGACCGACTCGAACAGAAATGCGTGCGGCCTGCCGCCCGCGAGCTTCAGGAAGGCGGAAACCGGCGTCTCCAGATCGGCGACGAGGCTGGTCCAGACGAGCTGCGGCTCACCTTTCTGGTAGCGTGCGGCGAAGGACGACGCTTCGGGCAGAACCTCCATCCTCAATTTCCGCTGTCGCTGCCGCCGATGACGTTGCGGAGCGCCGTCTCGTTCAGCTTCACTCCGAGGTCTTTCTCGAGGCGCAGCACAAATTGAACCAGCAGATCATCTTGCAGACCGGTATCGAGTTCGGCGATTTTCTTCGAAGCGGCTCCGGCGTCGGCGGGCAGATTGACCGCGGTCACGCGAAAAACGACGCGTTCGACGCCGTCCGCGGCGATCGCGCTCGCGCTCTTGCCCGGCGCGGCCTCGAAGATCTTCGCGAGCGTGCGATTGTCGATCCCCTCGGCGGGGCGGTCGCGCCTCAGCTTCTCGCGCTTCTCGACGCGCAGTCGATCGGCGGCGGCTTCGAACCGGTCGCCGACCTCGAGGCGGGCTTGGATCGCCTCGGCGCGCGCGGCGAGACGCTTGGCCGTTTCCTCGTCGCGCCAACGCGCCTCGACGCGCTCGCGCGCCTCCTCGAGCGTGCGTTCGCGCGAAGGGGTGATGGCGGCGACCTCGTACCAGTAGAAACTGCCGGAGGCGCGGACATCGATCGGATCGGTCTCGACGCCGACCTGCGAGGCGAACGCGCCGGCGAGCATCTGGTCGAGGGCAGGGATGTTCTCGATCGGCTTGTTGTCCGGTCCGCGGCCGCTGCGGTCGACCGCCTCGATGGTCATCACCTTCAGCCCGAGCTTCTTCGCCACTTCCGAGAGATTGGCGCCGCTCGCGCGCTCATCCTCGATCTTGTCGTGGAGATCCAGGATCGAGCGCTTCGAGCGCTCGGTCGCGATCTCCTTGCGCAAGCGGTCGGCGATCTCGGCGAAGGCGGGCTCTTTCCCGGGTTCGATCCGGTTGACCCGCAACAATACTACGCCGAAGCGTCCGGCGACCGGTTCGCTCAGCTTTCCCGGCGGAAGGGAGAAGGCGACATCGGCAACCGCCGGGTCGAGGATGTCACGCTTGGCGACGAGGCCGAGGGCGACGTCCGCCGCCGCCAGCCCACGCTCGGCCACGATCGCCTCGAACTTCGCGCCCTTGGCCAGACGATCGGCAGCGGCCTTGGCCTCGTCCATGCTCACAAATACCATCTGCTCGATTTCCCTGCGCTCCGAAATGGAGAACCTTTCGCCCCGATCCTCGTAGGTCTTGCGCAGGTCGGCGTCGGAAATCTCGATTTTGCCGGCGATCGTATCGGGCGTGAGCGCGAGGACCGTGAGCTTGCGATATTCCGGTGCCCGGAACGCGGACTTGCGGGCCTCGAAGAAGGCCGCGATCTCCGCCGGCTGTGGCGCCGGGATCGCACCCGCTTCCTTGCGGCCGAGCACGACGAAATCGACCGAGCGCTCCTCGTTCTCGTAGCGGCGCACCGCATCGCGCAGCACCGTCGGCGCCGGCAGATCGCCGGCGAGCGCCCGGGCCAGGTGTTGGCGCAACAGCAGCCGCCGTTCGGAATCGACGTAGCGCGCTTCGGTAAAACTATTCGCGCGCAACAGCTCGGCGAACCGCGCCGGACTGAAGCTGCCGTCGAGGCCGCGGAAGGCGGGGTTGGCGTGAATGTGCCGAACCATGGCCTCGTCGTCGAGGGTAAGGCCGAGCGCCCGCGCCTTCTCGTCGAGCGCGGTCTCGGCCACGAGTTCGCCCAGAATCTGGCGATCGAGGCCCAAGGCGCGCGCCTGATCGGGGGTGAGGCCGCGTCCGAGCTGGCGGTTCACCTGCTGCAGGCGCTCCTGATACATGCGCCGGAAACTCTCGGTCGAAATCCGCACCGAGCCGATGGTCGCCAGATCCCGTTCGCCGAAGCCGCGGAAGACGTCGGCGATGCCCCAGATTGCGAACGAGATGATGAGGACCACGAGGAAGGCCTTCGCGATCCAGCCCCCTGCGCCTTTGCGTAGGCTCGCCAGCATGGTTTTGGTCCCGATCCAAACTCGAAAAGCGCCGGATCATAGGGACCGCTGCTTCGGGTCGCAACGGCGGAAGCTCGGATTTGCGCGCCTTCAGTCGGTCTGCTACCGGCCTCGCCTACGAGAAAGGGAAGGGCATGGCTGCCGCGCGGCGCCCGCTGATGGCGGGCAATTGGAAGATGAACGGGCTCGGCGCCTCAATCGCGGAGCTTTCACGCATCATCGGGGGCTTCGATGCGGCGCTTTCGGCGCGGATCGATTGCCTCATCTGCCCGCCGGCGACGCTGATCGCGGCCTTTGCCGCGCGCGCCAAGGGCTCCCCAGTCGCGATCGGAGCGCAGGACTGCCATCCCGGGGCTGCCGTCGCCTTTACCGGCGACCTTTCGGCCGAGATGTGGAAGGACGCCGGTGCGAGCGCGATAATCGTCGGCCATTCCGAGCGCCGCGCCGGTCACGGCGAGAGCGACGCGCTGGTGCGCGCCAAGGCCGCGGCCGCGTTCCGGGCCGGCCTCCTCGCCATCGTCTGCGTCGGGGAGAGCAAGGCCGAGCGCGAGGCCAAGCGCACCCTCGAGGTGGTCGGTCGCCAGCTCGCGGGCTCGATCCCGGACGGAGCCACGCCCCAACGCCTGGTCGTCGCCTATGAGCCGGTGTGGGCGATCGGCAGCGGGCTCACCCCCACGGCGGCCGATGTCAGCGAGGTGCACGGGATGGTGCGCGGAGAACTCGTCAAGCGCTTCGGCGCGGGCGCGGGCGCGACCCGCGTCCTCTATGGCGGCTCGGTGAAAGCGGAGAACGCCGCGGCACTCCTCAAGGCGGCCGAGGTCGACGGCGCGCTGGTTGGCGGGGCGAGTTTGAAGGCGAAGGAATTCCTATCTATTTCAAATGTTTATATCTGAATCTGACGGTTCTGAATCAGATTCAACTGCTTCACAAACCGATTCAAGTCGTTGCCAAACTGATTCAAGGCCGGGCTGCAAGCGGCTCGCCGCGGATTCAAAATCGACGGCGGGGGATTGCCGACGGAAAGCGGCATTTGGCCGGGTGGCAAGGGAGCGGGCGATCGTGTAAGCCTCCGCCGGGCCGCAGGGGCCTGGAGCCCCTCGGCGCGCCGGGAATCCACATGCTCACCGTCGTCATCGTCATCCATCTCCTTTTGGTGCTCGGGCTCATCGGCGTGGTGCTGTTGCAGAAGTCCGAAGGCGGCGGCCTCGGCATCGGCGGCGGGGGCGGCTTCCTCACCACGCGGGGCAGTTCCAACGTGCTCACCAAGACCACGGCCATCCTGGCCGCGGGGTTCTTTCTGACCAGCCTGGTGCTTTCGATCCTCGCCGGCTGGGGGCGCCAGGAGCGCTCGATCATCCAGCCGCAATCCTCGCCCACCGCCCCGCGGGCGCCTTCCGCGCCCGGGGCGCCCGGCGGAGGCACCATTCTCGATACGCTGAAACAGAAGGCCCCGACGGGGCCGCAGGTGCCGCAGTCGCAATGATGCGAAAACAGCAAGGGCCGGGTAACCGGCCCTTCGGTTTTTTGGGTGAGGGGGCGGAATTTCGCTCGTCGAATCGCCCGGAAGGGGTTAGAGCTTAGGTCCCATGGCGCGGTATATTTTCATCACCGGCGGCGTGGTCTCCTCCCTCGGCAAGGGTCTGGCGTCATCGGCGCTCGGCGCGCTCCTGCAGGCGCGCGGCTACTCGGTGCGGCTGCGCAAGCTCGACCCCTATTTGAACGTCGATCCGGGCACCATGAGCCCCTACCAGCACGGCGAGGTGTTCGTCACCGACGACGGCGCCGAGACCGACCTCGATCTCGGCCATTACGAGCGCTTCACCGGCCGCCCGGCGACCCGCCAGGACAACATCACCACGGGGCGCATCTACCAGGAAATCCTCGCCAAGGAGCGGCGCGGCGACTATCTCGGCGCCACCATCCAGGTGATCCCGCACGTCACCAACGCGATCAAGGAATTCGTGCTCGAGGGCAACGAGGGCTTCGATTTCGTCTTGTGCGAGATCGGCGGCACCGTCGGCGACATCGAGGGTCTGCCGTTCCTGGAAGCGATCCGCCAGCTCGGCAACGAGCTTCCGCGCAACCACGCGGTCTATATCCATGTCACGCTGTTGCCCTTCATCGCTTCCTCCGGCGAGCTGAAGACCAAGCCCACCCAGCATTCGGTGAGCGAGCTGCGCTCGATCGGCATTCAGCCGGATATCCTGCTCTGCCGCAGCGACCGGGAGATTCCGCGCGAGGAGAGGAAGAAGCTCGGCCTATTCTGCAATGTGCGCGAGAGCGCGGTGATCGAGGCGCGCGACGTCGACAACATCTACGCGGTGCCTGCCGCCTATCACGGCGCAGGCCTCGACCGCGAAGTGCTTGCCGCCTTCGGGATCGAGTCCGGGCGTGAGCCCGATCTTGCGCGCTGGGCCTTGATCAACGAGCGCATCCGCAATCCGGAAGGCGACATCACCATCGCCATCGTCGGCAAATATACCGGGCTCAAGGATGCCTACAAATCGCTGATCGAGGCGCTCTTCCACGGCGGCATCGCCCACAAGGTGAAGGTGAAGCTCGACTGGATCGAATCCGAAATCTTCGAGAACGAGGACCCGGCGCCGTTCCTCGAGCACGTGAACGGCATTCTGGTGCCGGGCGGCTTCGGCCAGCGCGGCGCCGAGGGCAAGATCCGGGCGGCGCGCTTCGCGCGCGTGCGCCACGTGCCCTATTTCGGCATCTGTTTCGGCATGCAGATGGCGGTGATCGAGGCGGCGCGCAATCTCGCCGGCGTCGAGGCGGCGAATTCCACCGAGTTCGGGCCGACCAGCGAGCCGGTGGTGGGTTTGCTCACCGAATGGCTGCAGGGGAATGAGCTGCAGCGACGCCAGACCGGCGGCAATCTCGGCGGCACCATGCGGCTTGGCGCCTATCCGGCAAAGCTCGCGAAGGACAGCCGGGTCGCCGGCATCTACCATGCGAGCGAGATTTCCGAG
>JAHFPO010000135.1 GCA_023266695.1 Hyphomicrobiales bacterium | reverse complement strand
GCTCGAGCGCGCGCTTGACCACCTCGCGCGGATAGACCGGGGTATGATCGACGGTCCCGATCTGTTGCACCTCGTCGGCGATGAGCTGGTTGCGCTTGTCGAGAAACAACACACGAAACTGTTCCTTGTCGGCGAACGCCATCGAGGCCCGGCAATAATCGAGCACCGCCGACCACGACGACAGCATCGGCCGCCGCTTCACTTCGCCGCGGGCCAGCCGATGCGCGGCCGCCTGAACGAGCTTGAGTTCGGTGATCGCCGCCTCGCCGAGCCCTTCCACCTCGGCGAGCCGCGCCGGCGAGGCCGATACCACCTCGGCGAATGAGCCGAAGCGCGCCATCAGCGCCTTGGCGAGCGGCTTCACGTCGCGCCGCGGCTGTGCGCGGAACAGCACAAGCTCCAGGAGTTCGTAATCCGCTAGCGCTTCCTCACCCGCTTCGCGGAAGCGGCTGCGCAAACGTTCGCGATGGCCGTGATAATGCGGTGATTCCTTGAACCCCGAACCCGAATTGTCGTTGCCGGCGGACATCGCCGTCAGGCCCGGAGCCCGTAAGGCGGCTTGTGCAGGCCCTTCGGCGACAGCGTGAAGATCTCGACGCCCTCGTCCGTGACCGCGACCGAGTGCTCGAACTGAGCGGATAGCGAGCGGTCGCGCGTCACCGCGGTCCAGCCGTCGGACAAGACCTTCACGTGCGGCCGGCCGAGATTGATCATCGGCTCGACGGTGAAGAACATGCCGGGCTTAAGCACCGGTCCTTCGCCGCCATGGCCGACATGGACGACATTCGGCTCGTCGTGGAACAAGCGGCCGACCCCGTGGCCGCAGAAATCGCGCACCACGCTCATGTGATTGGGCTCGACCACGGCCTGGATCGCCGCGCCGATATCACCGATGGTCGCCTCTGGCCGGATCGCATGAATGCCCGCCATCATCGCTTCGTAGGTGACATCGACCAGCCGCTCGGCGCGTCGCGGGATCTCGCCGACCGTATACATGCGGCTCGAGTCGCCGTGCCATCCGTCGAGGACGAGCGTTACGTCGATATTGACGATGTCGCCCTCGCGCAGCGGTTTCTCATTGGGTATGCCGTGGCAAACCACGTGATTGATCGAGGTGCAGATCGATTTGGCGTAGCCGCGGTACATGAGCGTCGCCGGGAGCGCGCCATGATCGAGCGCGAACTCGAAGACGAGGCGGTCGAGCTCCTCGGTGGCGACGCCGGGCTTCACATGCTCGACCAAGAGATCGAGCACCTCGGCGACGAGCTGCCCGGCGCGCCGCATGCCGGTAAAACCCTCGGCCCCGTGCAGCTTGATCTGCCCAGTTTTGCGCAATGGCGCGGTCGCGGCTTCGACGTAGGTCATCAGGCTCTCCGGCGGAGACCCGAATGTAGGATATGGAGCCGTGGGCGCAAGGCGAAGCCTCAGCCGATGACGGGAATGGCTTTCCCAACCTCGATCCCCTCGGTCGATAGCCGGCAGGCGAGCGCGAGCGTTTCGACGCCGGCAAGCCGGGCCCGGTCGAAGGCCACCCCATAGCCGGGGTCGATATCGCGGGCGAGCCCCACCCCTTCGGCCGAGCCGATCTGGACCAGAAAAACGAGGACGGCACGCGCCCCTCGTCCGACTTCGGCGGAAAGGTCCGCCATATGCTTGGCGGCTCTCACCGTCACGCAATCGGGAAATTCGGCGCGTCCCGGCGCGCGCATCATATGGACGTTCTTCACTTCGACGTAACAAGGCGGCCGGCCTTCGTCCTCCAGCACAAAATCGACCCGGCTCGCCTTGCCGTAACGCACTTCGCGGCGCAGCCGCGCATATCCGGCAAGCTCGCGCACGTGGCCGGCCGCAATCGCCTCGGCGACGATCCGGTTCGGATGGCCCGTGTTCACGCCCACAAGCTCGGAACCCCGGCCGAAATCGACCTCGACCAGCTCCCAGCTGAAGGCGAGTTTGCGGTGCGGATTTTCCGGCTTCGAGAGCCACACCCGGCTTCCCGGCTCGGTGAGCCCGAGCATGGAGCCCGGGTTCGCCACATGCGCCGTCGTCGCGGTGCCGTCCGCGAGCACGACATCGGCGAGGAAGCGCTTGTAACGGCGCACGAGCGTCGCGGGCACGAGCGGAGACGGGAAGCGCATGGGAGCGAAATTACGCCGCGATCCTGCCTTGGAGCTCATCCTCGATATGGATGCGGATGATCTCCTCGAAGCTTGTTTCAGCGCGAAATCCGAGCGCCTGCGCGCGGCGGGCTTCGAAGCGCTCGGGCCAGCCGGCGACGATCCGCTCCACCAGCGGATCGGTTTCGCGGCGGATGCGGGAGGCGACCTTTTCGCCCGCGACGCGTTTCAACGCGGCAAGCTGTTCGGCCACCGTACAGGAGACCCCCGGCATGCTGAGATTGATTCGCGGCCCGAGCTGATCGCGGGTGAGGCCGGCCGCGTGGATGAGAAATCCGACCGCTGAGCGCGGGCTCGCATGGGTGTGGCGCACGGTCTCCGCTACGGGAAGCACCGCGGTCTCACCCGCGAGCGGCTCGCGGATGATGCCGGAGAAAAATCCCGAGGCCGCTTTGTTGGGCTTTCCCGGCCGCACGCAGATGGTCGGCAGCCTGAGGCCGACGCCGTCGAGAAATCCACGGCGGCTATGGTCGGCGAGCAGGATCTCCCCGATCGCCTTTTGCGTGCCGTAGGAAGTGAGCGGCGTGAGGTGATAATCGTCCGGAATCATGTCCGGGAACGGCGCGCCGAACACCGCGATCGAGGAAGTGAAAACGAGCTTCGGCCGATAGCCGTCGCCGGTCTTGCGAATGGCTTGGAAGAGTTCGCGGGTGCCGTCGAGATTGACGCGATAGCCTTTTTCGAAATCGGTCTCGGCTTCCCCGGACACCACCCCGGCGAGATGGAAGATCACGTCGGGGCGGAGGGCGACGACTTTGGCCGCTTCGCCTGGCGCCGAAAGATCGGAAATCGCCGCCTCGACCTTGCAGGACGAGCCGGCGGGCGCCGTGGCCGCCGCCACATCGGTGAGCGTCAACCGATCGATCGACTTGCCATTGAGGGCCGCGTCCTTGACGAGGCGCCCGACGAGCTTCTTTCCGATCATGCCGGCCGCGCCGGTGACGAGGACGTGCATCGATGGTTCCCCGCGATTTATCGCAAATTGCAGAGGCTGGGTAAGCTCACAGCGTCAATCCGCCATCGAGGAGATGAATCGCGCCGGTGGTGTATTTCGACTCGTCGGAGGCGAGATAGACCACGAGCCACGCCACCTCCTCCACGGTGCCGAGCCGGCCGATGGGCTGGCGGTCGATGAAGGCTTGGCGCACCCTGTCCGGCGTTTGACCGGTGTTCTTGGCGAGCGCCGCAATGCGCGCGTCGAGCGAGGGCGACTGAATGGTGCCGGGACAGATCGCATTCACGCGGATGCCGCGCTTGATGAAATCGGCCGCCACCGCCTTGGTGAGGCCGATCACCGCGCCCTTGGTCGCTCCATAGACGTGGCGGCTCGGAAGCCCGCTGACCGAGGAGACGACCGACGCCATATTGATGATCGAGCCACCGCCCTTTTTGATCATGCCGGGCATAAAAGCGCGGATCGTGCGGTGCATGGACTTCACATTGAGGTCGAAGGAAAAGTCCCAGTCGGTCTCGGAACATTCGAGCGCGGTGCCCTGGTGCACGTAGCCGGCGCAGTTGAACAGGACATCGATGGGACCGATGGCGGCCGCGAGCGCCTCGATCTCCGCGGTCCTCAGCACATCGAGCTTGCGGCAGTCCGCGCCCTTCAATCCGGCGAGCTTCTTCTCATCGATATCGGTCGCCACCACCTTCGCCGCCTCGGCGAGGAAAGCCTCCGCCGCCGCCCGCCCGATGCCCTGCCCCGCCGCGGTGATGAGGCAGGTTTTTCCCTTCAGCCGATTCCCCACGATCCCATTCTCCTAAAGCGCGTTGCGGATTTCCTCGAGACGGAGGCGCTGGCGTCCTCCGCCGTCGAAATTCTGAGGCTCCAGCCATTTCTCGAAGGCCGCCCGTGCGCGCGGCCATTCGTGATCGAGCATCGCGAACCAGGCGGTGTCGCGGTTGCGCCCTTTGACGATCATGTCCTGCCGGAACACACCCTCAAAAGTAAAGCCGAAGCGGAGCGCCGCGCGATACGAGCGCCGGTTGAGCGCATTGCATCTCCATTCGTAGCGCCGGTAGCCAAGCGTCTCGAAGACGTAGCGAGCAAGCAGGTATTGTGCTTCGGTCGCAAGCGGTGTGTGCTGCAGTTCCGGGCTGTAGACAATGTGGCCGATTTCGATCACCCGCATGGCGGGACGAATTTCCCTCAGCGTGGCGATGCCGAGCGCATGGGCGTGCGTGTCCAACACGGCATAGGAGAATGGATCCTCGAGTTGTTCACGCCCGACGAGCCAAGTGGAGAACGTAGCGGCATCCGGGAATGGTCCGTAGGACATGTAGGTCCAGACGTCGTCGTAGCCTTGCACGGCGTCCCAGAGATCGGCGCTATGGCGTGAAGCGTCGAGCCTCTCGACTGACCCGTACCGGCCGATAAGCTTGATGGCTCCGGGCTCGCGCGCGGACTTCGGATCGACAGCCGGGCCAACCGGCCGTCCATTTCCGGGATCGGATTTCGCAAACGTCATGACGAACGCCGCTTGAAATCGTCGCGAAAGAAGGCGTTGAGTTCCGTGTTCGGCATGGTTCCGGCGAAGCTGTCGAACTTGCCTTGCTCGGCGATCTCGCGCGCCGAGCGGATGAACGCGCTCCAAGCCACGCGCGCGAGCGTGCCGCCCACGCTGATGCGGCGCACGCCCATGGCAGCGACGTCCTTCACGGTGAGGCCGCTCGCCGTCGACATCAGCAGGTTCACCGGCTTGGGCGCGACCGCCTTCACCACGGCCGCGATCTCATCGCGCGTCCTGATGCCCGGGGCGTAGAGGCAATCGGCGCCGGCGTCGGCGTAGGCCTTGAGCCGCCGGATGGTCTCGGCGAGATCGGGGCGCCCCCGGATGAAGCCCTCGCTCCGCGCGGTAAAGATCACCTTGCCTCCCGCTTTGTCGATCGCGGCACGAGCGGCGCGAACGCGGGCGAGCGCAAGATCGAAATCATAGAGCGGATGGACATCGTCACCGGTCGAATCCTCGATCGAAAGCCCGGCGACGCCGGTCTCGACGCACAGCCGCACGCTCTCGGCGACGCCCGCGGTCTCGTCCGCATAGCCGCCTTCGAAGTCAGCGTTCACGGGGAGGTCCGTCGCCGCGACGATTTCGCGGATATGCGCGAGCATTCTGTCGCGCGGCACCGCGCCGTCCGCGATCCCTTGGGCGAAGGCGAATCCGGCGCTGGTGGTCGCGAGCGCCTTGAAGCCGAGACCCTGCAGATAGCGCGCCGTGCCCACGTCCCACGGATTCGGCAGCACGAAGCACCCGCTCTCATGAAGCGCGCGGAAATGAGCGCACTTGTCGGCGGCGGCGCCCATGTCAATGGTTGTCGCGCGGCACGCCGTTCGACTGCGCGACGCGCTGATATTTGACCGCCGGCTTCAGCACCATGCCGTCGGCGAGCTGGTCGACGATCGAGCGCTGGATTTCCTGCCAGGGTGTTTGGCTCGGTGGATATTTGTAGCCGCCGCTCTTCTGCAGGGCCATGCGGCGCTCGGCGAGTTCGCCATCCGAAATCAGGATATTGGCTTCGCCCTTCCTGAGATCGATCCGCACCCGGTCGCCGGTCTTGAGCAGCGCCAGCCCGCCGCCCGCCGCGGCTTCCGGCGACGCATTGAGGATCGAGGGCGAGCCCGACGTGCCCGACTGCCGGCCGTCGCCGATGCAGGGCAATGATTTCACTCCGCGTTTGATGAGGGCC
>JAHFPO010000030.1 GCA_023266695.1 Hyphomicrobiales bacterium | reverse complement strand
AAGCGGCTCGAGGACGCGGCGGCATTTCGCGCGGTGATCGCGCGCCATGGCGCCGAATTGATCCTCACCGGCCACGACCACATCGCGAGCCTGACCGAAATCGCGGGGCCGGAACGCCCGGTGCCGGTCGTGCAGGTGCCTTCGACCTCGGCCGTATTCGATGATCCGCGCGGCGGCGGCGCCTACAATCTCTACCGGATTGCCGGCACGCCCGGCGCCTGGAGCTGCGACATGGAAAGCCGCGGTTTTCGCGCGGATGGAACGATCGGCGTGCTCGGACGGACGTCGCTCGCCGCAAGCGCTCAACGCAGGGTGAGATAATAACCGACCGCGAGCAGCCCCGCCGCCCCCGCGATGAGACCGAGGATGAACGCAATGAGCGTCCGGCCGCGGCGGCGTTTGGGCGCCGGCTCCTCGGACGCCATGCCGATGAGCATCTGCTCGCGCGCGACCAGCCGGCGCGCGACATAGCGCGTGATCGCATCGACTATCGGCTCGATCTCGTTCGACTCGGCCAGCACCCGCCGTCCGTGAATGGTGTCCTGCAGCAGCCGGTAGGTGCGCTTGTCGCGCCCCATGGCGACATGGGCGACCATATCGATCCACAGCCGAGGCGCCGAGCCGGCGCTGAGGCCGCGGTCGAACAGATCGAGGTGCTCGGCCGGAATATCGCGGAATATCGGCTCGATCGCCTCGTTCAGCATTTCGAGGCGCGCGGCTTCCGCGTCGCGCAGATCGACCACGACGGCGGAACGTTCCGCCGCTTCAATGCGCGCCGTGCGTACCGCCTCCTTGAGCGGCGTCGACTGCGTTTTTGCCTGCCCGCTGTCGTCCATGGCTCCCATCCTTCCATGACCCTAGCGATTCCCAGGCGCTGCGGGAAGCCCGGTTGCCGGCGGCAAGGCGCGGCATGCTGCGGAGGTAGCCGGGCAATACGGCTAACCGTAGGCCTGATCCCATGCCAGAGCCGCGACAAACGCCATCTCGGCCGATATAGAGAAGCGGGCCTCCCGGGGAATCGGCGGAGACAGGAATTGAGCAGTTTCGTTCTAGCCGCCGTGCTCTTCGGCGCGCTCCTTCATGCCGCTTGGAACGCCCTGATCAAGCTGCAATCCGACAAGTTCGCGGCCGCCGCCAGCGTCGCGATCCTCGCCGGCGTCGTGGGGCTGCCGGTGATGGCGGCGCTGCCGGCACCACCGGCCGAGGCCTGGCCCTATCTCGCGGCCTCGGCGCTCATCCACGTCGGCTATTTCGCGCTCGTCGCTTTTGCCTATCGCTCCGCCGACCTCGGCGTCGCCTATCCGCTCACCCGCGGCTCCGCGCCCGTGATCACCGCGCTCCTCGCCTTTTTGCTGATCGGCGAGACGCTCGGATGGAACGGCTGGCTCGCGGTGGCGGCGGTCGCGGCCGGGATCGTGGCGCTTTCGGCCGATGCGCTGGTACGCGGCGGTCTCACCCGCAGCACCGCGGCGGGCGCGATCCTCAATGCCGGGGTGATCGTGACCTACACGTTGATCGACGGACTCGGTGCCCGCGTCGTCGGCAACGGCCTGATCTATGTCGCCTGGATGCTTGCCGGAACCGCGATCCTGATTTTCGCGCTCATGTTCGCAATTCGCGGCACGGCTTTTCTGGTCGAACTCCGCAAGGGATGGCTGCTCGGCTTGGTCGGCGCCGTATTGACCATCGCATCCTATTCGATCGCGCTCTGGGCGATGACGCGGGCGCCGATCGGACTTGTCGCCGCGCTGCGCGAGACCTCGGTGCTGATCGCCGCCGTCCTCGGGGCGATCTTCTTCAACGAGCAGTTCGGGCCGAAGCGCTGGCTGGCGCTCGTCCTGATCCTTGCCGGGATAGTGATCTTGAGACTGCCCGGATTCTGACCGCCGAAAGCGATCGGCGGCGATCCGTCGTTTACTGACGATATTGCTGGATGCGCGTGGTGCGCAGGCCGGCGAGCCCATGGCGGTCGATCGACTGCTGCCAAGCGAGGAATTCCTCGACCGTCAGCGTATAGCGCATGCAGGCTTCCTCGAGCGACAAAAGGCCGCCGCGCACGGCCGCCACGACCTCGGCCTTGCGACGGATCACCCACCGCCTGGTATTGGGCGGAGGCAAATCGGCGATCGTCAGGGGACTTCCGTCCGGCCCGATGACGTACTTCGCTCTCGGGCGCTGTGCCTCGGTCATGTTACGCTCACTCGACACACTCAAGCGGGCGTGAGCCTAGGCGCGAGGCATGAACATTTCCCTAAGTATGTGTTTCCAAAGTGTTTCGCGGACCGGCAACAGCCCGTTAACGGCGGCTGAAATATCCCCCTGCTCTACCGTCAGATCGACGGCCGCCGTACCGAGCGAACTTGATCGAGATTGATCAAGGTCGCGCCGACGAGCAGCACCGGTTGGTCGCCCGAGATATCCACTTGATCGACCACCCCCGAAAAATTCGTAGATATCTGAACCGCTTGGCCGCCGGCATCCTTGGCCGAGATTTGGAGCCTGTAGGGGCCAGCCGGCGCCTGCTGGCCGGTCGAGGTCCGCCCATTCCACTGGTAGGGCTGGGTGGCGGCGTCGAGCGTCTTGGTATCGGTGAAGACCGTGCTGCCGTTACTGTCCAGAATGGAAATGGTCGCCTGCGCCGGGCGCGGCGAGCTGAGATACCAGACCGCCAGGCCGTCGCGCAGCTGAGTGGTCGCCCCTTCGGCCGTCACCGTCGCTCCGACGAAACCGAGTGCCGCGGTGTTCTGCGAGACTTTGTTGATCTTTACCAAGGCCTCGAGGTTTTCGTTGGTCCGCAGCTGCTGTTCGACACCCGCGAACTGCACGAGCTGCTGGGTGAATTGGTTGGTGTCGAGTGGATCGAGCGGGTTTTGATTCCTCAGCTGCGTCGTGAGTAGCTGGAGGAAGGTGTCGAAATTGCTGGCGATCGTCTGCCGGCTGATCACCGAGCCGGCCGCGCTTGCTCCAACCGCGCTTGTCGAACCGATTGCCATGTTTGCTCCTCCTTACACCCGAATATCGACACCGCCGCGCGCACGCGCGGCCCAGCCGTAGCGGTCGAGCTCGGTCCCCATCGAGTCGTGGCCCTCGATGACGAGAAGATCGGGACGCGGTTCCATCATGGACTCGGGCCGCCGATCGGCAGCACCGTCTTGCGCCTGGTAGCGCAGCGAGAATTCGAGGCCGCCCTCATCGGTTTTCAGCCCCGCCGACTGGAGCGCCCGTTCCAGGCCGCTCGCTTCGCGCTGCAACAAGGCGAGCGTCTCCGGCCGGTCGACCGTGAGGCGCGTGCTGGCAATGCCACGACGATCGACATCGAGGCGCACGTCGATGCGTCCAAGTTCCGGCGGGTCGAGCCGAATGTCGAATTGGCGATTGCCGTCGCGGGCTCGGCTCACGATTTCGATGGCGAGGGCAAGACCCGTGAGCGGCACCGGGCTGGATCCACCCGTGGTGGAAGCGTGCAGGCTCGCGGGACTAAGGGTCGCGGCTAGCGCACGCACCGGCTCCGGCAGGGCCGCCTGCAGCGCCGACGGAGTTAGCATATTCCGCGGTCCGCTGGCCTCGGACGACGAAGCCAAGGCATCGGCCGTTACGGCGAGCTTCGGTTCCGCATGATCCTTGGGAGAAACGTGCGTAGCCGGCGATGCGGCATCCGCATGAGAAGACGAAACGTTCGAATTACTGCTTGATTGGAGAGCGCCCTCTGCCGTCTTGGCTGAATTCGCGGTCGGGGAGGCATCACGAGCGACCGGGAGCGCATCCGTCGTATCGGCCTCGGGGCCCGATGGAGCCGATAGGTTCACCGTCGCCGCCGGCTTGGATCGGGTGGTTTGCGAACTAACCGGCGCACTCCCGCTCTCTGGGGCATCGGCAATGGGTGTCGCGGCCATTGGGGAAGCCGCCGCATCGGCGCTCGTCGCAACCTGAGCGATGCCGGCATCCATCATTGCCGATGGCGTCTTGCCAATTCCGGTCGGCACAATTCCATCGCTCGCGGCCGGAGTGGATTCGGCAAGCGCGACGATCGCGGGATCGAGCCCGGTTACCAGCGCCATCGGCGCGGGCAGTGGTGTCGTCGTTGCAAATTCCGCCGGCGCGGCAACTTCCGTTGCCGTATCCGTCGACGTATGCAGTGGCTGCCCGCTGTCCTCGCAGACGGATTCATCCTTCGCGGGCGCAGGGGCGTGATCCTCACCGTCTACGACACCCCCTTCATCCGGCGCGCCGCATTGATCTTCGGGTCGGCGATTCCCGTCGCAGACTACCGGTTCGGATTTGGTCGATGTCTCCGACAATTCCTCTGCCTGGTGTCGCGGTGATCCCGACTCGCCTCGCGGACAGCGAGCCACCGCCGGACCATCGAGCAGGAGTGAAAACGGGCCGCCACCATGGCTGGTAGCCGCCGAAGGCGCGGTGGGACGGGGCTCGACCTGGGAGACACTGCCAACGCTCTGCACCATGTTTCCTCTACGGGACAAGATGATCCGCTCTCTGGGGGAGCAAACCATGGGCCAGCCGCCCCCTTCCAGGGAATGATCGGCAGGACAAGGACTTATGGGCGTCCCGGCACGGTCCTTCCAGGCTTGCAAACCGGCAGGATCGGCCGGGTCGGCAAGGCTTGCCGGGCGGATCACCTTTGCGCCGCAATGACGGTCCCCATATAAAGATTGCATGCTCCGGGGTTCGGCCCGCGCGGAGCCAGAGCAGACCATGGTCGTAGATCTGGACATCGAGGGACGTCCCGAAACGACGCGGGTCGTCGTCGCCATGTCGGGCGGCGTCGATTCCTCGGTCGTCGCGGCATTGCTGAAGCGCGCCGGCTATGACGTCATTGGCGTGACGCTCCAGCTCTACGACCATGGCGATGCAACCCGGCGCAAGGGCGCCTGCTGCGCCGGTCAGGACATCCACGACGCCCGTGCCGTCGCAGCAAAGCTCGGTATCGCTCATTATGTGCTCGATTATGAGGAGCGCTTCCGCGCCGCGGTCATCGAGCCGTTCATCGAAAGCTATGCGGCCGGGGAGACGCCGGTGCCCTGCATCACCTGCAATCAGCGCATCAAATTCGCTGATTTGCTCGACACCGCCCGCGACCTCGGCGCGCGCGTGCTGGCGACCGGACACTATGTGGAAAGCAGGCTGACGGCCTCGGGAAGGCGCGCGCTTTACCGTGCCCGCGAGGCCGAGCGCGACCAGAGCTATTTTCTTTATGCGACGACGCCGGCCGAGCTCGAGCATTTACGCTTTCCTCTGGGCGGCCTCACCAAGGCCGAGGTGCGCATGCTGGCGCACGAATTCGGTCTTCCCAATGCCGAGAAGCACGACAGTCAGGACATCTGTTTCGTGCCGGAGGGTCGCTATACCGACGTGATCGAGCGGTTGAAGCCCGGCGCGGCGGAGCCTGGCGAGATCGTCCATCTCGACGGGCGGGTGCTCGGCCGCCATCCCGGCATCGTGCATTACACGGTCGGCCAGCGCCGCGGCCTCGGTGTCGCGACCGGAGAGCCGCTCTATGTGGTGCGACTCGATCCGGTGCAGAAACGGGTCGTGGTGGGACCGCGTGAGGCGCTGAGCGTTCACCGTATCCATATCGACGATGTGCACTGGCTCGGCGATGAACCGATCGAGACGATGGCGCGTGACGGAATTCCCGTCTTTGTGCGGGTCCGTTCGACCCGTCCACCCAAGGCGGCGACGCTTTATGCAACTCCGGCTGGCGTCGAGGTGGAGTTGGAGGAAGGCGAAGAAGGGGTCGCGCCGGGCCAAGCTTGCGTCATCTATGATTCTATGGCGATGCGCTCCCGCCTATTGGGCGGCGGTGTGATCCGCGCGTCGGCGCCGGTCGAGGCGACGGCTTGGGAACATCCGCGGGCTGCTGCGCATTAACGACAGAATTCAGGGGGGCGTGCGACTTACTCATCATGGACGAGGACCTCGACAGAAAAACGGTCGAGACGGCCTACGCGCGTTGGGCGCCGGTCTATGACCTCGTGTTCGGCGCGGTGTTCGAGTCCGGCAGGCGCATCTCGCTCGCCGCGGCCGAGCGCGTCGGCGGAAGAATTCTCGAACTTGGCGTCGGCACCGGCATCTCGCTTTCGAGCTACGGGACCAATACGCGTATCGTCGGCATCGATATTTCCGAGCCGATGTTGCGCAAGGCGCAGGAGCGTGTCGTTCGCGATGGGCTTGCGGGGGTCGAGGGATTGGCGGTCATGGACGCGGCTCGGCTCGGCTTCGCCGACGCCTCGTTCGATTGCGCGGTGGCGCAATTCGTCATCACCACCGTACCCGATCCGGAGACGACGCTCGACGAACTCGCGCGCGTGGTGCGCCCGGGCGGCGAGATCGTGCTGGTGAATCATATCGGCGCGGAAGCCGGTTTACGCGCGAGCTTCGAGCGCTGGTTCGCCCGCCGTGCGCGCCGGCTCGGATGGCGGCCGGAATTTCCGTTCAAGCGGCTTTCCGATTGGGCCCGTCACCACGGTGGCGTGCAGCTTGCGGAACGGCGGGCAGTGCCTCCGCTCGGCATGTTCACGCTGTTGCGTTTCACTAGGCTCGAAGGAATTTCGAGCGCGCGTACCGCCACGGCCAGGGGCGGCGGTACATAGACGCGCCGAAGTCCGGATACCGGAAAATCAGTCGTCGCCAACGCGAGCGAGCGAGGCGATGACGGCGTCCGCGATCTTGCGGGTGCCGTCGCCGCCGCCGAACTCGCACGGCGTGAGCCCAGCGGCGAAGGCATGGTCGACCGCGCGCTCGATGCGGCGGGCGGCCTGCGCCGCCGGCGCATAATCGTGGCGGTCGGCGAGCCAGTCGAGCAGCATCGCAGCCGACAGGATCATGGCGGTCGGATTGGCCTTGCCCTGTCCCATGATATCGGGCGCGGTGCCGTGACAGGGTTGGAACACCGCGTGCTTGTCGCCGATATCCGCCGACGGCGCCATGCCCATACCGCCGATCAAGCCGGCGGCGAGATCGGAGAGGATGTCGCCGAACATGTTTTCGGTGACCAGCACGTCGAAAGCCCACGGCCGCCTGACCAGGCTCACCGCGCAGGCATCCACATAGATGTGATCGCCGCACACTTCCGGATGGCGCTTGGCGCGCTCGTCGAAGATCTGCCGGAAGAAATAGAAAGCCTTGAATACGTTCGCCTTGTCGACGCAAGTGGCAACGCCCTTGCCGCCGCGGGCCTTGCGGCGAGCAGCCAGGCGGAAGGCGAAGTCGAACAGCCGTTCCGAGGTTTTCCGCGTGATCACCATCGTTTCGCGCGCTTCCTCGTTCGTCACAATGCCCTTGCCGATAGAGGCGAACAGGCCCTCGGTCGACTCGCGGATCACCACGAAATCGATGCCGTGCTTTTCCGCCCCCACGATCGGGCTTGGCACGCCGGGCACGAGCCGCGCTGGCCGCACTCCCGCATAGAGGCCGTAGATCATGCGCAGCTCCACCTGCGGCATGATCTCGGTGCCGTCGGGATAGCGCACGTGCGGCAGCCCGCAGGCCCCGAGCAGGACCGCATCGGCCTCACCGCAGAGCCGGGTCGTCGATTCAGGCAGCGCCGTGCCGGTCGCGAGATAATGATCGGCACCGACCAGCGCTTCGGTGAAGCGCAGCGACAAGCCGGGCGTCAGCGCCTCGACCTTCTTCAGGATTTCGAGCGTCGGCGCGGTGACCTCGATGCCGATGCCGTCGCCGGGCAGCACGGCGATGTGAAAAGCGGTATTGGCGGATTTCTTCGTCATGACGATTTGCAGACCTTCAATTCTGCATGCCCCAGCGCTTGATCGTCGCGTTCTCAATGGAGCGGAAGATCACGCTCTCGACGGTGAGGCCGATCAAAATTACCGTGAACAGCCCGGCGAACACCGATGCGGTCTCGAGCTGATTGCGGTTCTCGAAGATGAACCAACCGAGACCGCCAGTGCGCGAGCTCGCCCCGAACACAAGCTCGGCCGCGATCAGCGTGCGCCAGGCGAAAGCCCATCCGATCTTGAGACCGGTGAGGATCGAAGGAAATGCGGCCGGGATGAGCAGGAGCATCACGTATTTGAGCCCGCGCAGCCCGCAAGTCTGTCCCGCCATCCGCAACGTTGGACTGACCGAGGTGAATCCGCTGTGGGTATTGAGCGCCACCGCCCATAGCACCGAGTGGATGATGACGAAGATCAGGCTCTTCGCCCCAAGACCAAACCACAACAGCGCCAGCGGCAAGAGCGCGATCGCCGGCAAGGGGTTGAACATCGCGGTCAAGGTCGAGAGCAGATCGGTGCCGATCCGGGTCGAGACCGCGATTGTCGTGAACAAAGCCGCGAGCGCGAGGCCGATCGCATAACCGACCAGCAGCACCTGCAGCGAGGTGAAGGTGCGCTCCAGCAAGACGCCATGCGCCACTGCATCCCAGAATGCCAGGGCGGTGTCAGAGAAGCGCGGGAACAACAGCGGGTTCGCAAGGAATGAGGAATAGGCCTCCCAGGCAGAGATCAGCACCACCAGAATGAACAGCCTGCGGGCCATGGTGTTGTTCGTGACCCGCTCGATGAAGGTGAGCGGCCGGGCGATATCGCGGGGCGCGTCGACAGCGGGCGGATAAACCTTGCGCTCCGGACGTCCAATCGGCAGCGGCATAACGCGATCAGCCATGACGGCCTCCTGTAGCAAGCGCTTCGGCCTCGACTTTGTCGGCGAACAGCAGGCCGTGCACATCGCGATTGAGGGTTTCGAAAGCGGGGCTTCCGACATCCTTGAAGCTCAGATGATCGGCATTGATCTCGGCCTTGACCTGACCTGGATGCGGCGTCAGCACCAGGATGCGGCTGCCGACGAGAAGCGCCTCTTCGATCGAGTGGGTGACGAAGATCACGGTGAAGCGGACCTCTTCCCACAGCGCGACCAGCTCCTCCTGCATCTTGCGCCGGGTCAGTGCGTCGAGCGCGGCGAAAGGTTCGTCCATCAGGAGCACGGCCGGCTCCATGGCGAGCGCGCGGGCGATGGCGACGCGTTGCTTCATGCCGCCCGACAACATGTGCGGATAGACGTTCTCGAAACGATCGAGATTGACCTGGGCGAGCAGCGCGCGGGCATGATCGAGCGCCTGTTTTCGATCCATTCGCCGATTGACGAGCAGCGGGAAGAGGACATTGCCCAGCACCGTCCGCCACGGCAGCAGCTGATCGAATTCCTGGAACACCATCATGCGATCGGGCCCCGGACGTTCGATCGGGACGCCGGCGAGCTTGATCGAGCCGCCGACCGGGGGCAGGAAGCCCGCGATCGACTTCAGGATCGACGACTTGCCGCATCCCGAAGGCCCGAGCAGGACGAAGCGGTCGCCCTGGTAGACTTCGAAGCCCACGCGCCAGGTCGCGGTCACGAGGTGCTCGGCGGTCTTGTACTGAAGCGTGAGGTCGTCAACGGCAAGGAGCGGCGCGACGCCGCCAGCCCCCGATTCGCCGGCGGTTTTCCTGGTCGACATGCCTTCCCCTCCCCGATCCGGCTGCTCGTTATGGTCGAGCTTCTCCGGTTGTCTGAGAGCCTAGCCATTGTAGTATCGTCTACTCAAGAGAACCGACCCGCCGCGATCACCCACGCAATGGCGGGCCCAGGGAGGAAGAAATGTTTCGCATTTTTGCTGTGTTTGCAGTGCTCGCCGGACTATTCGCTTCGCCGCCTGAGGCCCGCGCCGAGGCGAACACGCTGCGCGTCGCCAAGCAGTTCGGCATCGCCTACATGCAATTCTTCGTGATGGAAGACCAGAAGATGATCGAGAAGCACGCCAAGGCGGCGGGTCTCGGCGACATCACCGTCGAATTCAATCAATTCCGCTCCAGTGACGTGATGAACGACGCGCTCATTTCCGGCTCGGTCGATTTCGTCTGCCTTGGCATTCCCGGCATCATCACCATCTGGTCGAAGACCAAAGGCATATTCGACGTCAAAGCCGCGACCGGTTTCAATGTGTCGCCGCTGATGCTCATGGTGCGCGATCCCTCGATCAAGTCGCTCAAGGACTTCAAGGACAATCACAAGATCGCCATGCCGGCCGTGAAAGTATCGATGCAGGCGATCATCCTGCAGATGGCGGCAGCGAAGGAGTTCGGCGACGATCAATTCGGCAAGCTCGACCATCTCACCGTGTCGATGGCGCATCCCGATGCCACCGCCGCGATGCTCTCCGGCTCCACCGAGATTGTCGCCAATTTCTCCTCGGCGCCGTTCCAATACCGGCAGATGAAGAATCCGAATATCCGCCGAATCCTCACCAGCACCGACCTGTTCCAGGGCGGGCTCTCCTTCAATGTGATCGCGGCAACCTCCAAGTTCCGTACCGAGAATCCGAAGCTCTATGGCGCCTTCCTCTCCGCACTGAAAGAGGCCACTGACTTCATCAATGCCGATAAGAAGCGCGCGGCGGGAATCTATCTCAAGGCCAGCGGCGACAAGACGCCGGTCGACGAGCTGACCGAGATCCTTTCCGACCCCGCGATCCAGTACACAACCAAAGTCTCGGGCATCCAGTCCTTCGTCAGCTTCATGGCCAAGACCGGCCAGCTGAAGAATCCGCCGGCGGACTGGAAGGACATGTTCTTCCCCGAGGCGCTAGCCGGAGCCGGCGGCTGAGATCTCGCTTCTGGCCCCGGGCGGAACGCCGCAGCCTGCTTAAGGCTGCGGCACTCGCCTTGACAGGGATTCAGGTCGATTCCATATCCGGCAGGCCCGGGCGTGCCCGGCACCGGCGGCGGAGTAGCTCAGCTGGTTAGAGCAACGGAATCATAATCCGTGTGTCGGGGGTTCGAGTCCCTCCTCCGCTACCAAGACTTCTTCCGTGAAAGGCGCGACCTCCCCGGCCGACTGCGTCGCCACCGGGATGTCGCATTCAAGCTGATGAATTTGACGTCATGACGTTTTGGACAGTGTTCACGCTGATGACGGCGGCGGCGGTTTTCGCCGTGCTCTGGCCGCTGCGGCGGCGGGACATTGCCGTTCGCTCCGGGAGCGATGTCGCGGTCTATCACGACCAGCTCGATGAAATCGAGCGCGACCGGGCGGCCGGCCTCATCGGCAAGGCGGAGACTGAAGCGGCGCGCGTGGAAGTCTCACGCCGTCTCCTGGCCGCCGCCGACAGCGCTGAAGTCGCGCAATCCGTCAGCGATGGAAAGCCGGCGGTGCGGCGCCGCCGCGCCGTGGCGGTAGCAGCGCTGCTGTTGCTGCCGGTGGGCGCAGGTGGTTTTTATCTTTCACTCGGATCGCCCGGAATTCTCACCGAGCCGTTGGCGTATCGTCTGAATACTCCGCCCGAACAGCGCTCGATCGAAGGGATGGTGGCCCGGGTCGAGGCCCATCTCGAGCGCAATCCGGAGGATGGCCGCGGCTGGGAGGTACTGGCGCCGATCTATTTGCAATCCGGCCGCTTCGACGACGCAGTCAAGGCGTGGCGCAATGTGCTGCGGCTCCTCGGCCAAAGCGCCGAGCGCGAGGCCAATCTCGGCGAGGCGCTGATCGCCGCCGCCAACGGCATTGTCACCGCCGAGGCCAAGGCCGCCTTCGATCGCGCCGTGGCGATCGACGCCAATGCGGCGAGCGCGCGTTATTACCTGGGGCTTGCCGCCGAACAAGATGGACGGCGCGAGGAAGCCGCGAAAATCTGGCGCGACCTCATTGCCAGGGCGCCAGCGGACGCCCATTGGGTCGGGTTCGTGCGCGAGGCGCTCGCCCAGGCGGAAGGCAAGCCGGTTGACAACAAGCCGGCCGCTGGTGCGCCCGGCCCCAGCGCTCAGGACATGGAGGCGGCCGCCAAGCTCCCGCCCGAGCAACAAACCGCGATGATACGCGGCATGGTCGATCGCCTGGTCGAACGCCTGAAAACCGACGGGTCCGATCTCGATGGTTGGCTCAGACTTGTGCGATCCTATAAGGTGCTTGGTGAAACCGACAAGGCGCGTGCCGCAGCCGCCGATGCCCGCCGCGCCCTTGCCGGCGAGCCCGACAAGGTGCGGCGACTCGACGAGGCGATGAAAGCGTTCGGTCTCGAAGGCTGAGCTGAACGCCGGAGATGAGGAGAAGATGACGCGCAAGCAGCGGCGCCTTGCCTTGATCGGCGTCAGTCTCGGGGTACTGGGGCTGGCCGCGGCTTTGGTCCTGTCCGCGTTGAAAGAGTCGATCGTGTTCTTCAATTCCCCGACCGACGTCATCGAGAAGCGGGTAGCAGCCGGCACCCGCATTCGCCTCGGCGGCCTCGTCAAGCCCGGAAGCCTGATACGCGGCGACAATCTGCTGATCCGTTTTGAAGTCACGGACGGCAACCGCGAGATCCCGGTTACGTATCGGGGAGGCGTTCCGGATCTTTTCCGCGAAGGACAGGGAGTGGTCGCCGAAGGCGCACTCGATTCCGCGGGCACGTTCAGGGCCGACACCATCCTGGCCAAGCATGATGAGAAATACATGCCGCGGGAGGTGGCCGACGCCTTGAAGAGGCAGGGTCACTGGAACGAGGATTCCGGGAAGAGGACCGGCGCAGCCGGCCCGGTCAGACCGCAGTGAGTGAGCGCGGACAATGATCGCTGAACTCGGTCATTACGCTCTGGTGCTGGCGTTGGGCCTCGCCTTGATCCAGGGCATTGTCCCGATTGTCGGCGCCCGCAGCCGGGATCCTGTCCTGATGGGGGTTGCCGGGACGACCGCGCTCGCGCAATTCGCCTTCGTCGCCATCGCCTTCACGGCGCTGACCCTCTGCTACGTCATTTCCGATTTTTCGGTCGTCAATGTGTTCGAGAATTCCCACTCGGCGATGCCGCTTGTTTACAAGATTACCAGCGTATGGGGGAATCATGAGGGCTCGATGTTGCTCTGGGTCCTCATCCTGTCGTTGTTCGGTACGCTTGTTGCGATCTTCGGCGCCAATCTGCCCCTGACGCTGAAGGCCAATGTGCTGGGCGTGCAGTCGTGGATAGCGGCGGCATTCTATCTCTTCATTCTCGTCACCTCGAACCCGTTCCTGCGGCTGCAGAATGCGCCGCTCGAAGGCCGCGACCTCAACCCGATTCTGCAGGACATCGGTCTCGCCATCCACCCGCCGCTGCTCTATCTCGGCTATGTCGGTTTATCGATCACGTTCTCCTTCGCCATCGCCGCGCTGATCGAGGGGAGAATCGACGCCGCCTGGGCGCGCTGGGTGCGGCCTTGGACGCTCGCCGCCTGGATTTGCCTCACGCTCGGCATCGCCATGGGCTCGTACTGGGCCTATTACGAGCTCGGCTGGGGCGGCTGGTGGTTCTGGGACCCGGTCGAGAATGCGTCCTTCATGCCGTGGCTTGCCGGCACCGCCCTCCTGCATTCGGCGGTGGTGATGGAAAAGCGCAATGCGCTGAAAGTCTGGACGATCCTGCTCGCCATCCTTGCCTTCTCGTTGTCGCTCATCGGCACTTTTCTGGTGCGCTCGGGCGTACTGACTTCGGTTCACGCCTTTGCCACCGATCCGACGCGCGGCGTGTTCATTCTCGCAATTCTCACCGCTTTCATCGGTGGAGGCCTGGCGCTCTTTGCCTGGCGTGCGCGGATGCTCAAGCAAGGCGGGCTGTTCGCGCCGATCTCGCGCGAAGGCGCGCTCATCTTCAACAATCTGTTCCTGACGTCGGCCTGTGCCACGGTCTTCATCGGCACGCTCTATCCGCTCGCGCTCGAAACACTGACCGGCGCCAAGATTTCGGTCGGCGCGCCGTTCTTCAATGCGACCTTCGCGCCGCTCTTCATTCCGCTGCTCGTGGTTGTGCCGTTCGGACCGTTGATGGCCTGGAAACGGGGCGACCTCTACGGCGTGGCGCAAAGACTGCTGGGCGCGCTCGCGACCGCGGTGATCGCGATAGCCGTGACATTCGCGATCGCGGGTGGAGGATCGCTGTTGGCACCCTTTATGATCGGGCTGGCGTTCTACGTGATGGTGGGCGCAATCACCGATCTTGCCGAGCGGACGAGCTTGTTCCGCGTGCCCGCGGCATTGTCGTTGCTTCGCGCAAGGGGACTTGCACGCTCGGTCTGGGGTACCGCGCTCGCGCATTTCGGACTCGGCGTCACGCTGCTTGGCATCGTGTTCGAAACGCAATGGGGCGCGGAGCGGATCGAGGCCATGAACCCCACGCAGACGGTATCGATCCGCGGCTATGATTTGACCTTCGATGGCATTATGCAGCGCGGTGGGCCGAATTACCGCGAGCTCGCGGCGAAATTCACCGTGCGCAGCGGCGGCGTGGTCATCGGGATTCTGGAACCATCCAAGCGCAGTTTCCCCTCGCGCGACACTTCGACGACGGAAGCCGCCTTGATGACGCGAGGCCTGAGCCAGCTCTATCTCTCGCTCGGAGATCCCAACCCCGATGGTTCGATCGCGGTCAGACTTTATCACAAGCCGCTGGTGCTGCTGATCTGGCTCGGCACGGTGGTGATGGCACTCGGCGGCGCGCTTTCGCTTTCCGATCGACGGCTGCGTGTCGGGGCGCCAAGACCGGCGACGCCGAAAACCGCGTTGCAGCCGGCGGAGTGACCAATGCGATTGCTCCCGCTCGTACTGCTCCTCACGCTGGCCACCGCGACGCCCGTCTTTGCCGTGCAGCCCGATGAGGTGTTGTCCGATCAGCAACTTGAGGCGCGCGCGCGCGATCTCTCGCGTGAATTGCGCTGCATGGTGTGCCAGAATCAATCAATTGATGATTCGGATGCGCCCCTCGCCCGTGACTTGCGTATTCTTGTGCGCGAGCGTTTGAAGGCGGGTGATAACGACCGGCAGATTCTCGACTTTCTGACTGCCCGTTACGGCGAATTCGTATTGCTCAAACCACGGTTCAGTTTGCAAACCGCGCTTTTGTGGCTGCTGCCGGCGGCCGTGGTGTTGATCGGCGCTTTCGGTCTCATCGTTCTTGTCCGGCGGCAACGAAAGACCGGAGAGACGGACGTAGCACTCACCTCGGCCGAACGGGCGCGGCTAGGCAAACTCGTGAATTCACCTAACGAATAATGATCTGCATGAGATCGCGGAAATTCCCCGTTTTTCGAACTTGATCGGAGAAATCATCCGTCGGAGACCGGTTCACATCAGACTGCTTCCGCGGCCAAATTGTTCCAATGGTGCGGATGCAATTCGAGCCACGCGCGAGCGAGGTCTTCTGTTTTCGGATCAATCCTACCCATCGCGCGGCTCGATCGCCCCCGACCGAAACACGACCGGCAGCGTCGCGCGCTCATCGACGTGGAGCTGGAAGATATCGGGCCGTGCATAATGCCCGACGACGTCGAAATCATATTTGCCGCGCGCGATTTCACCCATGTCGAGGTCGGCAACCAGAATCTGGCTTTGATTGAACACCGGACCCGCAATGACCTGACCGAGCGGCCCGATGATGCAGCTGCCGCCGCGCATCAACACCGTGTCGGGATCGTTGCCCTGGAGTGCGGCATAGTCGTCGGGGCAATCGCTGCGCAGAAGAAATTGACAGGCGGAGAGCACGAAGCAGCGCCCCTCCAGCGCCACATGCTGCATGGTCGCGAGCCAGGTGTCCCGGTCGTCGGCCGTTGGCGCACAATAAAGCTCGATCCCCTTGGCATACATCGCGGTGCGCAAGAGCGGCATGTAGTTCTCCCAACAGATCACGGCGCCGAGCCGGCCGAGTGCGGTATCGAACACCGGCAAAGTCGAGCCGTCGCCATAGCCCCACACCAGGCGCTCCGAAGCGGTCGGCATCAGCTTGCGGTGCTTGCCCAAGAGGCGCCCCTCGGGCGAGAAGAAGAGCACGGTGCAATAGAGCGTGCCGCCATCGCGTTCGATCACGCCGATGACGAGATGGACGCCGAAGCTGCCGGCGATTTCTTCGAGACGTTGCGTGGCCGGACCTGGCACGTCGACGGCACTTTCGAAGTAGCGCCGGAAGTCCTCCCGCCCGGATGGAGTACGACTGCCCACGACCGCACCAAAACCGAGACCCTTGGGATAGGCCGAGACGAACGCCTCGGGGAAAACCACCAATTCGGCTCCCTGGGATTTCGCCTCGCGCGCAAGACGGGCCACCTTCTCCAGCGTCGCCTCACGATCGAACACGACCGCGGAATTTTGCACCACCGCCGCCCGGACCGATTTCATCCTTCATCTCCCGCCGCGCAACTGTTCGAGCAAATCGGCGGTCGGATAGGAGTCGGCGGCAAGACCGAACTTCATCTGCATCGCCTTCACCGCTACGCGGGTCTTCTGGCCCAGGATGCCGTCGATCTTGCCGACATCGTAGCCGCGTCGTGCCAGTAGCTGCTGCAGTTCCCGGCTTTGCTCGAAGCTCAAGCCCGGCACTGCCCCGCTCGGGCGCTGCATCGCCGGCGCGCCGGCAAGCCGCGCGGCGAAATAGGCCGCGCTCGTCGAGTAGACCAGCGACTGGTTCCACTTCAGATAAACCTGGAAGTTGGGATAGGCGAGGAAAGCCGGTCCAAACCGCCCCATCGGCAGGAGCAGCGAGGCCGTCATATCGCCGGGCGGCAACGGCCTGCCGTCGGCCAACGTCACGCCCCAACTCGCCCACTGGGAGCGCGGATGACGGATCTCGAGGTC
Organism: Hyphomicrobiales bacterium; assembly: GCA_023266695.1. GTDB lineage: Bacteria > Pseudomonadota > Alphaproteobacteria > Rhizobiales > Xanthobacteraceae > JAUSIF01. Next base: position 469 of record JAHFPO010000030.1, on the reverse strand, counting down.
GGCCTGGTCCCACGGCAGTCTGGCGGGCACGCGCACCTCCTGCAGCCAGAGCTCGCCACGCCGCCAGCCGAGATGGGCGATGTAATTGGCGGTCGAAGCCAAAACGTCCGGCACGCTACGCAACAGATTGCGGCGACCATCGCCGTCGTAGTCGACTCCGAAATCGTAATAATGCGTGGGCAGGAATTGCGTCTGACCGAGCTCGCCCGCCCATGAGCCGATCATCTCCGATGGCGACAGATCGCCGCGCTCGATGATGCGCAGCGCGGCCAACAATTGTTGACGAAAAAGCTCCGGGCGTCGGCAGTCATGAGCAAGGGTCGTGAGCGAACGCAACGTTTGCTCTTTACCCATATTGCCGCCGAAATCGCTTTCCAAGCCCCAGAAGGCGACGATCACCGGCGCCGGGACTCCCCATTGCTGCTCGATCTTCGCGAAGATCGCCGCATGTTTCTTGATCTGGTTCGCC
>JAHFPO010000134.1 GCA_023266695.1 Hyphomicrobiales bacterium | reverse complement strand
CGAGCCGTAGACGCCGCCGTTGGAGATGGTGAAGGTGCCGCCCTGCAGCTCGTCGATGGAGAGCTGGCCGTCGCGCGCGCGCTTGCCGAACTCGGCGATCTTCTTCTCGATCTCGGCAAGGGTAAGCCGGTCGGCGTCGCGCACCACCGGCACGACGAGGCCCTTCTCGGTCCCGACCGCGACGCCGATGTGATAGTAATTCTTGTACACGAGATCGGCGCCGTCGACCTCGGCATTGACCGCCGGAATCTCCTTCAGCCCCTGGATGCAGGCCTTCACGAAGAAGCCCATGAAGCCGAGCTTCACGCCATGCTTCTTCTCGAAGGACTCCTTGTATTGGGTGCGCAGATCCATCACCGCGCTCATGTCGACTTCGTTGAACGTCGTCAGCATGGCGGCGGTGTTCTGCGCTTCCTTGAGGCGGCGGGCGATGGTCTGACGGAGCTTGGTCATGCGCACTCGCTCTTCGCGGGCGGCGTCGGCGGGAGCCGCGGGAGCGCGCGCCTGGGCGGGCGCCGCGGGTGTCGCGGGCGCGAACGAACCGATCGCCGCCAGCATGTCGCCCTTGCTGACGCGGCCGTCCTTGCCGCTGCCGGAGAGATGGGCGGGATCGACGCCCGATTCGGCGGCGAGCTTGCGCACGGAAGGAGCGAGCGGGCCGTCGGTCGTCTTCGCTGAAGCCGGCGCGGGCGCAGCGGCAGTCGCTTTCGCGGCGGCGGCCGCGACAGCGGCAGCGGCAGCGGGCTTGGCCTGAGCCGCGTGCGCGGCTTTCGCCGCTTGCGTCTTGGGCGCGGCCTTGGCACCGGCGGCGCCCTCGTTGATCGAGCCCAGCAGCGCGCCGACCGCGACCGTCTCGCCGTCCTTGACCTTGATTTCGGCGAGCACGCCGGCGGTCGGCGCCGGCACCTCGATCGTGACCTTGTCGGTCTCGAGCTCGACCAGCGGCTCGTCGGCGATGACCGCATCGCCCGGCTTCTTGTACCACCGGCCGATCGTCGCCTCGGTGACCGACTCGCCGAGCGTCGGGACGCGGATTTCAGTGCTCATTATCGCAATCTCCGCGCCATCGCCTCGCTCATGCCAGCGCCTCGTCGAGAAACGCCTGGAGCTGTTTCAGGTGGCTCGGCATCAGGCCGGTCGCCGTCGAGGCCGAGGCCGGACGGCCGACATAGCGCGGCCGGCGGCTCGCCGCCTTGATCTGTTCGAGCACCCATTCGAGATAGGGCTGGACGAAGGCCCAGGCGCCCTGGTTGCGCGGCTCTTCCTGGCACCACACCACTTCCGCGCCCTTGAAGCGGGAAAGCTCCTGCACCAGCGCCTTCAAGGGGAACGGATAGAGCTGCTCGATCCGCAGCAGATAGATGTCGTCGATCCCGCGCTTTTCCCGCTCCTCGAGGAGATCGTAATAGACCTTGCCGGACGAGATCACGACTCGGCGGATTTTTTCGTTCGCGACCAGCTTGACACCGCCGTCGGGACGGAGCTGCGCGTCGTCCCACAGCACGCGGTGGAACGTGGTCTCGGGGCCCATCTCGTCGAGCCGCGAGGTTGCCCGCTTGAGCCGCAACAGCGACTTCGGCGTCATCACGATTAAGGGCTTGCGGAAGTCGCGCTTCAGCTGCCGATGCAGCGAGTGGAAATAATTGGCCGGCGTGGTGCAGTTCACGACCTGCATGTTGTCCTCGGCGCACATCTGCAGGAAGCGCTCAAGCCGGGCCGAGCTGTGTTCCGGCCCCTGACCCTCGTAGCCGTGCGGCAACAGCATCACCAAGCCCGACATGCGCAGCCACTTGCGTTCGCCCGAGGAGATGAACTGGTCGATCACCACCTGCGCACCGTTGGCGAAGTCGCCGAATTGGGCCTCCCAGATGGTGAGCGCGTTGGGCTCGGCCAGCGAATAACCATATTCGAAGCCGAGCACGGCCTCTTCCGACAGCATCGAATTGATGACTTCGAAGCGTGCCTGGCCCTCGCGCACCTGGTTGAAGGGGGTGTAGCGCTCGTCGTTTTCCTGATCGTGCACAACCGAGTGGCGCTGCGAGAAGGTGCCGCGTTCGGAATCCTGGCCGGACAGGCGGACCGGATGGCCGTCGAGCAAGAGTGATGAGAAGGCGAGCGCCTCGGCAGTCGCCCAATCGATGCCCGTGCCTTCCTCGATCGACTTCTTCCGGTTCTCCAGGAAGCGCGCGATGGTGCGATGGATGTGGAAGCCGGGGGGAACGGCGGTGATCCGGGCGCCGATCTCCTTCAGGGTATCGAGCGCGACGCCGGTATTGCCGCGGCGCGGATCGTCGACGTCGTTGATCGCGCGCAGGCCCGCCCAGCGGCCATCGAGCCAGTCGGCCTTGTTCGGCCGGTAATTCTGGCCCGCTTCGTACTCGGCCTCGAGCCGCGCGTGCCAGTCGCTTTTCATCTTCTCGACTTCGCCCGCGCCGACGATGCCTTCCTGTTCGAGTTTGGCTCCGTACAGCTCCAGCGTGGTCGGATGCGAGCGGATCTTCTTGTACATCAGCGGCTGGGTGAACGAAGGCTCATCGCCCTCGTTGTGGCCGAAGCGCCGGTAGCAGAACATGTCGATCACGACCGGCTTGTGGAAGCGCTGGCGGAACTCGGTCGCGACCTTGGCGCAGAACACCACCGCCTCCGGATCGTCGCCGTTGGTGTGCAGGATCGGTGCCTCGATCATCTTGGCGACGTCGGAGGGATAGGGCGAGGAGCGCGCATAGCGCGGATTGGTGGTGAAGCCGATCTGGTTGTTGATGATGAAATGAAGCGAGCCGCCGGTGCGGTGGCCCTTCAAACCCGACAGCCCGAAGCATTCGGCGATCACGCCCTGGCCCGCGAACGACGCGTCGCCGTGCAGCAACAGCGGCAGCACCTTCGAGCGCTCGACGTCGTGCAGCTGATCTTGCTTGGCGCGCGCCTTGCCGAGCACCACCGGATCGACGATCTCGAGGTGCGAGGGATTGGCGGTAAGCGACAGGTGCACCTTGTTGCCGTCGAACTCGCGGTCGCTCGACGCACCGAGGTGATATTTGACGTCGCCCGAGCCTTCGACCTCGTCCGGCGTCGCCGAGCCGCCCTTGAACTCGTGGAAGATCGCCCGGTGCGGCTTCCCCATCACATGGGCGAGCACGTTCAAGCGCCCGCGGTGGGCCATGCCGAGGATGACCTCGCGCAAACCGAGCGCGCCGCCGCGCTTGATGATCTGTTCGAGCGCCGGGACTATCGATTCGGCACCGTCGATGCCGAAGCGCTTGGTGCCGGTATATTTGATGTCGATGAATTTCTCGAAGCCCTCGGCCTCGATCAGCTTGTTCAAGATCGCGCGCTTGCCCTCGCGGGTGAAGCTCACTTCCTTGTCGGGGCCCTCGATGCGCTCCTGAATCCAGGCCTTCTCCTCGGGGCTCGAGATGTGCATGAACTCGACGCCGATGGTCTGGCAGTAAGTGCGGTTGAGGATCGCGACCATCTCGCGGATGGTCGCGAACTCCAGTCCGAGCACGTGATCGATGAAGATCTTGCGGTCGAGGTCGGTCTCGGTGAAGCCGTAGGACTTGGGATCGAGCTCGGGCTGCTCCGGGATCGGCTCGAGCTCGAGGGGATCGAGCTTGGCATGGAGATGTCCGCGCGCGCGGTAGGCGCGGATCATCATCAAGGCCCGGACCGAGTCGCGGGTCGCCTGCTGGACGTGGGCGGTGGAGATTTCGACGCCCTTGACCTGCGCCTGGGCCTGGATTTTCTGTCCGAGCGACTTCTCGACCTCGATCCAGTTGCCGTCGAGTGCGGCGACCAGCTCGCCGTTCATCGGCACCGGCCAGCCCGGGCGCTTCCAGGAGGCGCCGCGGGCGCTCTTCAGCACATCCGCGTGCTCGTCCTTGAGCGCGGCGAAGAAGGCCTGCCAGCCTTGATCGACCGATGTCGGATTCTGCTCGTAACGGGCCTGCAGCTCTTCGAGATAGGCGGCATTGCCGCCATAGAGGAAAGAAGTCCGCAGAAAGGCCTCGTTCTGGTCCGCCCTTGCCATGTCGCTATCCTGAACGGGAGAGATTTCCCGTTCCTTTCGAATCCGGCAACGCGGCTGCCCTAGCCGCCGGAGCTTCCGGAATGGCTCGATTCGGGCCGCCGCTCGTCGGAATATGCCTCTTTTATCAGCCTTTTAGTACCTCGACGAGAGTCTTGCCCAGCCTGGCCGGCGAGGGCGAGACGCGGATGCCGGCCGCCTCCATGGCGGCGATCTTGCCCTCCGCCCCGCCTTTACCGCCGGAAATGATGGCGCCGGCATGGCCCATGCGCCGTCCCGGCGGCGCGGTCCTGCCTGCAATGAAGCCGACGCATGGCTTCTTCCTCCCGCGCTTGGCCTCGTCCTTGAGGAACTGGGCGGCATCCTCCTCGGCCGAGCCGCCGATCTCGCCGATCAAGATAATCGCCTCGGTCTCCTTGTCGCCGAGGAACAGCTCGAGCACGTCGATGAATTCGGTGCCCTTGACCGGATCGCCGCCGATGCCGACGCAGGTGGTCTGGCCGAGCCCCTCGGCGGTGGTCTGGAACACCGCTTCGTAGGTAAGCGTGCCCGAGCGCGAGATGATGCCGACCTTGCCGCGGCGGTGGATGTGGCCGGGCATGATGCCGATCTTGCATTCGTCGGGCGTGATGACGCCGGGACAGTTCGCCCCGATCAGGCGGGATTTCGCACCGGAGAGCGCGCGCTTCACCTTCACCATGTCGAGCACCGGGATGCCCTCGGTGATGCAGACGATAAGCGGCACTTCCGCCTGGATCGCCTCCGCGATCGCGTCGGCGGCGCCGGCCGGCGGCACATAGACCGCGCTCGCGTCGCATTGGGTCTTGGCGCGCGCTTCGGCGACAGTGTCGAACACCGGCAGCCCGAGATGGGTGCTGCCGCCTTTGCCGGGGGAGACGCCGCCGACCATCTTGGTGCCGTACTTGATCGCCTGCTCGGAATGGAAGGTGCCGTTCTTGCCGGTGAAGCCCTGGCAGATGACCTTGGTGTTCTTGCCGACGAGGATCGCCATCAGCGCGCGCCCCTCACGGCTTTCACGATCTTCTGCGCCGCGTCGTCGAGGTCGTCGCCGCTGATCACGTTCAATCCGGACTGGGCGATGATTTTCTTGCCCAACTCGACATTGGTGCCTTCGAGCCGAACGACGAGCGGAGCCTCGAGGCCCACTTCCTTCACCGCCGCGATCACGCCTTCCGCGATGATGTCGCATTTCATGATGCCGCCGAAAATATTGACCAAAATCCCCTTCACCTTCGGGTCGGCGGTGATGATCTTGAAGGCCGCCGCCACTTTCTCCTTGGTGGCGCCACCGCCGACATCGAGGAAGTTCGCCGGCGCCATGCCATAGAGCTTGATGATGTCCATGGTCGCCATGGCAAGCCCGGCGCCGTTCACCATGCAGCCGATGGTGCCGTCGAGCGCCACGTAATTGAGGTCGTATTTCGAGGCCTCGACTTCCTTGGCGTCCTCCTCGGTGACGTCGCGGAGCTGGGCGACGTCGGGATGCCGGTAGAGCGCGTTGGTGTCGAAGCCGACCTTGGCGTCGAGGCAGATAAGCTTGTCGTCCTTGGTGGCGACCAGCGGATTGATCTCCAACAGGTTCATGTCCTTCTCGATGAAGGCGGCATAAAGCTTGGGCAGCAGGCTTTCCGCCTGTTTGGCGAGGTCGCCCGCGAGCCCCAGCACTTGCGCGACGCGGCGGCCGTGATGCGGCATCACTCCGGTGGCGGGCTCGATCGAGAAGGTCACGATCTTTTCCGGCGATTTGTGCGCGACTTCCTCGATATCGACGCCGCCCTCGGTGGAGACCACGAAGGCGACGCGCGAGGTGACGCGGTCGACCAGCGCCGAGAGATAGAATTCGCGCGCGATCGCCGAGCCTTCTTCGACATAGAGGCGATTGACGACCTTGCCTTCGGGACCGGTCTGATGGGTGACGAGGGTCGAGCCCAAGAGGCGTTTCGCCTCTTTCTTCACGTCGTCGATCGATTTCACCACCTTGACGCCGCCTGCCTTGCCGCGGCCGCCGGCGTGAATCTGCGCCTTCACCACCC
>JAHFPO010000133.1 GCA_023266695.1 Hyphomicrobiales bacterium | reverse complement strand
GGCCATACCGATCGCCGCGGGAAAATTCGCTTTCGCCGATCAAGCGGGCAAACCCAAACGCCGGCATGACGCGATGGCGCCGAAAGAAACGCACGTCATAGGGGTGCAGGAAGACCGTATCGAAACCCGCCGCCGATAGCCGGCGCGGGAGCGCACTGCCGGCGAACGCCTCGCCGCGCAGGTACGGGTCGAATTGATCGAAGGCGAGACCGGCGGTCTCGAGTCCGGTCAGCATCTCGAATTCCGGCCGCATCGTGGACGCACCCTGGCAGGGCGGCCGCATGTCCCCGAAGCAAACCGACTTCGCCCTCGCCTCCTCCAGATGGGCGAGATAAACGCCGTCCCAGCCCAATTGCGCGGCATCGGCGAAGGATTCGATCTGCACGACGATGATGATTTCAGGCGCGCTGTTGCCGAGACGAAGTGGCGGGCGGGCCGATGGCACGGGCGGTCCCTGTTGCCATCGGATGGCGTAGAGAATGATCGAGCCTAGCAGGCCGAATCTTTTGATATCCGCCGCGTGATCGGGTTTCGCGATCAGATCGGCGAGCGCCCGGTCTACGGCCCCCGGCCGCGCCCGGCCGAACACCAGATACAAAAGAGCGGCGCCTAGAGCGCCGATGGAAAGCCGGACGATCCAGTTTCCGTCATCGAAGAGCGGCGGCTCCAGCCACCACCATGCGCCAGCCAATCCGATGAGCGCCGCCGCGAGCAACAGGCTCGCCGGCGAAATGAAGGCCTGCGCGTAATAGAGTTCCGGATGGCGGAGGATCTGGCCGACCAGTGCAAAATCCGAAAACACCAACGGCTCGCCGAGCAGCCGCGATTTGGTGGCGGAAATCAGGTGGAGTAGCATGATCTGGCCGAGGGTGCCCGCCAACGAAAACGCTGCCCGTCCAGTGAGCGCAAACAGCAAGAGAAAGAGTGACGTTGATACAACAACCGTGGCAAGCTTCCCGGCCATCACCTGGCGGAGCGAGCGGCCGAAAGCACGTTGATCAGCCATTGGTTGAACGCTGCCGGTGCCCATCAGCCAAGTCGCGGAGAGAATTGGCGCTCCCTAGGGGACTCGAACCCCTGTTTTCGCCGTGAGAGGGCGACGTCCTGGACCGCTAGACGAAGGGAGCGCGCGGCGTTTCCACTCAAGCCTTAGCGCCGAACCAGAACACCATCAAGCCCGCGGCGGCTCAGGGCTCGGTCGTGATGCGCATGCGGCCGCGCGGCTCCAGGGTCGCGAGATCGAAGATGAGCACCTCGACGACCCCCGCGATCTCGATCGTGACCACGAGCCTGCCTTCCGAAACCGCGGTCGAGACCACCCGCGCGCCCTTGGGCAGGTTCACATTCGATTCCGCGTTCCTGCCTCTTTCCGCGCCTATGGAAAGGCGGTAGGCGATCACACCAAAGACGGCGAGGAAGCCCACGATCATGATAAGACTCGAAAGGATCATCAGCCCGCGCAGCCGCCTCACCACGCGCGTTTGCGCCGGATCGAGGGGTTCGTCGTCGCGTTCGGGTGAACGGGTCATCGGGTGAACAAAGTTCGTAAAACCGGCAACGACCGGATCGTCCAGGCGGTCGCGGGCGAGGAGGATGCGGGTTCGCGGCTCGATCGCTTCCTGGCGATGCGCATTTCGGATCTCAGCCGCTCGCGCTTGAAGCTGCTGCTGCTCGGCAAGCAAGTGCTCTTGAACGGGAAAACCATAGGAGACCCGGCATACCGGGTCAAACCGGGAGACAAGGTCGAGGTTCGCGTGCCGCCGCCTGAACCGGCGCGTCCCAAGGCCGAGGCGATCCCGCTCGCCATCGTTCACGAGGACGACGAGCTGATCGTCATCGACAAGCCGGCCGGCCTCGTCGTTCATCCCGCCCCCGGCAACCGCGACGGCACGCTCGTCAATGCCCTGATCGCCCATTGCGGCGACAGTCTCTCCGGGATCGGCGGAGAGAAGCGGCCCGGCATCGTCCACCGCCTCGATAAGGACACCAGCGGGCTCCTGGTCGTCGCCAAGACCGACCGCGCGCATCAGGCGCTGAGCCACCAGTTCGCCGACCACGGCCGCGACGGCGCGCTGGTGCGCGGCTATCTCGCGCTCGTATGGGGTGTGCCGGAGCCCCGGCGCGGCGTGATCGACGCGCCGATCATGCGCGATCCGAAGTCACGTGAGCGCATGGCGGTGCTTCCGGGCGGACGGCGCGCCGTCACCCGCTATGAAATCCACGACCGCTATGCCGGCAAGGACGGCTTGCCGGTGGCGAGCCTGATCGAATGCAGGCTGGAGACCGGCCGCACCCATCAGATTCGCGTCCATCTCACCCGCATCGGACATCCGCTGCTCGGCGATCCCGTCTACGGCGCGGGATTTCGCACCAAGGAGTCCCAGCTCACCCCGAAGGCCGCCAAGGCATTCGACAAGCTCCGCCGCCAAGCGCTCCACGCCTATCTTCTCGGCTTCGTCCATCCCGTCACCGGCAAGAAGCTCACGTTCGAAAGCCGCCTGCCGCCGGAGCTCTTCCGCCTGGTCGAGGCGCTCAAATCCCCGTGATCGCCCTGCCTTTTCCTCGCCGCATGGAGTTTCTATATGGACGTTGCGGTTGGCGCTTCGCGGCCGCATACGGCCCGCCGCCTCGGGGGCCATTCAAGGAGGGCGCATTTCATGGCCCGTTCCGCTGCTCTGCCGGCATTCACCGCTGAAGGTGGCCTTTCCCGCTATCTCGCCGAGATCCGTCGGTTCCCGATGCTGGAGCCGCAGGAGGAGTACATGCTCGCCAAGTCCTGGCGCGAGCATGGCGACCGCGAGGCCGCGCACCGTCTCGTCACCAGCCATCTCAGGCTCGTCGCCAAGATCGCCATGGGCTACCGCGGCTACGGCCTCCCGATCGGCGAGGTGATCTCCGAAGGCAATGTCGGCCTGATGCAGGCCGTCAAGCGGTTCGAACCGGACAAGGGTTTTCGGCTCGCCACTTACGCGATGTGGTGGATCAGAGCCTCGATCCAGGAATACATCCTGCGCTCCTGGAGCCTGGTGAAGATGGGCACCACGGCGGCGCAAAAGCGCCTGTTCTTCAACCTGCGCAAGACCAAGAGCCGCATCTCCGCGCTGGAGGAGGGCGACCTCAAGCCCGACCAGGTGAAGGCGATCGCCAAGCGCCTCGGCGTCACCGAAGCGGAAGTCGTTTCGATGAACCAGCGCCTTGCCGGCGATGCCTCGCTCAATGCGCCGATCCGGCTCGATGCCGATTCCGGCGAATGGCAGGACTGGCTGGTCGACGAGCGTGACGATCAGGAGACCATGCTGGCCGCAGGCGAGGAGCTCGACAACCGGCGGGCCGCATTGAAGCAGGCGCTCGGCGTATTGAACGATCGCGAGCGGCGCATCTTCGAGGCGCGGCGCTTGTCCGACGACCCGATCACGCTCGAGGAGCTCGCCGAGGAGTTCGGCGTCTCACGCGAGCGCGTGCGTCAGATCGAGGTGCGTGCCTTCGAGAAGGTGCAGCAGGCGGTGGTCAACCGCATGCACGAGGTGGAGACCCCGAAGGCGCTGCCGGCGAGCTGAGCGAGTGAACCCGACCTCGCGTAATTTTTGCCTTCGCGCGAGTTCCTAGGGCGTGATCCCGAAAAAGACCGCCCCGGACTTGATCCGGGGTGGAAACCGGTTTTCGGATAAGATCACGCCCAAAATCAAAATGTTAGCGGGGCAGGCCGATTCAATTCGAACTGATCAGACTCTAGCCGCCCCAGGCCATCACCGCTTCATTGACGGCCCGTTCGCCGGGGCTGCCTTTCTCCACCACGAGCACGGCCCGTCGGCCATTGTTGTAGACGAACGGAATGTCGATCCAACCGCGCTCGCGCAACAAGGTGAGGTTTTGCTCGCGATCGGCTTCGATCGCCGAGAGGCCGATGAGGAAGAAGCCCGGCATGACGCGTACGACCAGGCCGACGAGCGGCGCGCCTTGCGCCGTCTCCGTGCTCTTGGCACGGATGCCCGGCATGTTCGAGACGCCGCCGAAGGGATCGCCGGGAGTCGTGAACTGAATCTCGACGGTATGGCTCGCCGGCAGGGTGGTATCGGGATTGCGGCGGATCGTCATCGCCACCGTCAAGCGGCGGTCAGGCACCTCGATATCAACTCTGAGGCCGAGTTCCGGCGGGCGCCCGGGTCCGGGATTCACCGTTTCCGTGCGCCAGACCGCGGTGCCGACGAAGGTCTGCAACTGCTGCCCACCGCTCGGATTTTCCTCGTAGAGCACGGCGCGCTGCGCGACCGCCGCTAAAGATCCGCCTGGGGTTTGCGTCTGTCCGGGCGTGAGCGGACGGTTTTGCGCGGTCGGATCCGGAGCGACCCGGTCCGCGATCTTCGAACGGTCGCCTCCCTCGCTGGTAACGACGCGGGTCGGCGGCGGGCCGGCACCGATCAATGCGAGGACGCGATCGCGGTGGACGTAGCCGATCAGGGCAGCGACCGCGAAGAGGGCGACGACGATGCCGCCAACGATGAGCTTCGCCTTGAGCGCCTTGCGCGCATCCGCCTGGGCGATCTCGGCGCCGCGCGGCCGGAACGAGCGAGGCTGCAATGCCGCGCCGAAGCCGTCACCGGCGCCATCCTGCAGGTTCGCAAGGCTCTTTTCGGCCGTGGCAAGATCGACCCGATCCTCGAACTCGAACGCTCCGGGCGGAATGCCGCCGAAGGCGTCTCGCGCCGAGCGGACGGCTTCGGCGCTGGCGGCACCGAGATGTTCGGCCTCGGCGACCGCATCGCGCACGACACGGGTCCCGCTCACGGCATTACCGACCCGCTCGCGGGGCGACGGTGCCGGGTGGGCGTCCGGGGCAGTCGGGGCGCGTGGCGCAATCGGAGCGCGTGGAGGCTCAGGCGGCACCGGTGGCATCCGCTCGGCTTTCATCTCGGCCTGACCGGATTGCGTTTCGATGAGCCGGATCGCTTCCTCGAGCGCGAGCCGCTCGCGCGTGATCTCGGACTCGGCGAGCGGCGGCTTCATCGCCCGGAGCTGATTCACGAGGGCATGCCGCGCTCGGTCATAGACGCCCCGGCGCGCCTCACCGGTATTGCGGTCGAGGCCCGAGACGGCGCGGGTGAGCAGAGGAAGATAGTCGGTCATCGATTGACGGTCCGGACGGATGCCCCTGATCTGGCTCAGTTAGGGTAGAAACGGATTTTGGACCAGAATTGTGTCCTCGCGCGCGGGGCTCGTCGAGAGCAATGCGACCGGGCAGCCGATCAACTCCTCGATGCGGCGCACATACTTTACCGCCGCCGCCGGCAGTCCGGCCCAGGAACGGGCTCCCCGGGTCGAGGCGCCCCAACCCTCGATGGTCTCATAAACCGGCTCAAGGCGGGCCTGGGTCGCCTCTCCTGCCGGCATATGGTCGATTTCGCGCCCGTCGAGTCGATAGGCCACGCAGACCCGGATCGGGTCGAGGCCGTCGAGCACGTCGAGCTTGGTCAGCGCGATGCCGTCGATGCCGCCGGTGCGCACGGTCTGTCGCACTAGCACCGCATCGAACCAGCCGCAACGCCGCGGCCGGCCGGTCACGGTGCCCACTTCCTTGCCGCGCTCGCCCAAGTACTTGCCGGTCTTGTCCGGCCGCCCGGTATCGTCGGCAAGCTCGGTCGGAAACGGCCCCTCGCCCACTCGGGTGGTATAGGCCTTGGTGATGCCGAGCACATAACCGACGGTGCCGGGGCCGAGCCCCGAGCCGGTCGCGGCCTGGCCCGCGACCGTGTTCGACGAGGTGACATAGGGATAGGTGCCGTGGTCGACGTCGAGGAGGGCGCCCTGCGCGCCTTCGAATAGAATTCTATCGCCCTGCCGGTGGCGCTCATCGAGAAGCGCCCACACCCGGTCCATGAACGGCAGCACCTTGGGCGCCACCGACAGCAGTTCCTCACGCACCGCCTTGGCGGCGATTTCCGGCAGTTTGAGCCCGCGCCTGAGCGCATTGTGATGCACCAGCACACGATCGATCTTGTCGTCGAGATCGGCGGGCTCGGCGAGGTCCACGAAGCGAATGGCGCGCCGGCCGACCTTGTCTTCGTAAGCGGGCCCGATGCCGCGGCCCGTCGTCCCGATGCGCTTGAGTGCCGCGGTCTCGCGCGCGACA
>JAHFPO010000132.1 GCA_023266695.1 Hyphomicrobiales bacterium | reverse complement strand
TTGCGGCAAGCTGCGCCGGACTCCGGATCGGCGCAAGAGCCATCCGCCTTCCTTTCCACTGGGGCGCGATTCCGGCGGAAAAGCGACGACCGGAAACGCTCCCGCGTTCGTGATCGTGACCCGTGTCTCGAGGCGTTCAACCGCGCACCAGCCAGACCACCAGGAGGCCGAAGAGGGCGGCGATGAAACCCGCCGTCCGCAACTGAGCCTCGGGAGCTTCCATCAACTTCGCCATAGCGCGGCGCAAGGCGCCGGGGAAGGCGGCAAAGGAGAGTCCCTCGATCACCAGCACGAGCCCGAGCGCGACCAGAAAATCCTGCATCGAACGGGATTACTTTGCCCCCGTCCGTCCGGCCGAATTGTTGAAATAGCGGAAGAAGTCGGAGTCCGGCGCGAGCAGGAGGCGGGTGTCGTTGTGCTTCAGGCCGGCCTCGTAGGCCTGCATGGAGCGGTAGAAACCGAAGAAATCGACATCCCGGTTGAATGCATCGGCGAAGATGCGGTTGCGTTCGCCGTCGCCCTCGCCGCGGACCTTTTCGCCCGTCGAGGTCGCGTCCGCGATCAATACGGTCACGTCGCGGTCGGCGCGCGCGCGGATGGTCTGCGCGAGCTGGGCGCCGCCGGCGCGGATCTCGGCCGCCTCGCGCTGGCGCTCGGTCTGCATGCGCTGAAACACCGCCTGGCTGTTGACCTCGGGCAGATCGGCGCGGCGGATGCGCACGTCGATGACGGTGATGCCGAAGTTGCCGGCTTCGCGATTGGCTTGCTCGCGGATGCGGCCCATCAGGACCGCGCGTTCGTCGCGCACCACCTGGATCAAGCTCGCCTCGCCGAGCACGCGCCGGAGCGACGAATTGAGCACGGTGGCGAGGCGGGAATTGGCGCCATCGATGGTGCCGACCGACTGGTAGAACTTCAACGGCTCGATGATCTTGTAGCGCGCGAAGGCATCGACCACGAGCCGCTTCTGGTCGGAAGCGATGAGTTCTTGCGAGGAATTTTCGAGGTCGAGGATGCGCTTGTCGATATAGACCACGGCGTCGACCATGGGCGCCTTGAATTGCAGCCCCGCCTCGGAGACGATGCGGATCGGCTCGCCCAATCGGAGCACCAGCGCCTGTTGGGTCTGGTGGACGAAGAACACCGAGCTATAGCCGGCGACCGCAGCAAGCGCCACGAGCACGGCGAGCACTCCGGCAATTCCCTTGATCATCGGCCGCCTCCTTGTGTCCTTCCGCCCGGCGGCGTCGGCGAACCACGGCCGAGCTCGCCCAGCGGCAGATAGGGCACGACGCCGGAGCCGTGCGCGGAGGTGCTCGGATCGATGATGATCTTGTCCATCCCGCCGAACACGCGCTCCATGGTTTCGAGATACATGCGCCGGCGCGTCACGTCGGGCGCCTTCTTGTACTCGTCGTAGATCTTGAGGAAGCGGGAGGCCTGGCCGCTCGCCTCGGCGACGGTCTGCTCCCGATAGGCCTCGGCGGCCTGTTGGATCTGCGCCGCGCGGCCGCGCGCCTCGGGCACGATGCGGTTGGCGTAGGTCTGCGCCTCGTTCTGGACGCGCTCGGCATCGGCGCGCGCCGCCTGCACGTCGCGGAAGGAATCGATCACCTGCGCCGGCGGATCGACCTTCTGCATCTGCACCTGGGTGATCTGGACGCCGGCCTGGTATTCATCGAGCGTCTTTTGCATCAGATCATGGACGGCGAGCTCGATGTTCTGACGCGCGCCGGTGAGGATCGGCTGAATCTGGTTGCGCCCGATCACCTCGCGCATGGCGCTCTCGGACACCGCCTTGATGGTGCCCTCGGGATTCTGGACGTTGAAGAGATACTTCGAAGCGTTGGTGACCAGCCAGAATACCGAGAAGTCGACGTCGACGATGTTCTCGTCGCCGGTGAGCATCAGGCTCTCCTCCTGCACGTCGCGCATGGTGGTGCCGCGGCGCGGGTCCTCGATCAGGCGCATGCCGATGTCGACGCGCCGGACGGTGGTGACCTTGGGCGTGAGCGCGGTCTCGATCGGATAGGGCCAGTGATAATTGAGGCCGGGCTGGGTGAGCTGGGTGAACTTGCCGAAGCGCAGCACCACGCCCTGCTCGTCGGCGTCGACCCGGTAGAAGCCGGAAAGCATCCACACGACGAGCAAGCCGACGGCAAACAGCACCCCCCCGCGCCCGCCGAGCGAGCCGCCGCCGGGGATCAGGCTCTTGAGTTTGTCCTGGCTGCGGCGGATCAGATCCTCGAGATCGGGAGGCGTCTGCCCCCCCGGCTGCGGGCCCGAACCCCATGGGCCGCGGGGCCCGCCGCCGCCTCCCCAAGGTCCGCCGCTCTGGTTCTTCCAAGGCATGTCCAACCTCCACCCGCCACCTAGGCAGGGGTTCATATCCAGTGCTTATAGGTGACCGGACACCGCCATTCAACGCGGCAAGTGTAGCCGCTGCCCGGCGCCGAAACCCACCGAGTTCAAAGTGAACTCAGCACCCTCCGGGGGCGGCAGCCCTGCCGCCGGCCGTGAGATTCGAAGCCGAGCCTCCGACCGAGCGAAAATGATCGAGCACGAACAGCCGGATCGCCGAGGATAGATTGCCATGGTTGCGCTTGGCGTCGATGGTCGCGACCATATCGGAGAGCGTCGCGTTGCGGCGCGCGGCGATCTCCTTGAGCGCGTCCCAGAAGTCATCCTCCAGGCTGACACTGGTCTTGTGTCCGGCGATGACGATGGATCGCTTGACGACGGGACTCTTCATTATACGCCTTCGAACTCGATGCCGAAGCCTGCAAGGACACGCTGGCGCCGCACGGACGGCGCATGAACATCCCGTCGTTGAGCTGCAAGACGACTGAATGGTACGCCATGCCCGGTGGCCGGCGCGTAAGCTGGCAAGCAAATCATACCTTGATGCTTGTGACAGATAAATGCCAGCTCGGCCATCGGTCGACTCCGCCCCCCGTTGGAGATCGCTGATAGAGACCGTCTGAACTTGTGCGCACCGCGAACAGCGGCGTTGCTGTTCATCACAACACGGTCCGCAAAGATACGGACTGCGCGCCAGACCGCAACTGTTTCTTGCGACCGCTCGATCACCGCGCCGGGACTGCGCCGAGTATCCACTCAACCGATTGAGAAGCCTGGCAATAGCCCCGGGTTGGCGGACCGGTATGGGCCGTGCTTGCAAGGCGCGGTTCCGGGGCCCCGGCGCGCGTGCTAGAGTCTGATCAGTTTGAACTGAACTCGCGTCACGAGAAAACCGAACCGGCGACCCGCCCATGGCCGCGACCCGCACCGAAACTGACAGTTTTGGACCGATCGAGGTTCCCGCCGACCGCTATTGGGGCGCGCTGACCGAACGTTCCCTGGAAAACTTCAAGATCGGAGGAGAACGCCTGCCGAAGCCGCTGGTGCGGGCGCTCGGCATCGTCAAGCGGGCATCCGCGCTCGTCAACAAGGACATGGGATTGATCGATGCAAAGCTCGCCGACGCCATCGCCGCCGCCGCAGAGGAAGTGATCGACGGCAAGCTCGACGAGCATTTCCCGCTGGTGGTCTGGCAGACCGGCTCCGGCACCCAATCGAACATGAACGCCAACGAGGTGATCGGAAACCGCGCCATCGAAATGCTCGGCGGCGTGATGGGCTCGAAGAAGCCGTTGCATCCCAACGACCACGTGAACCTTTCGCAGTCGTCAAACGACGCGTTTCCGACCGCGATGCACATCGCGGCCGCCGAGGAGATCAGCCGCCGCCTGATTCCCGCGCTCGAACATCTGCATAAGGCGCTCGACCGGAAGAGCAAGGACTTCGCCAAGATCATCAAGATCGGCCGCACCCACACCCAGGACGCGACGCCCTTGACGCTCGGCCAGGAATTCTCCGGCTACGCGGCCCAGCTCGCCTCCGGGATTGCGCGCGTGAAAACCTCGCTCGGCGAGCTTTACCAGCTCGCGCAAGGCGGCACCGCGGTCGGCACCGGACTGAATTCCAAGAAGGGCTTCGCCGAGAAGTTCGCCGCCGAGGTGGCGAAGATCACCAAGCTTCCATTCGTGACGGCGCCCAACAAGTTCGAGGTGCTGGCGGCCCACGACGCCTATGTGGCCACCCACGGCGCGCTCGTCTCGGTCGCGACCGCGCTTTTCAAGATCGCGAACGACATCCGCTTTCTGGGCTCGGGCCCGCGTTCCGGGTTCGGCGAGCTGGCGCTGCCCGAGAACGAGCCCGGCTCCTCGATCATGCCCGGCAAGGTCAACCCGACCCAATGCGAGGCGCTCACCATGGTGTGCTGCCAGGTGATGGGGAACGGCACCACCGTGACGGTGGCGGGCTCGCAAGGCCATTTCGAGCTCAATGTCTACAAGCCGGTGATGGCCTACGCGCTGTTGCAGTCGGTGCGCTTGCTCGCCGACGCGGCGGTTTCCTTCACCGACAATTGCGTCGCCGGCATCAAGGCGAACGAGAAGCGCATCAGGCAGCTGATGGAGATGTCGCTGATGCTGGTGACCGCGCTTGCGCCCAAGATCGGCTACGACAAGGCGGCCGAAATCGCCAAGGCCGCCCACAAGAACGGCACCACGCTGCGCGAGGAAGCGGTGAAGCTCGGCTACGTCACCGCCGCCGAGTTCGACGCCCTGGTGCGGCCGGAGAAGATGATCGGTCCGGATTGATTCAATTCGCCGCGATTATTCGCGGCAGAATGAACGATCATTCATCGGCATTACCGAAGTTTAATCAGCATTACCGAAGTTTAAGTTGCCGGACGCCGGCGGCGTTCCCATGATCCGCGCCAAGCGAATGGAGAGCTGACGCTCATCCGAAGGGAGCTCGACCCATGAAAAAGTCTCTGATCCTTGCGACCGCCGCCGCCGTCATCGGCGGCTCGGTGCTCGCCTATGCGCAACAGCCCGGCTCCGCGCCCGGCCGCTGGCGCCCGAGCGCCGCCGATATGTCCGCCTTCGCCGACGCGCGCATCGCTGCGCTCAAGGCCGGCCTCACGCTCAGCGCCGAGCAGGAGAAACTGTGGCCGCCGGTCGAGGCCGTCATGCGCGAGATGACCAAGAAGCGGATCGACCGCTTCGAGAAGTTCCACGCCGAGCGCGAGAAGCAGACCGGCCCCGCCGACCCGCTTGCGCGCATGCGCCGCGGCGCCGAATTAATGACCGAACGCGGCGCCGACCTGAAGCGGCTCGCCGACGCGTCAGAGCCGCTCTACGACAAGCTCGACGAAGCGCAGAAGCAGCGGTTCGGCATTCTGATGCGCGCCGGCATGCGCGGCCGCGCCATGCATCGCTTCGGCATGCACGATGACGGCGGGGGATGGCGCGAGGGCCGCATGGATGGCCACGGCCACAGCATGGGTGGGGACGGCCATCGCATGGGTATGGGTGGGGACGATGACGAAGGCGGGCGCGACCCCGCTCCCCGCGGCGGCGAGCGGCTCTGACCGTTTGGCCGATTATTCGCGACAGCGAGCCGCCCTCCGGCGGCTCGTTTCGTTTCAGGCCGTCGCTTGGGGCAAAAAATTCTCGCGGCCGGTGGAAACGAACTGCCCGTTCGTTCGTTATCTAGGGGCAGGAGGATGCCATGAGGAAAGCTCTCATTCTCGCCGCGAGCGCGGCCCTTGTTGGTTTGGCGCTCGCTGTTTCGGTTCAGGCGCAAAGCCCGACGCCGGTTCCCATTCCCGAAAGCAGCCCAAGCGCCGGCCCCAGCCGCGACCAACCGACCGTCAACCAACTGATCGCCTATGACGAGGCCCGCATCGCCCGTTTCAAGGCGGACCTCCGGCTGAAGCCGGACCAGGAGAAGCTGTGGAGCAAGTTGGAGTCGACGCTCAGAGACATTTCCAAGCAGCGCGCCGAACGGGTGATCGCCCAGTGGGACGAGCGCGACAAGCGCAAGGATCTCCCCACTGCGGTCGAACGTCTGCGCCTCGACGCCGATGCCATGGCGGAACACGCAGCGAATATGAAGAAGATCGCCGACGTGTCCGAGCCGCTGTTCGACACGCTCGACGAGCCGCAGAGGCGCCGCCTCACCCGGATCATCCGGCAACAGGCCGCGGAGCCGGCGGGGTATGACCCGGGCTTCGACGATGGGGACGGGCGCAAGCGCCGCGGGATTCACATCTTCTGGTGAGCCGGATCGCTTCCGGTCGAGATGACGACGAGCCGCCGCCCCGGCGGCTCGTTTTTCGCAGTG
>JAHFPO010000029.1 GCA_023266695.1 Hyphomicrobiales bacterium | reverse complement strand
GTGATCGAAGAGTCGCGCCGCCAGCCGGTGCTGGTGGATTTCTGGGCGCCCTGGTGCGGTCCCTGCAAGACGCTCGGACCCGTGCTCGAGAAGGTGGTGCGCGCGGCCAAGGGCAAGGTGAAGCTCGTCAAGATGAACATCGACGAGCACCCCCAGATCTCCACGCAGCTCGGCATCCAGTCGATCCCGACCGTCTTTGCCTTCGCCAACGGCCAGCCGGTGGATGGCTTCCTCGGCGCGCTGCCGGAGAGTCAGGTCGCCGCCTTCGTCGAGCGCCTCGCCGGCAAGGTCGGCGGCAAGACCGTGGACCTTCTCAAGGCCGCCGAGGACTTGCTCACCAAGGGTGACGCCAGTGGCGGCGCCGAGCTTTTCGCGCAAGCGCTCGCGGAGGAGCCGGAGAACGTCCGCGCGCTCGCGGGGCTCGCCCGCTGTCATGTCGCGGCCGGCAATCTCGTTCCGGCGCGGGCGACCCTGTCGCTCATCCCCAAGGACAAGGAGAACGACCCGGCCGCCTCGGCGGTGCGCGCCGCGCTTGAACTCGCCGAGCAGGCCGCCTCGCTCGGCGATTCGACCGCGCTCGAAGCCAAGGTCGCGGCCAATCCGCTCGACCATCAGGCCCGCTTCGACCTCGCGATCGCGCTCAACGCCCGCGGCAAACGGCAGATGGCGCTCGATCATCTCCTGGAAATCGTGCGCCGCGACCGCAAATGGAACGACGACGGCGCCCGCAAGCAGCTCCTGCAATTCTTCGAGGCGTGGGGGCCGAACGACGAGATGACGATCGAGGGGCGCCGCCGGCTTTCTTCGATCCTGTTCGCGTGAGGCTGACCTCCACTCCGGAGGCGACGATGGCGATGAACGCGGTCTATCGCAGACCCGACGATCTGCCGGAAGAGATCCCCGTGTTTCCGCTCGCGGGCGCTCTTCTGCTGCCGCGCGGCCAGTTGCCGCTCAATATTTTCGAGCCGCGCTATCTCGCCATGGTCGACGACGCGCTCAAGGGCTCGCGGCTGATCGGCATGATCCAGCCCGACGAAATCAAAACTGTTTCGGAATCGCAGCCTGCTCTCTACGATGTCGGTTGCGCCGGTCGAATCACGCAGATCGCCGAGACCGGCGACGGGCGTTACCTGATGACGCTGACAGGGGTCGCGCGCTACCGCGTGACCGAGGAACTCGCGGTGGTGACGCCCTATCGCCGCTGCCGGATCGACTTCAATCCCTTCGCCGCGGATTTCATGCCCGATCGGGACGAGGACAAGGTCGATCGCGATCGGCTCCTGCGCACGCTCGCGGCGTATTTATCCACGAACCGCATCGAGGCCGATTGGAACGACATCCGCGAAGCGCCGACCGAGGCGCTGGTCAACGGCTTGTCGATGATGTCTCCTTACGGGGCCAAGGAAAAACAGGCGCTGTTGGAGGCCCCGGATCTGAAGACCCGCGCCGAAATTCTGGTTGCCGTCACCGAAATGGCGCTCGCCGAACGCGGCGACGGCAGCGAGAATACGATCCAGTGACGGGCGCGGTACCGATCGAAATGGAACGAGGGAGGAGTTCATGGCGGAAAAGCAGCCGGCGATCGACCCGAAGCTCCTCGAAATCCTGGTGTGCCCGCTCACCAAGGGCCCGCTCGAATACAATCGCGAGCGTCAGGAATTGATTTCGCGTTCCGCCAAGCTCGCCTATCCGATCCGCGACGGCATTCCGATCATGCTGCCGGAGGAAGCGCGCAAGCTCGACGAGTCGGAAGCCAAGCGCTAGCGCCCTATAGCGCCTCGCCGCGCAGGAGCTTCGGCACCTCGCCGGCGAGACCCGCAGCCTCGCTTACCAAAAATCGTTTCAGCGGCGGCACGCGATCGACCACGCCGAGGCCGACGTCACGCACCAGTTTGAGCGCATCGGAGCGGTTCGAGAACAGCCGATTGAGACCGTCGGTCGCAATCCCCATGGCGACGGTGTCGAACCGCCGCCAGCGCTCGTAGCGATCGAGCACGTCTGGCCCGCCCGGGTCGAGCCCGAGCCGCGACGCCTCGGTGACGCATTCGGCAAGCGCCGCCACATCGCGAAGTCCGATATTCAGTCCCTGCCCGGCAATCGGATGAATGACGTGGGCCGCGTCGCCGATGAGCGCGAGCCGCTCGCCGACGAATGTCCGCGCGATGGTGAAGCCGAGCGGATAGGCGCGGGGCGGCGACAACACCTCGATCTCCCCGAGCCTCAGCCCGAAGCGGCGCTCGAGCTCGGCGTGGAATTCACCGGGCGGAAGCGCGACGAGGCGCGCGGCCTCCTGGGCCGGCTCGGTCCAGACGATGGAGGAGCGCCGGCCCGCGAGCGGCAGGATCGCGAAAGGTCCGCCCGGCAGGAAATGTTCCTCCGCGCGCCCCTCCTGGTCGCGCTCATGGCCGATGGTGGCGACGATGCCCGACTGGCCGTAGGACCATGCGACTGTCTTGATGCCGGCGGCGGCACGCAGCTTCGAGTGAGCGCCGTCGGCGGCGACGAGGAGGCCGGCCGCGAGTTTTTCTCCGCCGCTGAAAACAACCTGAACCGACTCGTCCTCCGCCTCGGAGCCTTCGACCACGGTGGGAACGAGACGCACGCCCGCCTCCGCCGCCGCCGCGCGCAAGGCCACGAGCACATCGCGGTTCTCCACCATGTGCGCAAAAGGTTCCTCCGGTTCGATTTTGCCGTCGAAGGAAAGAAAGACCGGCCGCACCGCGTCCTCGAGGCGGCTGTCGGTGATCACCATTTCCCGGATCGGCTGGATGGGGCCCGTGAGCCGCTGCCACACGCCGAGCGTTTCCAGGAGCCTGCGCGCGCCGGCGGCGATCGCCGAGACGCGGTCGTCGGCCACGGGCGCGCTTGCGAGAACCGCGTCGCAGACGGCGACCGAGAACCCGGGTTTCAGCGCGCGCGCGAGCGCAGTGGCGAGCGCGAGCCCCGCCACCCCGGCGCCGGCGACGATCACATCCACACTATTTTCAACGGCTTTTCGCGTCATGTCCCATTCTAACGCACGTGGCGAAGGCTGTGAATCGCACTCGGCCTTGACGCCACGTTCAGGCGGGCGCAATCCGCTTTGCCCGCCCAATCTCCTTCAAAGGCCCATCATTCCATGGCGAGCGCCGTCCGTAGCCTCCTCGATATCCTCGACCTCGAGCCGCTCGAAGTGAATCTCTTCCGCGGGCGCTCGCCGCAGGTCGGCTGGCAGCGCGTGTTCGGCGGACAAGTGATCGGACAGGCGCTGGTCGCCGCCACCCGCACCGTCGAGGGCCGGCCGGTGCATTCGCTCCATGCCTATTTCCTGCTGCCGGGCGACCCCAAGGTTCCGATCATCTACCAGGTCGAGCGCATCCGCGACGGCAAGAGTTTCACGACGCGCATGGTGAAGGCGATTCAGCATGGCGAGGCGATTTTCTCCATGTCGGTGTCCTATCACCGCGAGGAGTCGGGCTTCTCTCATCAGGCCGAGATGCCCAAGGTGCCGCCGCCCGAGGAATTGCCGGGCGAACAGGAGATCAGAGAGCGAGTTTTGCCGATGATGCCCGATCCGGTGCGGCGCTATTACGAGCGCGAGCGGCCGATCGAGCTCCGGCCGGTCGAGTTCGCCCGTTACACATCGCGCGAGCATCGCGACCCGCGCTTCCATGTCTGGATCCGGGCGACCGCGCCATTGCCCGACGATCCGGCGATTCACCAATGCGTCCTTGCCTATGCCTCCGACATGACGCTGCTCGACTCGACGCTCATCCCCCACGGCCGCACCGTGTTCGACAAGTCGATCCAGGCGGCGAGCCTCGATCATGCGCTGTGGTTCCACCGCCCCTTCCGCGCCGACGAGTGGCTGCTCTACGCCCAGGACGCTCCTAATGCCGAAGGCGCGCTCGGCCTTGCCCGCGGTCTCATCTTCGCCCGCGACGGTACTCTGGTCGCCTCGGTGGCCCAGGAGGGGCTGATCCGCGCGCGCCGGACCGAAAGCTGATCTTCTTAGTCGAATCGAACACTGAGCGGGTTTGCTCATGGAGCGATCATTTTTTTCGGCGGCCCCATGAAATGCTCAAGAATTAGGCAGCCTTGACGCATCTTTATGCCGGCCTGCGGCATAGCCAACGCGCCGGCTTCTGACCTGTTAAGAAACTCTTTATTTTTCAATGCCTTCGGCCAAACCTCGCGGTTTGGCACGCCATTTGATTCCTAATGCCCCGGCTTTGGCCTCGGCGGCTCAATTCTTTTGAACCGGTTGCGGCAGAGCCCCATTGAAACACCCGGCCACGGCCTCGAGCCAAGCCGGGATCTCACGGGGGACAGGAATCACATGAAGATCGTCATGGCCATCATCAAGCCGTTCAAGCTGGAGGAGGTGCGCGACGCCCTCACCGGCATCGGCGTCCACGGACTGACCGTCACCGAGGTCAAGGGCTACGGCCGGCAGAAGGGGCACACCGAGATTTATCGGGGCGCCGAATATGCCGTGAACTTTCTGCCGAAGCTCAAGGTCGAGGTCGCGGTCGCGTCCGACCAAGTGAAGAAAGCGATCGCAGCGATCACGGGGGCCGCGAAAACCGGCCAAATCGGCGACGGGAAAATTTTCGTCTACCCGATCGACAACGCCGTGCGCATCCGCACCGGTGAGACCGATGACAACGCCCTCTGATTCCCGAAACGACTTCAGCCACGCGACGGAGTTCTCACCCATGACGTCCAAAAACTGGCTACGCGCGGGATTGCCCGCGTTACTCACGGCGATGATCGCCGTAGCCCCGGCGCTCGCCGCCGAAGGGCCGAAAATCGACAAGGGCGATACTGCTTGGATGATGACCGCCACGGTCCTCGTCCTGTGCATGACCATCCCTGGTCTGGCGTTGTTCTATGGCGGTCTCGTGCGCTCGAAGAACATGCTCTCGATGCTGCTGCAGGTCTTCTACACGGAATGCATCGTCCTGCTGATCTGGGTGCTTTACGGCTATAGCCTGACGTTCACGGCCGGCTCCGGCATATCGGCGGACTTCATCGGGGGCTTCTCCAGGGCCTTCCTCGCCGGCATCGCGCCCGATACTCCGGCCGCGACCTTCACGGTCGGCGTGGCGATTCCCGAAGGCGTCTATGTGATGTTCCAGATGACGTTCGCTGCGATCACGGCGGCGCTTATTCTGGGATCGCTGGCGGAACGGACGAAGTTTTCCGCCATCGCACTGTTCATGCCGCTGTGGATCACCTTTGTCTATTTCCCGATCGCGCACATGGTCTGGTACTGGTCCGGTCCCGACGCGATCGATGCGGCTGCAAAGGTTCTCGCTGCCGCGACTGATTCAGCTGTCAAGGCAAAGGCCCAGGAAGCTCTGGATGCCGTTCTGGCGGACGGAGGCTATCTCTACAAGGCCGGCGCCATCGACTTCGCCGGCGGCACCGTCGTTCACATCAATTCCGGTATCGCCGGCCTCGTCGGTTGCTTGCTCGTCGGCAAGCGCATCGGCTACGGCAGGGAAGTGATGCCTCCGCACTCGCTGACCATGACCATGATCGGCGCGTGCCTCTTGTGGTTCGGCTGGTTCGGCTTCAATGCCGGCTCCAATCTCGAAGCGGCGGGTTCGGCGGTGGTTGCGTTCCTCAATACCTTCATCGCGACCGCGGCCTGCGCCATGTCGTGGATGTTCGCCGAGTGGATCGTGAAGGGTAAGCCGACCGTGCTCGGTGCGGTCTCGGGTGCAGTAGCGGGTCTCGTCGCCGTAACACCGGCATCGGGCTTCTCCGGAGCCATGGGCGCGCTCGTGCTCGGTCTCGTCGCCGGCGTGGTCTGCTTCTTCTTCTGCACGACCATCAAGAACGCGTTCAAATACGACGACTCGCTCGACGTCTTCGGTGTTCATTGCATCGGCGGTATCGTCGGGGCGCTCGGCACCGGGATTCTCGTCAATCCGGCGCTCGGCGGTACCGGCATCTTCGATTACACCATCAACAAGGTCGCCGAGTACGACCTCGTCGCTCAAATGATCGCCCAATCCAAGGCGGTCGTGATCACGCTGCTGTGGTCGGGCATCGGTTCGGCAATCCTGTACAAGATCGTCGACATTCTGGTCGGACTGCGTGTCAGGTCCGACGCGGAGCGCGAGGGTCTCGACATCAACGATCACGGCGAACGCGCCTACAACATGTAAGCCGTCCTCCGGCGTCACCGCGCCGGCAGGTCACAACAAGGGAAAGCCCCGGTTTCGGCCGGGGCTTTCCGCGTTTTTGCCGATGGTTAATCGGCCCTTAACCAGGCTCTTTTTAAGGTCCGGGAACTCGGGCCGGCATGCGGGCAAATCGAGATGGCGAAGGGCGATCGCTCGCCGCCTCCCGCCTGACGGTGACACGGAACCAACCACGATGCGCACGACCTCGACCCGCGCGATCCATCTGCTGCCCGAGGAAATCCTCGGCGCGCTGCGCCGGCGTGTTGTCGAGCTCTGCGGGTTCGCCCTCATCGCTTGCTCGGCGGTAGGCATGCTCGCGCTGGCTACCTGGTCGGCCCAAGACCCGAGCTTCAGTCATGCGACCGACGGTGAGGTGCGCAATCTGCTGGGCCTGCCGGGTGCGATCGTCGCAGATTACCTGATGCAGCTGTTCGGCATCGCCGCCATCGCGGCGGTGTTGCCGGTGGCGATCTGGGGTTGGCGATTCCTCACCCACCGCGCGCCCGCCCGTGAACGAATTCGCCTCGTGGCATGGGTTCTGGGCATCGCCTTCAGCGCCGTTTTCGCCGCCGCGCTGCCGCCGCCGCCAAATTGGCCGCTGCCGGCGGGTCTCGGCGGCGTGCTCGGCGATGGGTTATTGAGACTCCCCTCCCTCGCCGTCGGCGGCGAGCTCACGAGCGAGGTTCGTATTTTCATCGGGCTGCTATCGGGTTTCTTCTCCATCATCGCGCTCGCGATCGCGTCGGGAGTGGGATTGCCCGCCCCGTCCGAAGACGGGGAAGAGGATCGTTCCGGGAAAGCCGCAATCTCGCTGGGCGCGCTCGCCCACGGATTCCTGGCGCTGAAAGCGCGCCTGTTCGGCCGCCGGGCGGGAGGCGGCCGCGGTGCCGGTTTGCGAACGATTCTGCGCGAAATGTTTGGCTGCGACCAAGATGCAATCCTGTCCGACCCGCGGCGCGAGCCGACGCTCTCTGGCGCCCTCGACGATCGTGACGAAGACGATGAGCGCCGCGAACGACCCGGCCGGTCGGCTTCTCGCCGTCGCCCCGCCGCGCGCGCGCGCAAGGGGCGCTACGAGTTTCCCCCCCTCGAACTGCTCGCCGCCGTTCCGCGCGAACGCGCGCCATCTCTTTCGCCCGCGGCGCTCGAGGAAAACGCCCGTCAGCTCGAGAACGTCCTCAAGGACTTCGGCGTACAGGGCGAGATCGTGAACGTGCGGCCCGGACCGGTGGTGACGCTCTATGAGCTGGAGCCCGCGCCCGGCATCAAATCGTCGCGCGTGATCGGGCTTGCCGATGACATCGCGCGCTCCATGAGCGCGGTCTCTGCGCGCGTCGCCGTCGTCCCCGGCCGCAACGCTATCGGCATCGAATTGCCGAACCCCAGGCGCGAGAAGGTGGTCCTGCGCGAATTGCTCGCGCGGCAGGATTTCTCGCGCTCGAGTGCGCAGCTGCCGCTCTGTCTCGGTAAGACCATTGGCGGCGAACCGGTCATCGTCGATCTCGCGCGCATGCCGCATCTCTTGATCGCCGGCACCACCGGCTCGGGCAAGTCGGTCGCGATCAACACCATGATCTTGTCGCTGCTCTACCACCTCAAGCCCGAGGAGTGCCGGCTGATACTGGTCGACCCCAAGATGCTGGAGCTCTCGGTCTATGACGGCATTCCGCACCTCCTCGCTCCGGTCGTGACCGACCCGCGCAAGGCCATTATCGCGCTCAAATGGACGGTGCGAGAGATGGAGGAGCGCTACAAGAAGATGTCCAAACTCGGCGTGCGCAACATCGAGGGCTTCAATGCCCGCATCGCCGAAGCGCGCGAAAACGGCGAGAGCATCATGCGAACGGTGCAGACCGGCTTCGATCGCGAGACCGGCGAGGCGATCTACGAGCGCGAGGAGATGGAACTCGAGCCGCTGCCCTATCTCGTCGTGGTGGTCGACGAGATGGCGGACCTCATGATGGTCGCCGGCAAGGACATCGAGGGCGCGATCCAGCGCCTCGCCCAGATGGCGCGCGCCGGCGGCATCCATCTGGTCATGGCGACGCAGCGCCCCTCGGTCGACGTGATTACCGGCACCATCAAGGCAAACTTCCCGACCCGCATCTCGTTCCAGGTGACCTCGAAGATCGACAGCCGCACCATCCTCAACGAGCAGGGCGCCGAGCAACTCCTCGGCCAGGGCGACATGCTTTACATGGCGGGTGGCGGGCGTATCGTGCGCGTACACGGCCCCTTCGTCTCCGACCGGGAGCTCGAGCGGGTGGTCGCCCATATCAAGGAGCAGGGCGTGCCCGAATATTGCGAGGCCGTCACCGCCGAGCCGGACGAGGACGAGGACGGCAGCGTGTTCGACAAGGGCGGCTTCGGCGACGAAGGCGGCGATCTCTATCAGCGGGCGGTCGCGATCGTGCTGCGCGACCGCAAAGCTTCGACCAGCTATGTCCAGCGCCGCTTGCAGATCGGCTACAACCGCGCGGCCTCGATCATCGAGCGGATGGAGAAGGAGGGCGTCGTCGGGCCCGCCAATCACGCCGGCAAACGCGAAATCCTGGCCGGGGAGCGCGAACAAGCCTATTGACGAAAGGCTGCGCAGTCGCCAAATCGCCACAGCCGACGGCTACGGATCGACCGGGCTTACAGGTATCCCCTCCCGGAGGAGAACATGCGTCAAGGCGTTGCAGAGGCGTGGGTGATTCTCGCCGCGGGCGTGATCTCCGCCGCGATATTGGTGAAGCCGGTCGGCCTGTCCGCGCAAGTTTTGCCTGCCGCGCCGTCCCTGCCTTCGGCGCAGATCCAGCCTCCGGCCCAGGCTCTGCCCGCTGTCGTTCCGCTGCCTCCCCCGCCTCCACTCCCGAAAGAGAGGGAGCCGGCCACACAGAGTGCAGTCGGTTCGCCGCCCACGGGTGATGCGCTCTCGTTGACGCCGACCATGCCTGCCGTGGTGATCCCCGGCGGCGGTCGTCCGAATGTGCCGCCTGACGCTGCGACCCAGTCCGGCCAAAACACCGCGACCGCTTTCGACCTCCCCCAAAGGTCGACGGTCGAGCGGATCAATGGCTATTTCAATTCCATCGTCACGCTGGTCGGCAACTTCGTCCAGGTCGGACCGGACGGCACACGCACCCAGGGTGAGTTCTATCTGCAGAAACCGGGCAAGGTCCGCTTTGATTATGATCCGCCCAGTCCGGTCGAATTGATCTCCGATGGCAATTCCGTCGTGGTGCGCGACCGCAATCTCGCGACCCAGGATCTTTATCCCTTATCGCAGACGCCGTTGCGCTTCCTGCTGGCGGATAAGATCGATCTTCTCAAGGACGCCCGTGTCGTCGGCGTCTATCAGGACGACATTTTCATCACCGTCGTGATCGAGGAATCTCACGCCGTCGTCGGCAAGCATCGGCTGATGATCATGTTCGGCGCCCAGGATTCGCAATTGAAGCAGTGGACCGTGACCGACCCGCAGGGCTACGACACCACGGTGGCGATCTACAATCTCAATCAGACCCAGAAGCCGGATCCCAGCCTGTTCAAGATCAATTACGAACGCGTGATGCAGTAATCAATCGGCCGCGGAGGTCCGGCCCGCATCGAGTCGATGCCGCATTTCAACCTGGCCCCACTGCCCGCCGCTCGTCCGCATGCGTCTCGTCGTCGCGACTTGGAACGTCAATTCGGTGCGACTACGGCTGTCGTTGATCGAACGCTTCGTCGCGCTCCACGCTCCCGACGTGCTGTGCCTGCAGGAGACGAAGTGTTCGGACGATAGCTTTCCGCACTCGGATTTCGTCCGGCTCGGGTTCGAACACATCGCGCTCAACGGACAAAAGGGCTGGCATGGCGTCGCCGTCGCGTCGCGCCAGCCGTTTGCGGAAGTGTCGCGCGCTTATTTTTGCGGCCGTGACGACTCCCGCCATCTCGCGGTCACGCTGGGGAGTGACGCGGGCCTTGCCAAGCCTTTGACGATCCATAATTTTTACATCCCCGCCGGCGGCGACGAGCCCGATCCCGCGATCAACGACAAGTTCGCCCACAAGCTCGCTTTCCTCGACGAGCTGAAGGATTCGCCCGTTTGCCGCGACGCGGCCGCGGGTGCGCGTTCACTGCTCGTGGGCGATCTGAACATCGCGCCGCTCGAGCACGACGTGTGGAACCATCGCCAACTGCTCGACGTCGTCAGTCACACGCCGGTCGAAGTCGAGAAGCTCGGCGCGCTGCAGCGGGCCGGCGGATGGATCGACGTCATGCGCGGCTTCGTGCCGGAGCCGGCGAAGCTCTACACCTGGTGGAGCTATCGCTCGCCCGACTGGGCCGCGGCCGACAAGGGCCGCCGTCTCGATCATGTATGGGCAAGCCCGGCGCTCGTGCGCACGGCCCGGGAGATGACGATCGTGCGCGAGGCACGCGGATGGCAGCGGCCCTCCGACCATGTTCCGGTGGTGGCGGGCTTCGATCTCTAGCGCGGATTGGGATCGCGCGGCTGATCAGTCACTTTGAACAAGGGCGCCACGATATCGAGTTCGTCGAGCACTCCCCTCACCCGCCGTGAGATCACCTTTCTCAGCGCTGCGGCGGCTCCGGGTTCGCCCTCGAGCGTGCGCAGAAAGACGCTACGGGGAATGCGCAGCACCGTCGAGGTTTCGATCGCGGTCGCGGTCGCAGGGCGTATCGTATCGACGATGAGGGCGGTCTCGCCGATGAGCGCGCCCAGCCGCGCGATCGTGGCCTCGCTGGCTTTCGGTTCGCGTGCGCTTCGCAGCATGATGGCGCCATTGAGGACCACGTAGCCGCCGTCGGCCGGCTGGCCTTCCTCGAACAGTACGTCGCCGCCCTCGACGCGGATCGATTCGGCGCTGATCGCGAGGATCCGCAATACTTCCCGGCCCAGAATATGAAGAATCGGAATCTGGTCGAGGAAATCGATTTCGTCTTCGAGCGCCATCGGTCACGGCACGAGCTTGTAGCCGCCGGCTTCGGTGACGAGCAACGTGGCGTCGGTGGGATTTTTCTCGATCTTCTGGCGCAGGCGATAAATGTGGGTCTCCAGCGTGTGCGTGGTCACGCCGGAATTGTAGCCCCACACCTCTTGCAGCAGCACCTCGCGCGACACCGGCCGCTGCCCGGCCCGGTAGAGATAGCGCAGGATCGCCGTTTCCTTGTCGGTGAGACGGACCTTGGAGCCGCGTTCGTTAATGAGGAGCTTGGAACCGGGCCGGAAGCTGTAGGGCCCGATCGGGAATACCGCGTCTTCGCTCGCTTCGTGACTCCTGAGCTGCGCACGGATGCGCGCGAGCAGCACGGCGAAGCGGAACGGCTTCGGCACGTAGTCGTTGGCGCCCGCCTCCAGACCCAGGATGGTGTCGGAATCGGTGCCGTGACCGGTGAGCATGATCACCGGCGCTTTGAAGCCGTTCTTGCGCAAGACCCGCACCGCGTCGCGTCCGTCCATGTCGGGGAGGCCGACGTCCATCAGCACAAGGTCGATATGGCCGACCTTGGCGTGCTGCAATGCCGCCTGCGCCGTCTCGACGGCATAGGTCTCGAATTCCTCGTGCAACGCGAGCTGCTCGACCAGCGCTTCGCGAAGCTCGGGATCGTCGTCGACGAGGAGAATCTTGCGCGCGGTGGCCATCTGCTCCCTCGGCCGCAAGTCAAGTTTACAGGATTGGAGGCGACGGACTAGACCAATGCGGCCGTGGCAGGCAAGAGCGACAAAAGATGCGTATCCGACGCTTCAACAAGACCAAACGAGCGCCGGGCCCGCATGTACTCTGGGTTTCCGGAGCGCCCGGGAAGCGCGCGCGCGGCATCCTGCGCGCCGGAAACCGAATCGTGCCGGTGGCCCTCGGCCGCGCGGGGATCAAGGCCGACAAGCGCGAAGGCGATGGCGCGACCCCGCGCGGGCGCTTTCGCCTGTTGCGCCTGTGGTGGCGCGCCGACCGTGCCCCGCGCCCCGCTACATTGCTTCCAACGCGGCGGATCCGCACCGACGACGGCTGGTGCGAGAACCCCTCCGACCAGCGCTACAACCGGCCGATCCGATTGCCGCCCAAGAGCCCGGGTGACCGCCTCTGGCGCGAGGATGGGCTCTATGACCTCGTGATCGAAATCGACCACAACACCCGGCCGCGGATCGCCGGCCGCGGCAGCGCGGTGTTCATTCACGTGGCGCGGAAAGGCTTTCTTCCGACCGCAGGCTGCGTCGCGCTCTCCGTTTCCGATTTGCGAAAGCTCATCGGCCGGCTCGATCGCGGCACCATGATCGAGATCGGCTGAGATTAGCTCCGCGCGTCGAAAATGGCGGTGCCGATGCGCACATGGGTGGCGCCAAAGGCGACCGCGGTCGAAAAATCCGCGCTCATGCCCATGGACAAGATCGAAAGGCCGTTGCGCTTCGCGATCTTGGCGGTGAGCGCGAAATGCGGCGCCGGCGGCTCGTCGAGCGGCGGAATGCACATCAGCCCTTCGATGACGAGCCCATGGCTCGCGTGGCATTCGGTGAGAAATGCGTCGGCGGCCTCCGGCAGCACGCCCGCCTTCTGCGGCTCGGCGCCGGTATTGATCTCGACGAGGAGGCGCGGCCGGCGGCCGAGCTTCGCCATCTCCTCGGCAAGAACGGCGGCGATCTTCCCCCGGTCGACCGTATGGATCACGTCGAACAACGCCACCGCCTCGCGCGCTTTGTTGGACTGCAGCGGCCCCACCAGGTGCAGTTCGATATCCGGAAAGCGGGCGCGCAGCGCCGGCCATTTCGCTCTCGCCTCCTGCACCCGGTTCTCGCCGAACACGCGATGGCCAAATTCGAGCACCGGCAGGATGTGCTCGGCGCCGAAGGTCTTGGTGATCGCGACGAGGGTGACGGCCGTGGGTTCGCGCCCAGCGGTGCGGGCCGCCTGTTCGATCTCGGCGCGGACGACGTCCAGACGCTCGACAGTGGCGTGGGGTTTGCTGGACAACAGCGGCTCTCTCGGTGGGTGCGCGGCATTCTAGAGCGGCTTCCGTTCCTTCGGAAATGGAAGCCGCTCTAGGTTATTGTTTTGACGCGTTTTCTACGGCGAACCGGATTCCACTTCGCCAGAAAACGCTCTAGAGGCGAGGCGGTTTGGCGCAACGCTGCCCCTTCCAACCCATTGACCGGCGGAGATATTTCATGCCCTAGTCGTCCCGGTCCCCCGCTGGCCCCCGCCGAATCGATGAAAGCCGAGCGCTACAACGCCCGCGAGGCCGAGCCCCGCTGGCAGAAAATCTGGCAAGAGCGCGGCATCTTCACGACCGCGAACTCCGACCCGCGCCCGAAATACTACGTGCTGGAGATGTTCCCCTATCCGTCGGGGCGCATCCACATGGGCCACGTGCGCAACTACACCATGGGCGACGTGGTCGCCCGCTACATGCGCGCCAAGGGCATGAACGTCCTGCATCCGATGGGCTGGGACGCCTTCGGCATGCCGGCCGAGAACGCCGCGATCGAGCGCAAGGTCCATCCCAAGGCTTGGACCTACGAGAACATCGCCGCCATGAAGGCGCAGCTGAAATCCATGGGCCTCTCGCTCGACTGGAGCCGCGAGATCGCGACCTGCGATCCCGCCTATTACCGCCACCAGCAAAAGATGTTCCTCGATTTCTGGCAGGCCGGTCTGGTCGAGCGCAAAACCTCGAAAGTGAACTGGGATCCGGTCGATCAGACCGTGCTCGCCAACGAACAGGTGATCGATGGCCGCGGCTGGCGTTCGGGCGCCGAAGTCGAACAACGCGAGCTCACCCAATGGTTCTTCAAGATCACCGCCTTCTCGCAAGATTTGCTCGATGCGATCGACAAGCTCGAGCGCTGGCCCGAGAAGGTGCGCCTGATGCAGAAGAACTGGATCGGCCGCTCCGAGGGGCTGCTCGTCCGCTTCGCGCTCGCCGCCAAGAATGCACCGAAAGGATTCGATGAAGTCGAGGTCTTCACCACCCGGCCCGACACGCTGTTCGGCGCTGCGTTCATGGCGCTCGCGCCCGATCATCCGCTCGCCAAGGCCGCGGCCCAACGCGACCCGAAGATCGCCGCCTTCATCGCGGAATGCCGCCGCACCGGCACCGCCCAGGAGCTGATCGACAAGGCCGAAAAAAAGGGCATCGACACCGGGCTCCGCGCCGTTCATCCGTTCGATCCCGCCTGGCAGCTGCCGGTCTATGTCGCCAATTTCATCGTCATGGACTACGGCACCGGCGCGATCTTCGGCTGCCCGGCGCACGACCAGCGCGACCTCGATTTCGCCCGCAAATACAAGCTGCCGGTGGTGCCGGTGGTGGTGCCCGAGGAGACCGACGCCAAGTCCTTCGAGATCGCGAACGAGGCCTATGGCGGCGACGGAAGGCTCGCCAATTCCCGTTTCCTCGACGGCCTCGCCGTCGAGGCGGCCAAGGAAGAGGTCGCCCGCCGCCTCGAACAGGAGAAGCGCGGCAACCGGCCGGTCGCGCAGCGCCAGGTCCAGTTCCGCCTGCGCGACTGGGGCATTTCCCGCCAGCGCTATTGGGGTTGTCCGATTCCGGTGATCCACTGCGATGCCTGCGGCGCCGTGCCGGTGCCGGAGAAGGATCTACCGGTCGTGTTGCCCGAGGACGTCGAGTTCGACCGTCCCGGCAATCCGCTCGACCGCCATCCGACCTGGAAGCACGTCCCCTGCCCGCGCTGCAAGAAATCCGCGCGGCGCGAGACCGATACCATGGACACCTTTGTCGATTCGTCGTGGTACTTTTTGCGATTCACCGCGCCCGCTGCCAAGACTCCGACCGACGCGAAAGCCGAGCGCTACTGGATGCCGGTCGATCAATATATCGGCGGCGTCGAGCACGCGATCCTGCATCTCCTCTATTCGCGCTTCTTCACCCGCGCCATGAAGGCGACCGGCCACGCCCATCTCGACGAGCCGTTCAAGGGCCTGTTCACTCAGGGCATGGTCGTGCACGAGACCTACCAGAAGCCCGACGGCGCCTATGCAAGCCCGGCCGAAATCCGGATCGAAACGGAAGGTGAAAAACGGCGCGCGGTTCTCGCTACGACCGGCGAGCCACTCGAGATCGGCGCCATCGAGAAGATGTCGAAATCAAAGCGCAATACCGTCGACCCCGACGATATTCTTTCTACTTACGGCGCCGATACCGCGCGCTGGTTCATGCTTTCGGACTCCCCGCCCGACCGCGACGTGATCTGGACCGAGGAAGGCGTGCAAGGCGCCCATCGCTTCGTCCAGCGCCTCTGGCGGCTCGCCCATGAGCTCGCGGAGATCGCGGCGCCCGCGAACGCGCCGCGGCCGAAGAGTTTCGGTTCGGCGGCGCTCGCCGTCCGCAAGAGCGCGCATGCCGCACTCGCCCATGTCAGCGAAGACATCGAGCGGCTGCGTTTCAACCGCTGCGTCGCGCATATCTATGAAGCAGCGAATGCGCTCGGCTCCGCCATCGCCGAAGCCCGCACGGCTGGCCTTCTAGCGGCGGATCTGGCTTGGGCATTTCGCGAAGCCGGCGAGATTCTTGTGCGCGTGGTCGAGCCGATGATGCCGCACCTCGCCGAGGAATGCGCCGCGGCGCTCGGCTATCGCAAGCTCATCGCCGAAGCGCCTTGGCCCGCGCTCGAGCGGAACCTTCTCGTCGAGGACACGATCACCCTCCCCGTTCAGGTGAACGGCAAGAAGCGCGCGGACGTGACCGTCGCCCGCGACGCGGGAAATGCCGACATCGAGACCGCGGTTCTTGCGCTGGACGCGGTAAAACGGGCGCTCGACGGCAAGCGCCCGAAAAAGGTCATTGTCGTGCCCCAGAGGATCGTGAATGTGGTGGCTTGAGCGCGTAACCGGGCTTTTCCCTCTCCGTCTCGTGGCGGCGTGTTCGCTCGCCGCGACGCTCGGCGGCTGCATCTTCCAGCCGATGTATGCCCAGACTCCGCTGTTCGGTACCGGGCCCTCGCTGCGCGACAGCCTGCGCGATGTCGAGGTCGCAACAATCGACGGCCGGATCGGCAATGAGATCCGCAACGATCTCATCTTCGAGCTGACCGGCGGCGCCGGCAACCCGGCCGGCGCGCCGTACCGTCTCACGTTGTTGGCCAATGTCAGTACTTCGACTCCGATCGTCGAATCCGCCACCGGCCGTCCCCAGGCGGCGATCATATTTTTCGATGTCACCTACAAGCTGCAGGACGTCGCCAAGGATAGGATCGTGATCAGCGAAAAGGCGATCGCTCGCGTCTCGATTGACTCCAGCCAGCAGCGTTTTGCCAATGCGCGCGCGCTTCGCGACGCCGAGAACCGCGCCGCCAAGGTGGTGGCGGAGCAGATCCGCTCGCGGCTCGCCTCGTTTTTCCTGACCCGGACCTGACCGGCACGCCGCCCGTGGTCGCGCTCCGCGCCGCCGAGTCCGAGTCCTTCCTCGCCCGCCCCGATCCGCGCCGACCAGTCGTCCTGGTGTACGGTCCCGACCTCGGCCTCGTGCGCGAGCGCGTCGAAACCTTGCTGCGCACGGTCGCGTCCGACCTTTCCGATCCATTCGCGGTGGTTCCGCTCGACGGCGACGTTCTTGCCGGCGATCCTGGCCGGCTCGCCGATGAAGCGCGCACCATCGGCCTGTTCGGCGGCCGCCGGTTGGTGCACGTGCGCGCCGGCGCGCGCAGCTTCAATGCCGCGCTCGAAAGCCTGCTCGCCGATCCGCCGCCGCACACCACGATCGTGATCGAAGCCGGAGACTTGCGGCGGAACGCCCCGTTGCGCACCTTGCTGGAAGCGTCGCCGGCCGCCGCCGTCATCGCCTGTTACGCCGACGGCGAGCGCGATCTCATCCGCTTGGTCGAGCGCACGTTCGCCGATGCCGGTGTTGCGATCGACACCGACGCGCGCGAGGCGCTGGTGAGCCTTCTCGGCGCCGACCGGCTGGCGACCCGGGCCGAGCTCGACAAGCTCGTTCTATATGCCGCGGGCGAACGGCGCGTCGCCCTCGACGACGTGCGCGCCGTGACCGCGGATGCTTCCGCCCTCGCCCTCGATGACGTGGTCGATGCCGCCGCCGCCGGCGAGCCGGAGGCGGCCCTTGTCGCGCTTGCCAAGGCGCGCAATGCCGGCATCCCCTCCACTACCGTGCTCGGCGCGGCGATCCGCCATGTGGCCAATCTCCACCGCCTGAGCCTCCGGGTCGAGCGCGGCGACAGCATCGCCGCTGTGATCGAGCGCGCGGAGCCCAAGATCCATTTCCGCCGCAAGTCGCGGTTCGAACGCGCGCTCGCGGGCTTCGGCCCGGCGGCGCTGGAAAAGGTACTGATTGCATTGGGCTCGGCCGCGCTTGCCGCGCGGCGCACTTCCGCCCTCGCCGATCCGATTGCCGAGCGCGAGATTCTGGCGCTCGCGCGCGGAGCCCGGCGGCGCGTGGCGTCATAATCCATCCTTTGAGAATTGCGCTTCCGGGTCGTCAAAAGCGGTAAAAGGCGGCGGGCGTGTCGACCATGATCTTGCGGCGCAAGCCCTCGTCCTTCACCCAGTCGCCGAAGGCGTCGGCGAGATCCCCATCGTTGGGATTGACCACATATTTGTTGGGATGCGGCCAGTCGGTTCCCCACATGATCCGTTCCGGCGCGGCTTCGATCAGGGCATGCGCCATC
>JAHFPO010000131.1 GCA_023266695.1 Hyphomicrobiales bacterium | reverse complement strand
GACGCGGTCCGGCAAGCGGCCCGCCAGGAGCAGTTCCTCGAAGTGGTCTCGCCCGAGGAGGCGCGCACCCGCTTCGAACGGCATCTCGAGTTGAAGCCGTTGCCGGCGGAATCGGTCGCGCTCGCCGAGGCGCTCGGCCGGGTGCTCGCTCGTGATGTTCCGGCACCCATCGACGCGCCGCCCTTCGACCGCTCCAACGTCGACGGCTTTGCGGTGCGTGCGGCCGACACTGTCGGCGCGAGAGACGGCTCGCCGCGCCGTCTCTCGCTCAATTCCGAAGTGCTCACCTGCGGCGTGGCGCCGAAGCTCGCAGTCACCCCGGGCACCGCCACCGCCATCGCCACCGGCGGTGTTGTGCCGCGCGGCGCCGACAGCGTGGTGATGATCGAATGGACCGATCTCATCGAGGGCGGCGACGGCCCCGCGATCGATCTCCGCCGTGCCGCGGCACCCGGACAGTTCGTTTCGCACGCGGGCTCGGACATCGCCCGCGGCGAGACGTTATTGCGCTGCGGCACCCTAATCGGCTCGCGCGAGATCGGCATGCTCGCCGCCTGCGGGCTCGACAAGGTCGAGCTCACGCGGCGGCCGAAGGTGGCGGTACTTTCGACCGGCGACGAGCTCACAGCGCCCGGAAAACCGCTCCCGCCCGGTGCGGTTTATGACTCGAACGGCGCGATCATCGCGGCGGCGGTGATCGAGACGAGCGGCGAGGCCGTCGCTTTCGGCGCCTTTCCGGACGAGGAGACGGTGCTCGAACAAGCGGTGCGCCGCGCGCTTGAGAGTTGCGATCTCGTCGTGCTCTCCGGCGGCACTTCCAAAGGTGCTGGTGATCTCTCCCACCGCGTCGTGTCGAGGCTCGGCAAGCCCGGCATCCTCGTGCATGGCGTGGCGCTAAAGCCCGGCAAGCCGCTCTGTCTCGCCGTCATCGGCACAAAGCCGGTGGTGGTGCTGCCGGGCTTTCCCACCTCGGCGATTTTCACTTTCCACGCCTATGTGGCGCCGGTGCTGCGCGCCTATGCCGGCCTGCCGCCCGCTGCCGCCGCGACCGTCGAGGCGACGGTGCCGGTGCGAATGCCGTCCGAAATGGGACGCAAGGAATTCGTATTGGTGGCGCTGGTCGCAGGCGAGGACGGCCCGGTCGCCTTTCCGATCGCCAAGGGTTCGGGCGCGGTCACGACCTTCTCGGAGGCCGACGGCTTTCTCGAAGTCGATGCGCTGGCGGGGGCGCTCGATGCCGGCACCCGCACCCCGGTCACGCTTTTGGGCAAGACCGCGCGCATTCCCGATCTCGTCATCACCGGCAGCCATTGCGTCGCGCTCGACGTCGTGCTCGGCGAGCTCGCGGAGGAGGGCCTGAGTGCGCGCCGGATCGCGGTTGGAAGCCTCGGCGGCGTCGCTGCCGCCCGCCGCGGCGAGTGCGATCTCGCACCCGTGCATCTCATCAATCCCGAAACCGGCAAATATAATGAGCATCTCCTGGCGCCCGGCCTGGCGCTCGTCCCCGGCTGGCAGCGCATGCAGGGCATCGTCTTTCGCGCCGGCGACCGGCGCTTCGAGGGCAAGAAGCCCGAGCAAGCGCTCAAGGCGGCGCTCGCCGATCCCGCCTGCCTGATGGTGAACCGTAATGCCGGTGCCGGCACCCGCGTGCTGATCGACAAGCTGATCGCCGGAGCGCGCCCGGCGGGCTACGGCAATCAACCGCGCTCTCACAACGCGGTCGCGGCCGCGGTGGCGCAGGGCCGCGCCGATTGGGGAGTTGCGATCGAATCGGTCGCCCGGCTCTATGGCCTCGGCTTCCTGTCGCTCACCCCCGAGAACTATGATTTTCTGCTGGTCGAGAGCCGCCGCGAACGGCCGGCGGTCAAGGCCTTTCTCGCCGCCCTGCGCAATCCCGCCGTTGCCGAGAAAATCCGCGCCCTCGGCATGCGCCCCGCCGAAGCCTGATTTGGCAGTGAGCTTGAAATAGCGAACCTCGGGAACCCCAGCGATGTCACGATTGTTCCGATTCCTCACCCTTCTTCTTCTTGCGCTCGCGCTCTCTGCCGGCGCGGCGGAAGCCCAGTTGCGCGGCCACGGCGGGCCGGTGCGCGCGGTCGCGATCGCGCCCGACGGCGCCACCGCCATCTCGGGCAGCTTCGATTCCTCCGCCATTCGCTGGTCGCTCGCGCGCAACGCGGCGGAACAGGTGCTTCGCTTCCATGAAAGCGCGGTGAACGCGGTCACCTTTCTCCCCGACGGCCGCATCGCCAGCGGCGGCGAGGACGGCAAGATCGCGATCTGGACCGCGGGCAATCCGCAGCCAGCGCGGGTGTTCGAAGGGCACACGGCGCCAATCGTCGGGCTTGCGGTCTCGCCTGACGGCGCCACGCTCGCCTCGGCGTCGTGGGATCACACGATCAGACTCTGGCCGCTCGCGGGCGGCGAGCCGGGCATCCTCCAAGGCCATTCGCAGGGCGTGAACGGCGTTGCCTTTGCGCGCGACGGCAAGACTCTGGTGAGCGTGGGTTATGACGCGACCGTGCGCATCTGGCCGCTCGCGGGCGGCAGCGCGCCGGCGATCGTTACGCTGCCGACGCCGCTCAATTCGGTCGCCGTCGCTCCCGACGGCGAGATCATCGCCGCCGGGGCGGATCGCAACGTCTGGTTCCTGTCGCCGGGCGGCGAACAGCGTGGCAACGTCGACGCGGGCGAAACGCCGATCATTTCGGTGGCGGTCTCGGGCGACGGCGTGCTCGTCGCCGCCGCCGGCATCCGCGGCTCGGTCGGCATCATAGAGCGCCGCGCTCGCACGCTCGCCCGCACGCTGGTCGGCCCCGGCCTGCCGGTGTGGTCGGTCGCCTTCTTCCCCGATCACCGCACGCTGTTGACCGGCGGCACCGACCGCATGCTGCGGCGCTGGGACGCGGTGACCGGCGACCCTATCGGCTCGGTCGCCCTGGGCGGGCCGCAGGATCCGCTTGCCGCCTTCGCCGGCGACCACGGAGCCGAGGTTTTCCGCGCCTGTGTCGCCTGCCACACCCTCACGCCCGACGAAGGCAACCGCGCCGGGCCGACGCTGCACGGAATCTTCGGACGCCGCATCGCGACGCTGCCGGGCTATAATTTTTCACCCGCCTTGAAGAAGCTCGACATCGTGTGGACGCCGGAGTTAGTGGCGAAGCTGTTCGAGATCGGTCCGGCGAAATACACCCCCGGCACCAAGATGCCGGAACAGAAGATCACCTCGGCGGAGGACCGCCTAGCACTTACGCGCTTTCTGGAAAAGGCGACGAAGGCGAAATGAGTGCTTACGACTTGCGCCCCTGCTCCTCGCGCTCGCGCAAGTAATCTTCGGTCGTGCGCACCTTCGGCCGCTCGGGCGCGCCATAGGGATCGACCGAATCCTCGGTCATGGCGATCACCCGGCAGTCCTCGCACATCTTCAACACCTCGAGCCGCTGCGGCTGGCCCTTGAACATCCAATGCTTGCCCTCGAGCTTGGCGGTGACCCGGCCGATCGTGCTCTTGGTGCCGAACGGCTTGCCGCACTTGATGCAGAGGAACGGCTCCTCCTCCTTGAGCACGCGCGCGGTCGCAGTGGCGGCGCGGAAGTCGATCTGCGGCTTCAGGCTGATCACCTTCTCCGGACAGGTCGCCTTGCACAGGCCGCATTGCACGCAGGCATCCTCGGCGAAGCGCAGCATCGGGCGCTCGGGGTCGTCGAGGAGCGCACCGGTCGGACAGGCCGACACGCAGGCGAGGCAGAGCGTGCAGCCCTCCACATTGATCTCGATCGCGCCGAAGGGCGCATCTTCCGGGAGCGCCACCACATCCACGGGCTTGGGCGCCGCGCGCTGTAGCTCGCGGAGCGCGAGCCGTAGCACGTCGCGCTTGGCGCCGACCGCCTGGAAGCTCGCCGGCTGTTTCACCGGCTCGGCCGGATCGATCGACGCCAAGGCCTGACCGAGCGCGTCGGGATCGTCGGTCTCGATCGTGGCGACCCGGCCCGTGCCGAAGCCGAGCCCGACAAGAATCGGTTCCGCATAGGAGATCGTCTTGGCGAGGCCGGAGACGTCGTGGTGCGGTCGCGCCCGCAGCAGAAAGCGGACCGCCGATGCGCCATAGGCGAAAGCCGCGGCCACGGTTTCCAGCCCAACCTGGGTCAATTCATTGACGGCGACCGGCAGCACATGGGCGGGCAGGCCGTCGCCGTGGCGGGCGAGCGCATCGATCAACTCGTCGCCGTGCCCGGCATCATGCAGGAGCAGGACCGGATGCTCGCCGCCGGCCTCGCGATAGACGCTCAACAAGGTGCGCAGCTTGCGCATGAGCGCGTCGGCGGTCGGCAGCGCATAGGACGCGGCCCCGGTCGGGCAGGCGGCGGCGCACGCCCCGCAGCCGGCGCACACCTCGGCGTCGATCTTGACGTGATTGCCATTGGGCGCGATCGCACCGGTCGGACAGAGATCGAGACAGCGGTGGCAGCCGACGATCCTGGAGCGCGAATGCGCGCACAGATGCTCGGTGAAGGTGATGTAGCGCGGCTTGTCGAAGGTGCCGACGAGTTCGCCCGCCTTGAGCACGGCGCGCAGCACCGCATTGGGATCGCCGGGATCGGCGCGCAGATAGCCGTCGCGCAGATCCGGCGCCGGAAACAGCGGCGCGCCGCCGGAAAGATCGAGTACGAGATCGGCGCGCGAGCTGGCGCTGTCGCGCGAGGTTCCCCACGCGAACCGGTCCCGCGAGGAAGGAGCGGGCGAGGCGTAATCGTCGACCATGAGCTCGAAGGCGCCGAGATGTCCCTTGGCCGATTTGATGGTGCCTTTGACGATGGGAAACTCGGTCACCCGCGGCGGCATGATCTCACCGGGCTTCGAGATAAGCACGGTGACATCGAGGCGGTCCTTCAAGAGTTTTGCCGCCTCGATCGCGCGCTCATCGCGGCCATAGATGAGGATCACGCCTTCGCTCGAAAGGCTGACCAGAGGGAATTCCGGCATCGGCTCGGCGGCGGCGGCGATGAGCGCCGCCATCTTGGGCCCCGTCTTCTTCGCCTGCTTCGACCAGCCGGCGGTCTCGCGTACATTGACGAAGGCGATTTCGGCCGCGGGCGCCGCTTCAGCGGCCACTTCGGAGAACAGCGGCGCTTCCTGGGTGCAGCCCACGGTGAGCGACGCGCCTGCGCCGGCGGCCGCACGAAAGCGTTCGATCTCCGCACGGCAGAGATGGCGCGCGGTCTCAATCTTGGCGCCGCGACAGCCGCGTCCGATCGCCTTCTCGTCGAGGGGCATAGAATCCTCGCACGAGCAGACGAAGATGGTGCGCGATTGCTCCGCCATCGATCCTCCGGGGTTGCTCGCTGGGCCGGCGAAGCGCCGGTCTGGCCAGCAGCGCCGGCAGGCTATAATTGTACCAATGAAAATGTAAGGGCCTGAAAATCAAGGATTTGAGAGCGAAAATGCCGACCGATATCCGAGGCCGCATCCATACGCCCTACAACCCGGTGCTCGATCTGCCGCCGGCCTTCCGGCTCGTGACCCTGCGCGAGGCGGGCGACGCCTTCGATCATGCGACCCGGATCGCGGCCAAAGAGGGGGCGGGCACGCTGGTGTGGGCGCGTCGTTTCGATCTCGTCGAGTTCGCGGTCGTGCTCGAGCCGGAGGAGCCGCTCGCCACCGCCCGCCGTACGTTCTATGCGGGGCTTTGCGCGCTCAACGACACACTCGCCGTCCATTCGCCGCCCGAGAAGCTGATCGAGTTCGTCTGGCCCGACGTCATCTTCGTCGAGGGCGGGCTGGTCGCTGGCACGCGCCTCGGCTGGCCCAAGGGTGCCGACGAGAAAGCGCCGCCGCCGTGGCTCGTGTTCGGCGCCATGATCCGTACCACCGTCATGGGCGCCGAAGAACCGGGCTCGCGCCCGCAATCGGCCGCGCTCGAGGAGGAAGGTTTCGACGAGCTCGGCCCCGGCCGGATGATCGAGACCTTCGCGCGCCATCTCATGGTCTGGGTCGACGCCTGGCAGCAGGAAGGTTTCCGCGTGATCGCCGAGCATTATCTGAGACGGCTTTCGGCGGACGAGTCGGTGGAACGCACCCTCGACGTCAATGGCAATCTGCTCACCCGCAAGAAGGGCAAGCTCGCGGTGGAGAAACGCGCTCTGGTGCCGGCGCTCGCCGAGATGGATTGGTTCGATCCCGAATCGCGGGGCCTGAAGCTATGAAACTTATGCGC
>JAHFPO010000028.1 GCA_023266695.1 Hyphomicrobiales bacterium | reverse complement strand
CGCAATGCGGGCAATAAGGGTCATCCGGCCAGCGGGAAGCCTCTAAGTGCTTCACGGCGGCCTTTTCGTTGGTGAACTGCGGGGCGCTGAGATCGGACATGGGATAGCTCCTATGTCCGGCTAGTCCCATATCCTAGGCGCTAAGTCAAGTATATAAATGCGAATATATTCCAGAAATCCTCTCCCGTCCGGGGGCCGTGACCGGTACCGTGACGGACCACGGGGAGAGGAGTGGCGCCCGCGCCGGCGGAAATTTCGGACCCGCCGGTCCGGGAGGCCTCGGGTAGCCGTCCGTGGGCACTACGACCCGCTGCCTTCAATGGCTGGACGGGATCGGGCTTGCCGGGGCGAAAGTCTCGGCTTGTAGGTTGCGTGTTCGCGCCTTTCCCGATCGCCGGAAGTACGGCCCCGGGGTACGAAAAACCGCCACGCGCGGAGCGCCATCTGCGCCCGCAAGAAACCGCCGTCTTCGGCGACAACCGGAGACGGATGCGCCGATTGGCGCTCCGCGCCGCCCTCGGGCGGTATCGCTACGGGAAAGAATCATGATCCGGCGGGAAACCCCGCGCGGAAACGAAGGAGTCTGCTCGGATGAAAAAGCAATAGCCTCCAGACCAGCCGCCGCACGCCTATTGCCCGCACCCCCGCTTGATCGCTAATCCATTGCGATGATTGGGATTCTTTGCGTGACGCCAGGGTCCGCCGCCGGCCCGGCGGCAGAGCTTCCGGACGCATTGTGATCGCGTGGATTTTCATCGACACTGGGCGAACCGCCGCCGTCGAATGGCGATCACGCCTTTCGCATGATGGATTGGCCCCATGACCCTGCGCGACGCCGTCACCGCCGAAACCGCCCGCGCCGATGTGGCACTGGCGACGCCCGCCCGCGGCATCGGCGATCGTCTCCGGTCGGCCGCGCTCACCGCCTATCCGTTCGTGGTGGTGGGTGCGATGTGGGAAATCGTGGCGCACCTCGGGATTTTCCCGCCGCGCCTGTTTCCGACGCTCGAGGAAGTGGCGGCCACCTTCGTTCGCCTCACCGTCATGGGAATTCTGCCGCACCACGCGCTCGAGACGCTGGCGCGCCTCTCCGCCGGCTTCGCGCTCGCCGCGGTCGCGGGCGTCGTGATCGGCATCGCCATGGGGCGCTCGCGCCGCGCCGAGGACATCTTCCTTCCGCTCGTGAGCATCATCGCGCCGATCCCGGGCATCGCCTACGCGCCGCTGTTCCTCTTGTGGTTTGGACTCGGCAATTTCGCGACCGTGCTCCTCGTCGGTTTTGCCTCCTCCTTCGCCGTCATCATCAACACCTGGACGGGCGTGAAGGCGGTGAAGGAAATCTGGGTGCGCTCGGCCCAATCCATGGGCGCCGACAACCGGCGCCTGTTCCGCCTCGTGATCCTGCCCGGCGCCTTGCCCTATATTTTCACCGGGCTGCGCCTCGGGATGGCCCAGGCCTGGCGCATTCTCGTGGTGGTGGAGATGCTCGCGGGCGTGCAGTGGGGGCTCGGCTGGATGATTTTCGGCGCGCGCGAGTTCCTCAACACCGACGTGATGCTCGCCGGCGTCGCGGTGATCGGCATCATCGGCCTCGTCCTGGAGAAGCATGTGTTCCAGCGGCTCGAGGACTACACCGTCGTGCGCTGGGGGATGATGGAGCAATGAGCGCCAACACCGAACGCATGCGGTCATACCGCCGCGCCGCGGTCACGTTGCTCGTGGTGGCCGCGCTCTACGAGGCGAGCGCGCGCAGCGGCTACTTCGCGCCGGCGCTGCTGCCCACGCTGCCCACGATCGGGCGTACGCTGTTCGCGATGCTGCTCGACGGCTCCATGCTCGGCCACGCGCTCTATACCTTTTATCGCGTGATGTTCGGCTTCGGGCTCGCGATCGTGGTGGCGCTGCCGCTCGGCATCCTGATGGGCCGCTTCCGGACGGTGGAGGGCTTCTTCCTGCCGCTCGCGAGCGCGCTCATGCCGG
Source organism: Hyphomicrobiales bacterium (assembly GCA_023266695.1). GTDB lineage: Bacteria > Pseudomonadota > Alphaproteobacteria > Rhizobiales > Xanthobacteraceae > JAUSIF01. The sequence goes on along the minus strand of JAHFPO010000028.1, from coordinate 16,021 downwards.
TTCCCTCGCTCGCCTGGGTGCCGGTGTTCATTCTCTGGTTCGGCCTCGGCAACACCACCACGGTGCTGGTCGTCTTTTACGCCGCGACCTTCCCGATGCTCTTGAACACCTGGTCGGGCGTGCGCTCGGTCAACCCGCTGTGGCTGCGGGCGGCGGGCACCATGGGGGCGGACGAGAACGCGATGTTCTGGAAAGTGATCATTCCGGGCGCCTCGCCCTTCATCATCACCGGGATGCGCCAGGCCTTCCTGCGCGCCTGGATCGCCGTGGTGGGCGCCGAGATGATCGCGGCTTCGAATTGGGGGCTCGGCTGGGTGATCTTCGACGCCAAGGAATTTCTCAACACCGATATCATGTTGGCCTCGCTCGCGGTCATCGGATTCATCGGCTTCGTCTTCGAACGGCTGGTATTCGGTTCGCTCGAACGCGCCACCATCCAGCGTTGGGGCATGGTGCGGGCGGCGAAGAGTTAGAATCAGAAAACCAGACCGATGCCCCACATCGAGATTCGCGACGTCTCGCTGATCTACGACACGCCGTCGGGCAGCGTTCCGGGCGTGCAGGGCGTGAGCTTCTCGATCGAACCCTCCGAGTTCCTCTGCATTGTGGGACCCTCGGGCTGCGGCAAGTCCACCTTGCTCAACATCATCGCCGGATTTCTCATGCCCACCGGCGGCGAGATCAGGATCGGCGGCAAGATCATCACCGGCCACGGCATGGACCGCGGCGTCGTATTCCAGGATTTCGCCCAGCTGTTTCCGTGGCGCACCGCGCTCGCCAACGTGACTTTCGGGCTGGAAATGAAGGGCATATCCAAGGCCGAACGGGAGAAAATCGCGCTCGAGCAGCTCCGGCTGGTAAAATTGGACAAGTTCGTGCGATCCTACCCGCACCATCTGTCGGGCGGCATGCAGCAGCGGGTCGCCATCGCCCGCGCGCTGGCGTATAATCCGTCTGTGTTGTTGATGGACGAGCCCTTCGCGGCGCTCGACGCGTTGACGCGGGACGAAATGCAACGTTTGCTCGCCGACGTGTGGCGGGAGACCAAGAAGACGGTGATCTACGTGACGCACAACGTGGCCGAGGCGGTATATCTCGCGGACCGGGTGGTGGTCATGACGCCCCATCCCGGCACCGTGAAGACCGAGATACCCATTCGCCTGGCGCGGCCGCGCGACCCGCTGAGCGTCGAATTTTTGGAACATCAGAAAGAGCTTCTGCGCCACCTCGGCGGCGAGGCCGGCAAGGCCTGACTGCGAGTGGAGGGGCGTGGGACGCTAAACAGCCATGAGGAGGAAACTGCAATGACACATCGGCGTAGAGGACTGACCCGCCGGCAATATCTGGCGACCGCCGGCGCCAGCGTGCTGGTCGCCGGCTTGGGATCCCGCCCGGCGTTCGCGCAGGCGGCGCCCATCCGCCAGGGCTATCAGACCAACATGTGGGGAATGCCCACCTACTATCTGTTGAAGTCGGGGCTGCTCGAAAAACGCGGCGTCAAGTTCGAGGAGTTCGCGGTGCCCTCCGGCAACCTCACCATGCAGCAGATGGTGGCGCGTCAGGTCGACATGGGCACCTACGCGGGCCCCTCCTTCATCATCGGGCACGACAAGGGCAGCCTCATCGCCATCGCCGTGGTCGAGAACGTCGGCAAGACCGCCCGCGTGATGGCGCGCAAGGATACCGGCATCACCAAGATGGAGCAGCTGCGCGGCAAGAAGGTCGCCAACCAGACTGGCTCGTCCACCGGCAACATCTTCGTCGACCAGATCGCCAAGGGCGCCGGGCTCAACAAGGGCGACTACGAAGAGATCCGCATGGACGTGAACAACATGGTGGCCGCCATGGCCGCCAAGACCGTGGACGCCATGGTGACCGTGGAGCCCTACAACGCCATCGCCGAGGCCGACGGTCTTGCTGTCACGCTGGTGGATTTCTACAGCTTCGACAAGCTGCCTGTGTTCATGGCGGCGACGCCGGAGTTCGTCGAGAAGAATCCCGACACCGTCGTCAACTACTTGAAGGCCTGGATCGACGTGGAACGCGACTTCAAGCAGAACCCGAGCAAGGTGGCCGACGCGATCTACGGCTTCTACACCTCCAAGGGCTACAAGATGTCCAAGGAGACCTTGCAGAAGGCGTTGGCGCGAGTCGAAGTCGGCCCCGGCTGGCCGTCGGACCTCAAGCCCTACATGCAGAAGCACGCGGAAATCCTGCTGCAGGAAAAGAAGATCGCTGCCATCCCGGACTGGAACAAGGCGTTCCGGACGGACTTCATGGACAAGGCGCGCGCGGGCGCTTGATGACGTGAATTAAGCTCAGAGGCCGGCGCGTCCGCGTCGGCCTCTGCACGTTTTTGTCCGGAGAACTGAATGTCACCTGCAAAGAAACCGCTTCGTCGCAAGGCATCCGATGCGACCGCGTGGAACTTCAAGCCGCTCGCCCAGCACGAGCTTTCGGGCTTCGGCGGCATGGGCGAGGGCATGTCGATCCAGATCGCCAAGGACGGCCGCCGCATCCTCTGGCTCGCCCACGAGAGCGCGCCCAAGAATTTCACCGCCGTCGACGTCTCCGATCCGAAAAAGCCGAAGATCGTGGTGCAGACGGATTTGCCGCAGAGCTACATGCGTTCGAACTCGCTGGAGACCTGCGGCAACCTGATGGCGGTCGCCTATCAGTGCCGCAACGTCGGTCAGCAGCCGGCGGGCTTCGAATTGTTCGACATCTCGGTGCCGGAGAAGCCGAGATCGGTCGCCTTCGTCGACCGCTCGGGGCCGCATTCGCGCGGCGTGCACCAGCTCTGGTTCTGCGACGGCGAGTACGTGCACATGGCCTCGGGTGCCGCCGACTTCCAGGCGAGCCATCCGCTCGACGACCAGTGCTACCAGATTTTCGACGTGAAGAATCCGTCGAAGCCCGCCGAGGTCGGGCGCTGGTGGATGCCAGGCACGCGCGTAGGCGATGCGGAGCCACCGCCCGCGCGCCATCAGAAGCCGCTCTACGACATGGGCTTCCGCGCCCACAACACCAATGTCTATCCGCGCCGGCCCGACCGCTGCTATCTCGGCTATATCGACGGCGGCATGTTCATTCTGGATATTTCCGACAAGGCGCGGCCGAAACCGGTCTGCCGCTGGGACAACTCGCCGCCCTATCACGGATTCACCCACACCATCCTGCCGCTGTTCGAGCGCGGCCTCTTGGTGGTGACCGACGAGTCGGTGGTCGATCGCGCCGACGATTGGCCGAAGCTCGTGTGGATTCTCGACGCCCGCGACGAGAGGAACCCGGTGCCGATCTCGACCTGTCCGATGCCGAACCTCAATGCGTTCCGTGGCCGCGGCGGCCGTTTCGGCGCCCACAACATCCACGAGAACGTGCCGCTGCCGACCGCCTGGCAGTCGGACGAGGTCATCATCGGCACCTTCTTCAACGGCGGCTTGCGCGCCTACGACATTTCCAATCCGTACCAGCCGAAGGAAGTCGCCGCCTTCGTGCCGCCGGCGCCGCCGCTCTCGCCCGCGAAATCGATCCAGTTGAACGACGTGTTCGTCGACGAGCGCGAGATCGTCTATACCGTCGACCGCCACGCCGGCGGGCTCTATATCCTCGAGATGGATTTTTGACTTTGCATCGTCATCCTGAGGTGGCCGCCGAAGGCGGCCCTCGAAGGATGACGGAATAAGATCGGTCGCATTCCATGCTCCAGCTCTTCCCGTCGCCGGACGCGAGCCCGTTCGGTCGCCGGCTCAAGCATTCGCGCGGCGGGCGCATTCCGGTCACCGTCGTCACCGGCTTCCTCGGCGCCGGCAAGACCACCCTGATCAAGCGTTTTCTCGAAAGCGCGGAGGGCACCGGCACCGCGGTGGTGGTCAACGAATTCGGCGAAACCGGCATCGATGCCGCGCTCCTGCGCGAGTGTGCGGATGAGATCGTGCTCCTCGGCAACGGCTGCCTCTGCTGCACCGTGCGCTCCGATCTTCAGATCGCCTTGCGCAAGCTTCATTACGAGCGCGAGCGCGGGCTTGCGCCCCACTTCCAGCGCATCCTGATCGAAACTAGCGGGCTTGCCGATCCGGCGCCCATTCTCGCGACCTTCGCCACCGACCGCGCGCTCGGCGGCGAGTTTCATCTGGAAGCGGTGGTCGCGCTCGTGGATGCGGTCTTGGGTCCGGCGACGTTGGAACGGGCGCCGGAGGCCCGCAAGCAGGCGATCCTCGCCGACCGCCTGGTGCTGACCAAAACCGATCTTGCCGGCGAACCGGCCGTCGGCAAGCTGACGGCGCAATTGCGCGCGCTCAATCCGCGCGCCGCGATCGCCTCCGCTGTCGACGGCGCGCTCGACCCGCAATTCCTGCTCGCGGGCGGGAAGGGCGCGCGTCCCGCGTTCCTCGCTGCGGCGGAGCACGGCGACGGGATTCAGAGCTTCGTGCTCGCCGAAGACGCCCCTGTCCCGTGGCCCGCCTTCGAACAGACCATGGACGCGCTCGTCGCGCTGCGCGGCCCCGATCTCCTGCGCGTGAAGGGGCTGCTCGATGTGCAAGGCTGCCGCGGGCCGGTGGTGGTGCAGTACGTGCAGCACCTCGCCCATCCGCCGGTGGAGCTCGCCGCCTGGCCCGCCGGCAAGCGCCAGAGCCGGCTCGTGTTCATCACACGCAACCTGCCGGAGCCCGCAGTGACGGAGCTTTTCCGCGCCATCCGCGCGCTTTCGGCCGGCGGCGGCAGCTAGCGGCGAACGGCCTCGCCGGTCTTGCTTGCGGACCAGGGTGCCGAGGCGGCATGATCGGCTGAACGGATATGAAACGCGGCTTTCGCGCTGCACAACGAACAATCCGCCCCCATATTAGGGGCCGGGCGTAATGGGAGGAGCGTAATGACTCAGTGGATCAGGTACGAAAAGGGCGGCAAGACCGGCTTCGGCACGCTCATAGGAGACACCATCGCGGTCCATTCCGGCGACCCCTTCGCGGGCGCCAAGGCGACCGGCGACAAGGTGAAGCTTTCCGAGGTGAAGGTTCTGACGCCGTGCGATCCGTCGAAGATGGTCTGCCTGTGGAACAACTTCCACCAGCTCGCCGCCAAGAACAGCTTCCAGGTCCCCGACGAGCCGCTCTATTTCCTGAAGGCGCCCAACGCCTATCACCCGCACGGCCAGCCGATCGAGCGGCCGAAGACCTATACCGGCCGCATCGTCTATGAGGGCGAGCTCGGCGTCGTCATCGGCAAGAAGTGCTTCAACGTGAGCGAGGCGGAAGCGAAGGACTACATCTTCGGCTACACCTGCGTGAACGATGTCACCGCCGTCGATCTGATGAAGAAATTCCCGACTTTCGATCAGTGGACGCGCGCCAAGAGCTTCGACACCTTCGGCGTGTTCGGCCCGGTGATCACCACCGGCGTCGATCCGGCCAAGCTCGTGATCCGCACCGTGCTCAATGGCAAAGAGGTGCAGAACTATCCGGTCGCCGACATGTTCTTCCCACCCTACAAGCTGGTGGCGGCGGTCTCCAAGGACATGACCCTGATGCCCGGCGACATCATCGCCTGCGGCACCTCGCTCGGTGCCGGCGTGATGGCGGACGCCAAGAACGTCGTCGAGATCGTGATCGACGGCGTCGGCACGCTCGTCAACAAGTTCGATCAGGTGCTGCCGAGCCCCTATCTCCTGGCCGGGGAACCGAAGCCCAAGCGCATTTGCGTGGTGGGCGCCGGCGCCATCGGCGGCCTGATGGCGGCGAAATTCGCGCTTGCCGGCAACGATGTGACCGTGATCGATCAAGGCGCCCACCTCGCCGCCATCCAGAAGAACGGCCTCAAGCTCGAATGGCACGACGGCAAGGTCGAGACCGCCAAGGTGAAGGCGGTGGACAAGGCCGCCGACGCCGGCAAGCAGGATGTGGTGGTGCTCGCGGTCAAGGCGCATTTCCTCGACCAGGTGGTGCGCGACATCGACAATCTGCTCGGGCCCGACACCATGGTGATCACGGTGCAGAACGGCCTGCCGTGGTGGTACTTCCAGAAGCTCGGCGGCAAATTCGACAACCAGAAGCTCATGAGCCTCGATCCCTCCGGTGTGCTGACCAAGAAGATCGACCCCAGCCGCATCATCGGCTGCGTGGTCTATCCGGCGGCGGCGGTGACCGCGCCCGGCGTGATCCATCACGTGGAGGGCGACCGCTTCCCGGTGGGCGAGCTCGACGGCAAGGAGACGGAACGCGTGAAGGCGGTCCATGATCTCTTCGTCAAGGCGGGCCTGAAATCGCGCGTCTTGAAGGACATCCGCTCGGAAATCTGGCTGAAGGCCTGGGGCAATCTTTCCTTCAATCCGATCAGCGCGCTCACCCACGCCACGCTTGTGGACATCTGCCAGTTCGCCGAGACCCGCGAATTGGCCGCCAACATGATGAGGGAGGCCCAGGAGATCGCCCAGAAGCTCGGCGTCAAGTTCCGCGTCACCATCGAGAAGCGCATCGAGGGGGCGGAGGCCGTGGGCGCCCACAAGACCTCGATGTTGCAGGACGTGGAAGCCGGGCGCTCGCTCGAGACCGAGGCGCTCATCGGCTCGATCCTGGAGATGGCGAAAATCACCAACACCCCGGCGCCGGCGATCGAGTCGGTCTACGCGCTGGTGAAGCTCTTGAACAAGGTGATGCTCACCGAAGGCGGCGGCGTGAAGGTGGAAAAGGCCGGCAAGGCGAGCAAGGCGGCGTGAGGAACATCATCAGCATGGGCGCCACGATCGGTCGTCTCCGCGCCAGAGCGGGGGTTTATCTCGGCCTCATCGCCCTCGGATTGGCGCTCACCGGCTGCGACAAGTGCGGCTATCTGTTACCGACCAGCGAAAGCGCGGAGGCTCCGCTCGCCTGCAAGGATGCCGCTCCGCGCCCGCGCTAGCCGCCTGAGCGAGGTGGCCGCATTCGGCCGCTTATTTTCGCGCGACTCAGTTTATACTATGGTGTCGGCGAGATCGTAGCGGCCGCCGCTGGTGCCGCGGCCGGGATCGAAAGGCGGGTCGTCATGTCCGATGATTGGATCAAGATCTTCTCGGCCTGGGCGGGCGCGGTGATTGTCGCGGGCGGGGTCTATCTTCTCGGCGGCTACGACTCCTTCATGGTGGCGATCGGCCGAGTGGCGCCGAAGATCGAGGCCGTGGCCGCGACCCAGCCCGCCTCGGGGCGGGTCGCCATGCCCGCCGCGGAGCCCGCCATCGAGACCGGCGGTCCGATCAGCGCCAATGCGCGCGTCCCCAATCCTCCGCTGAAGCCCGCCGAGGAGAATTCAGATTTGGTCGCGAAACCGGCGAACCCGGCTAGGGCGGAGAGGCGTCGTCAGACGGAGACACCCGGCTTACCGTTCGCGTCGGCGTTCCGGATGATCCCGCTCTTCGGGGGCTTGCGCTAAACGCCGCCGGAGCGCGCGGCCGGGCCGGGCTCTTTTGCAACACCCGTAAAAATTTTCGCGTTCGCTTCGCGAGTTTCGCTTGTTTCTCCCCGACTCAGTTTATCTAGGACGGCCAGATCATGCCGCGCCCGCATGGCGGGGGGCGCGGGCTTGAGAGGAGTCGATCGGCCATGTTGGATATTCGATACATCATCGGAGCGATGTTGGTGAGCCTGGCGCTCGTCATCATCGGTATTCGCCTGTTCGGAGTGAACGATGCGCAGCCCGGTGCGATCGTAGCCGGCAAACGGGCGCTCGAGCACAGAATCGCACCCCCGTCCGGCGAGCGGCAGATCGCGGCTCCTGCCGCGGCACCTTCCGCCGAAACCACCGGGTCGATCGGCTCGACGCGAGCGATTCCCGCCGAAGCGATACCGCAGACCGCGACCAAGGCCACCACGCAGCCCACCAAGCCCCGTCCGGCGGCGCGGTCGAGGGGCAGCGCCGGCGAGAACGCGATCTACAGTTTTCCGCCCTATCCCGAGCGATATACCGGACAATAAGCGCTCCGCGGATCGGAACTAGGCGCCGCCGGGCGGGTGATTCCGGCCGGGAGAAAGCCGCGCAAGCGCGAAAACCGCGCCTTGAATCAGCACATGAAGGACTTGAATCGATCGATGAAGAAGCGGAATCGATACGCGAACGAGCGGAATCGATAGACGAGCGACCGGGCCCAAGGACTCGAAAAGACTCGTAAATTTGGCCCGCCCGTCCCGGTCCGATCGGGGAAAAAGATAGGGGTCGTGGCTGGAGCCATGAAGCCGGGACCCCCCACCCGGCTTCCGCTCCGCTGGGGGCCTGCGCTTGCGGTGCGGAGGGGGAAGAAGAATATCCGCCGGTCAGCTCGCGAGCCGCGCCTCTAGCGCGCGCGGCGTGCGCACGGCGCTTTGCCCGATGTCGTCGATCTCGTGCCCGAGCGCGAACTTGCCCATCAACGCGAGCGGCAGATTAAGGAAGGCGTTCACGCAGCGAAAGAGCGCGTCATAGAGCTCGTTCATTTCCCGATAGAGCTCTGCGATATTGTCGCCGCCGGTCGGCGTCGGCAGGTTCCATTGCGCCAGCACCGGCTGGCCCGGCTAGGTCGGGCAGACCTCGCCAGCCTTCAGCCCGCAGGTGGTGATGACGAAATCGAAAGGCTTCGCCTGTGGGCCGGTGAACTCACGGATATCCTTGGGCCTCAAGCCGATGGTCGGAATGCTGCGCTCCTCCAGCACCTTGAACGCGAGTTTGGGAGCGAATTCGATCGGCTCCAGTCCGGCGCTGTAGGCGCGGGAACCATCGCCGGCGAAGGCATTGGTGATCGCTTCCGCCATCAGGCTGCGCGCGCCGTTGACGCGGCAGAGAAAGAGCGCCTGCTTCGGGCTGAACGGATTCGGGTAGAGCATGGCGGACACCTCCGGAAACGATCCCGAGGGCGATGCATTAACGCGAGTTCGACTGATCGCGGATGAACGCGCGCGTTCAGGCGGCGCGAAATTGTCAACGAGGGTTGACGCCGCCTTGCGCGATTTGCGGAAAATCATCATGGCCGCCGCAGGCGCGGCGCATTCTTCGCAATGATACTTAGTCGGCGGAGCGGGTCTCGCTCAATCTCAGCCCCGCGCGTAGGTATTTCTGCGGATCGACCGCCTCGCCGTTGATCCGCACCTCGTAATGGAGATGCGGCCCGGTCGAGCGTCCGCTGGTGCCGACGCGGCCGATCACGGTGCCGGCGGTGACCTTCATGCCGTCGGTGACCGCGGCTGTGGAGAGATGGGCATAGCGGGTGGAAAGGCCGTTGCCGTGGTCGATCTCGACCATGAGGCCGTAGCCGCCGTTGACGCTCGCGAGCGTCACCCAGCCCGCCGCCGTCGCCCGCACCGACGCGCCCGGCTCTCCGCGCAAGTCCACTCCCGTATGGAAGGCGATCTGATGCACGAACGGATCGACGCGCTGGCCGAAGCCGCTGGTCAATTCCGCTCCGAAGGAAAGCGGCCGGCGCACCGGCACCACGGCGAGTTCGCGCGCGAGTTCGTCGACCGTTGCGGCCGAAGCCCTCACGCGCTCGAGCTGGCGCAGGAACGGATCCTCCGGCGGCCGCGAGAACGGAAAAAACGGCCCGCCCATGCCGGCGAGGCGCGCGCCGTTCCTCTGCTGCGACCGCAAGCCGAGGTCGGAGAAGACATTGCGCATGCTGCTCTCGAGTCGGTCGTAGCGCTCCTCGATCTGGTTGAGGGCGGCGTTGTCGGCCGCCTCCAGCCGATCGAGGCCGCGGCCGAGATTGGCGATCCGCACCTCGAACGGTGTCCTCGCCTCGCTTTCGGCGAGGCGGCCACCGAGAGGCGCGACCGGGCGGGATTCCCGCCGCGCGAAGCGCTCGGCCGGCGGCGCGATCAGCAGGGTATCGGAAAGGGGCGAGGGCTTCGCTCCCGCGGTCGGCGCCGCGGGCGGGGAGGGCGGGGGCAGCGAGCCGGTGGTCTCGGGCGCGGGCTCGCCTCGTCCGCCCGCGTTCGCCTTCGGAGCGGCGAATCCCGAAAACGCCATATGGCGCATCTCCAATGCGGACTGCCGGCGTGCGAGCTCCGCCACCGCCCGGTCGACCCGCTCCTGCTCGATGAGCTTCAATGACTTCAGCCGTTCGATCTCGGTCTCGAGTCGCACGACCTGTGCGTCGTGGGCGCGCACCATCGCGATCTGATGCCCGGCGATGAGCTTGAGCGCGTCATCGCGGAACAAGATGTAAAGCGTCGCCGCCCCCGCCCACAGCGTGAGCGCCATGATCGCGCCGAGCGCGGCGAACGTGCCCGCGCGGCTGCGGCGCCGCCGTGGATGGACCGCGCCATACCGGCGCGGGTCGTCATAGGGGTCGCGTCGACCGAAACCGGGAGGATGGGGATACATCGGGCCTCATACGCCGGACACTCCCGGCCAGATGCCGCGATCAAAGCCTTGCTATGGTTAATGGATGGTCAATGGCCACCGTTCACAGCGCTGTTGCGGCGGCGAGCACTTCCTCGGCGTGGCCCTCGATCTTGACCTTCGGCCACCGCTTCGCGATCAGCCCCTCCCGGTCGATCAGATAGGTCGCCCGCGTGATCCCGAGGAAGGTCCTGCCGTAGAGGCTCTTCTCGCTCCACACCCCATAGGCCTGCAGCATCTTGAAGGTCTCATCGCTAGCGAGCGGGAAGTCGAGGGCATATTTCCGCTTGAACTTCTCCAGGGCTGCCACCCGATCGGCCGATATCCCCAGGATCAGGGTTTCCGCCTCATCGAACGCGGGCTTGAGCCGGTTGAAGGCGATCGCCTCCTTGGTGCAGCCGGAGGTATTGGCCTTGGGGTAGAAATAGATCACCAGTTTCCTGCCCCTGAATTCCCCGAGCGATATCGTCCCCCCGCCGTCCTTCGGCAGGATGAAATCGGGCGCCGCCGAACCGACCGGAACCATCTCCGCCATCTGCCTTCCTTTCGTCGCCTTTTCATAGCCTTTGGTGCATTGAATATGCTGACATAATTGCCGATCCGCCGCAGGCGGGACGGGGACCGACCGGCTGCGTAACAAGATACCAGCTCGGCGGGCCATTTCGTGGACCGGGGGACATCTTGAGGCTCGCTTGCGGATGAGTACGTCGCATCCCCATGCCCATCCTCGGGCACACCAGCCCCATGCGCAGCATCTCCAGCAGATGCATCCCGACGCTCGTCGCGGTCATCATCCTCAGCACCACAGTGCGGGGTTTCGCTCGCGGATCGGACGGACGTTCGCGCGCGTAATCCGCCTTCTCTTTCGCACCCGCGCGGGGCGCGTCTCGCGCACCAAGATCGTCGCCTTTGGGGTAGTCACCCTCGCCACGCTTTATGTGCTTCTCGTTCGCGGCTTGCTCCCGTTCGACGTCGCCAGTCCCTGGATCGCGCGCGCGCTCGAGGAGCAACTGGGTAAAGGCTACAAGGTCAAGATCGGCCATACCGTAGTCGACCACGACGCCTTGGGCGCGCCGGTGCTGCGCGTGAACGGAATCCGCGTCCGTGGGCCGAGCGGCCGGGTCATCGCGACCGCTCCGAGTGCGGTCGTCGGCCTCGATGGCAGCAGTATGCTCGTAGGCGGCTTCCGGGCGCGGCGCATCGATCTAGTGGGCGCGGAGACCACTGTGCGGATCGGCGCCGACGGGCGCGTCGCCATCACGGCCGGGCGCGATGCCAGTCCGCTCACGCCGGACGCCGAGGCCTCCGCCGCCGCCGCGGCGACGAAGAAACCCCCGGCCAAGAAAGATACGGCTCGGCTTCCGACCGAGCATTTTTATTATCCAGAACTCGTCCGCTGGCTCGACAGCCTCGAGCGGAGCGGTCTCGACGGCGTGGCGCTCGCCGAGATCGGCCTCAAGCAGGGTACGCTCATCGTCGAGAGCGCAACGACCGGACGCAAATGGGTTTTCCACAACATCAACATCCAACTTGTGCGACCGGCGGAGGGCGGCCTGCTGTTCACGATCTCTTCGAGCGGCGCCGAAAAGTCGTGGAACCTCACAGCCACCGTCGGGGCGGTCCAGGACGGGGCCCGCGCGATCGACATTGTCGCGAGCGATCTCCTTCCTGGCGACCTTCTGCTCGCGGCCGGATTGAGCGACATCAATTTCCTCGCCGAGACGCCGCTCTCGGGAATCCTGCGAGCCCAGATCCACGAAGACGGTCGGCTCGCATCGGCGGTCATGCGGGTGTTGGGTGGCAGCGGCATCATCGGTAGCACGACCGATCCGGAGGCGCGCTTCAAGGTCGACGAGACCCAGGTACAAGTCCTCTACGACCCCAACCGCAGGGCGATGATCGTCGATCCAATTCTGCTCCGGGTGGGGGCCAATCGGTTTGCGCTGTCGGCGATCGTCGAAGCGCCGAAGGGCGAAGAAACCACATGGCCGGTCTCGATTGCGCAAGGAATGTTGTCGCTCTCGACCGGCCGGGACGGCGAAACGCCGCTGGTGCTCAACCATCTCAATGTTCGTGCCGTCTACGATCCGGCCTTGCACCGTCTCATCATCCAGCAAGGCGATCTGTCCGGCGCGACCACGGGCGCCGCGTTCTCCGGGTCGCTCTCGTTCGGCCCCACGCCGACGTTGGCGCTCGGTATTGCCTGCACCAAGATGCCGGTCTCGGCCGCGAAGAAGCTCTGGCCGGCCTTGGTCGCCGTAGGAACGCGCGGCTGGGCCATGGACCGGATCGAAGGAGGGGTGATCGAACGGGTCCTGATCGCGCTCAACGTGCCGCTCGATGCCATCGGCAAGCCTGACGTGGAGCTTCCAGACCCTGCCGTCCGCTTCGAGATGACGGCCACGGGCGCCGTGTTCCGGCCGACGGCCAATCTTCCGCTGATGCGCGATGCGCAGGTGACGGCGGTTGTGACCGGACGCACCGCCCGCGTCCGCATCGCCAAGGCGATCGTCGATACTCCGGGCGGCCGGACCATCGCGATCTCCGATGGCGTACTCGAAGTACCCAATCACGCGCCGCCCAATCCGAACGGAACCATCCAGTTCCGCTTCGACGGCCCCGCCGACGCCATCGCCGAGATGATTGCCACCGATACGCTCAAAGACGCGGCCGGTTACACGATCGACCCGGCGACGACCAAGGGATCGGTCTCGGCGAGCCTCCGCCTCGATCTGGTGTTCCGGCGCAACGTGCGCGAGGGAGAAGTCGACTATCTCGCCGAGGGGGATGTGACGGGATTCAGTGCCGATCGCATCGTCCGCGGTCAACGCGTCGATGGGGTGAATGCGAAGGTCTCGGTCACGCCCGCCGCCGTGCAGATCAAGGGTGAGGGCAAGATCGCTGGCGCCGCGGCGAACTTCGAGTATCGCAAGTCCAGGACCAAGGTCAAATCCGATGCCGAATTTCGCATCACCACATCCTTGGACGATAACGCGCGTATGCGTTTCGGCATCGAACTCGCTCCCTGGCTGGTGGGACCCGTCGGCGTTCGGGCGCAAGGACGCATCAACGAACGCGAAACGAGGGTCGACGTCGAAAACGACCTCACCGCCGCGAAGGTGAGCGATCTGGTGCCCGGCTGGCAGAAACCGGCTGGCAGGTCGGCCAAGGCGAACTATCGAATGATCGAGCGGGATAACAGCGTGAAGCTCGAGGATCTGACCATCACCGGCTCCGGCACGACGCTCAAGGGGTCGCTCGAGATCGATGGCGAAGGCGGACTGGTCTCGTCGAATTTTCCCGTCTTCCAGCTTTCCGATGGCGACAAGGCGACCCTGCGTGCCGAGCGCGCTGCCGATGGCACGCTGAAGGTCGCCGTGCGCGGCGACGTCCTCGACGCGCGCGGTGTGATACGAGGGATGACCGAGGGACCGGGGCAGGGGTCTCAGGCGCATCCCTACCGCGTGCGCGATCTCGATCTCGACCTGCGCCTGGGCGCGGCGACCGGGAACAACGGTGAAGTCGCTCGCCAGCTCGAGATGCGTCTGTTGCGACGCAACGGCGAGATTCGAAGCTTTTCGCTCTTGGGCAAGATCGGCCGCGACGCGAGCCTGGTCGGCGAGCTGCGTGCCCGCGAAGGCGGCCGTCCGGTCCTCTATATGACCGCGAGCGATGCCGGCGCGCTGTTTCGCTTTGCCGATATCTATAACCGCATCCAGGGCGGCGAAGTCTGGATCGTGATCGATCCGCCGAACCAGTCGGGAGCGCCGCAGGAAGGGATCATCAACGTCCGCAATTTCGCCATCCACGGCGAGCCCAGCTTCGAGCGCATGCAATCGGCCGCCCCGCCCGATCCGACCGACGTGCGCGCTGCGACACGGCCAGCGACCGTGGGCTCGGTTCCCTTCATCCGGGCACAAATCGCCTTCAATCGCACGCCGGGAAAATTCAATATTCGCGAGGGCCTGGTCTTCGGGCCGACCGTCGGCGCGACCGTCGAGGGAGCGCTCGACTACGCCAACAACCAAGTGCATATCCGCGGCACCTATAGCCCGGCCTTCGGCATCAACAATCTGCTCGGCAGCGTGCCGGTTCTGGGCTTTGTCTTCGGCGGACCCAAAGAGGGCCTCTTGGCCATCACCTTCGAAATCGTGGGTCCGGTGAGCGGCCCGACGTTGCGCGTCAATCCGATGTCGGCGGCGGCGCCGGGATTGTTTCGCAAGTTCTTCGAGTTCCGCGGCGCTTCCGATACGCCGCCGGCCATTCCGCTCAATCGCTAGTAGACGCCCCGTTCAGACCGGCCGCAGCAGCACGTGCCGCTTCCTGCCGAGCGAGAGCTTGATCACGCCCTCGGGCGTGAGGTCGCGGGGCGTCAGCACCATCTTGTCGTCGGTGACGGTGACGTCGTTCACCTTGAGACCGCCGCCCTTGATCTGACGGCGCGCCTCGCTGGTGGACGCGACGAAACCGGCCTGAACGTTGGCCGTCAGCACGCCGATTCCTTTTTCGAGATCGGAACGCTTGACCTCGATGGTCGGCAAGGTTTCGGCGAGCGCGCCCTCCTCGAAGGTCGTTCTGGCAGTGGCCGCGGCTTGGTCGGCGGCGGCGCGGCCGTGCAAGAGGGCGGTCGCCTCGGTGGCGAGAATCTTTTTGGCTTCGTTCAGTTCCTGGCCCTGCAAAGCCGCGAGCCGGCCGATCTCGTCGAGCGAAAGCTCGGTAAAGAGCTTGAGAAAACGCGCGACATCGGCATCGACGGTATTGCGCCAGTATTGCCAATAGTCATAGGGGCTCACCATCTTGGCATCGAGCCAGACCGCGCCCGCCGCGGTCTTGCCCATCTTGGCGCCCGCGGCGGTGGTGATCAGCGGCGAGGTGAGGGCGAAGAGCTGGGCTCCTGCGAGCCTGCGGCCGAGATCGATGCCGTTCACGATATTGCCCCACTGATCCGAGCCGCCCATCTGCAAAACGCAGCCGTAACGCTTGTGGAGCTCCACGAAGTCATAGGCCTGCAGGATCATGTAGTTGAATTCCAGGAACGATAACTCCTGCTCGCGCTCGAGCCGGAACTTCACCGAATCGAAGGTGAGCATGCGGTTGATGGAGAAATGACGGCCGACGTCGCGCAGGAAATCGATGTAGTTGAGTTTGTTCAGCCAATCGGCATTATTGGCCATGACCGCATCGCCCGCCCCCTTGCCGAAGCTGAGGAACTTGTCGAACACCGCGCGGATGCTCTTCAAATTCTTTTCGATCAACTCGTCGGTGAGCAATTGCCGGCTCTCGTCCTTGCCGGAGGGATCGCCTACCCGGGTGGTTCCGTCGCCCATGAGCGCGATCGGCCGGTGGCCGGTTTTCTGCAGCCAGCGCAGCATCATGATCGGCAGGAGAGAGCCCACATGCAGCGAAGGCGCGGTGCAGTCGAAGCCGATATAGGCGGTGATGCGCGAGGATTTCGCGATCTGGTCGAGCGCCTCGGGCTCGGAGACCTGATGGATATAGCCCCGGCTCGACAGCACGCGCAGGAATTCGGACTTGTAGGCGCTCATCGGTCGATCGTTGGATTCATTGGATTGCGGCTGGCGCGGGTGTAACAGGTCTCCGGTCGGATTCAAAGGAACGCCAATGGCTACGCTCACCGCCATCGGTCTCATGAGTGGCACCTCGCTCGACGGGGTCGACGTGG
>JAHFPO010000130.1:1258-6279 GCA_023266695.1 Hyphomicrobiales bacterium | reverse complement strand
GATTTTGGGCGTGATCTGATCCGAAAACCGGTTCCCACCCCGGATCAAGTCCGGGGCAGGCTGTTTCGGGATCACGCCCTAGGATTTTGGGCGTGATCTGATCCGAAAACCGGTTCCCACCCCGGATCGAGTCCGGGGCAGGCTGTTTCGGGATCACGCCCCAACGCGGACGGTTTCCAAAAAAGGAAGCCCCGTCACAACACCTTGACGATGTTCTCGACCATCTTCTTGGCGTCGGAAAAGAGCATCATGGTGTTGTCGCGGAAAAACAGCTCGTTCTCGATCCCGGCATAGCCCGAGCCCATGCCGCGCTTCACGAACAGCACCGTCTTCGCCTTCTCCACGTCCAACACCGGCATGCCGTAGATCGGCGAGGATTTATCGGTCTTCGCCGCCGGGTTGGTCACGTCGTTGGCGCCGATCACGAAGGCGACGTCGGCCTGGGCGAATTCGGAATTGATATCGTCGAGCTCGAACACCTCGTCATAGGGAACGTTGGCTTCGGCCAAGAGCACGTTCATGTGGCCCGGCATGCGGCCGGCGACCGGATGGATCGCGTATTTCACCTCGACGCCCTCGCGCTTCAGCCTGTCCGCCATCTCGCGCAGCGCATGCTGGGCCTGCGCCACCGCCATGCCGTAGCCCGGCACGATGATGACCTTGGAGGCGTTCTTCATGACGAAGGCGGCGTCGTCGGCCGAGCCCTGCTTGACCGGGCGCGTCTCGATCTTGCCGGTCGCCGCCACCTCGCCGCCGAAGCCGCCGAGGATCACCGAGATGAAGCTCCGGTTCATCCCCTTGCACATGATGTAGGAGAGGATCGCGCCCGACGAGCCGACCAGCGCGCCGGTGACGATGAGGGCGGTGTTGCCGAGGGTGAAGCCGATGCCGGCCGCCGCCCAGCCGGAATAGGAATTGAGCATCGAGATCACGACCGGCATGTCGGCGCCGCCGATCGGAATGATGATCAGGACGCCGATCAGGAAGGAGAGGAACGCGAGCGCCCAGAACAGCGCGTGGCTCTCGCTCCGCACGAACAGGACGGCGCAGGCGAGGATCGCAAGGGCGAGCGCGATATTGACCGCGTGACGCAACGGCAAAATGATCGGCCGCCCGGTCATGTTGCCGTTGAGCTTGAGGAACGCGATCACCGAGCCGGTGAAGGTGACGGCGCCGATGGCGGCGCCGATCGACATCTCGACCAGGCTCGCCCCGTGGATATGGCCGACCGTGCCGATGCCGAAAGCGGCCGGCGCATAAAGCGCGCCGGCGGCGACCAGCACGGCGGCGAGGCCCACGAGCGAATGGAAGGCGGCGACCAGCTGCGGCATCGCGGTCATCGCGATCTTGCGCGCGGTCAGCGCGCCGATGCCGCCGCCGATGGCGAGGCCGGCCGCGACCAGCGCCCAGCCGCCGAGGCCCGCCGGCGGGGAAGCGGCGAGCGTGGTGACGACGGCGATCGCCATCCCGGCCATGCCGAAGAGATTGCCGCGCCGCGAGGTCTCGGGATTGGAAAGCCCGCGCAGCGCCAGGATGAACAGAATCCCGGCGACGAGATAGGCGAGCGCGACGAGATTTCCGCTCATCGCCGTCTCACTTTTTCTTCTTCCGGTACATGCCGAGCATGCGCTGGGTGACCAGGAACCCGCCGAAGATATTGACCGCCGCCATGGCAAGCGCCGCGAAGCCGAGAGAGCGCGCCCACCAGGGACCCGCCTCGCTGCCCGCGACGCCCACCGCCAGGAGCGCGCCCACCACGATCACCGAGGAGATCGCGTTGGTGACCGACATCAGCGGCGTATGCAGCGCCGGCGTCACCGACCACACCACGTAGTAGCCGACGAAGACCGCGAGCACGAAAATCGAGAACTGGAAGACAAAGGGGTCGACTGCGCTCATCGTATAGCTCCACCCTGCCGTATCTCTTTCCCTCCCCCGGCAAGGGGGAGGGTGGCGAGCCGCGAAACGGCGAGCCGGGTGGGGGTCATGCGCGACCGCACGCGACCCCCACCCGCCTCGCTTCGCTCGGCTTCCACCCCCTTTCAGGGGGAGGGATAATTTTTCCAAGTTGTCTCGTTCGCATGCTAACCCGCGCCCTTCTTCTGAAAGTTCGGATGCACGACGTTGCCGTCGCGGGTGACGAGCGCTCCTTTCACGATCTCGTCGTCCCACGGGACCGCGAGCGATTTCTTGTTTTTGTCCACGAGCAGCTCGAGAAAGGTGAAGAGGTTCTTCGCATAAAGGCTCGAGGCGGTGGCGGCGAGGCGGCCGGGCACGTTGAGATAGCCCACGATCTTCACGCCGTTCACGTCCACCACCTCACCGGGCTTCGAAAGCTCGCAATTGCCGCCGCGCTCGACCGCGAGATCGACGATGACGGAGTCCGGCTTCATCGCTGCGACCATCGCCTTGGTGACGAGCTTCGGCGCCGGCCGCCCCGGGATCAACGCGGTGGTGATCACGATATCCTGTTTGGCGATGTGGGCGGCGACGAGTGCGGCCTGTTTCGCCTGATATTCCTTCGACATTTCCTTGGCATAGCCGGCCGCGGTCTCCGCCGCCTTGAACTCCTCGTCCTCGACCGCGATGAACTTGGCGCCCAGGCTCTCCACCTGTTCCTTGGCGGCGGGCCGCACGTCGGTGGCGGTGACGACGGCGCCCATTCTGCGCGCGGTCGCGATCGCCTGCAGGCCGGCGACGCCCGCGCCCATGACGAAGGCGCGCGCCGCCGGCACCGTGCCGGCCGCCGTGATCATCATCGGCAGCGCCCGCCCGAACACGGCGGCGGCATCGATCACCGCGCGGTAGCCGGCGAGATTGGCCTGGGACGAGAGCACGTCCATGCCCTGCGCGCGCGAGATGCGGGGCAACAGCTCCATGGCGAAGGCGGTCACCTTCGCCTGCGCGATCTCGGCGAGCGCCGTCTCGTTGCCATAGGGATCGAGCATGCCGATGACGATCGCGCCCGGCTTGTAGTCCTGCAGCTCGCTCTGCGCCGGCCGGCGCACCTTGAGCACGACGTCGGCGTCGGCGAGCGCGTCCTTGGCGCCCGCCGCGATTTTCGCGCCGGCCGCCTGGTAATCGTGATCCGGAATGCCGGCCTTGCGCCCGGCTTCTTGTTCGACCGCGACCGTGGCGCCGAGCGCGGCCATGCGCTTCACCGTATCCGGGGTCGCCGCGACCCGCGGCTCGCCCGGATCGATTTCGGCGGGAATCGCGATTTTCATGGAGGGCGGAAGCCCGATCGGTCAGGCCAGAAAGATGAACATCCCGGCGAGAATGGCGACAACCAGAATGATGACCCATTTCACCAGCTTGAGGAAATCGACGTACATATCCTCGTGCTGCGGGTAGTCGTTGCCGGGTGCGGTCGAAAATTGCGGCGTGCCGTGTTCGGCCATGTCCAACCCCGTGACGGTGGGAAGCTTCTCTGCAGCAAGACTTAGCGGAATCGCAAGCGCCGGGCAACGCCGCGCCCGCGGTCAGGCCGCGGCATCGAGTCCAACTGCGCTGAGCGCCGTGGCCTGGCGGCCCGCCACCTCCGCGACCGAGAAACGGGCGATCGCGTCCTCGAACAGGCGGTGGAAATTGAGCTCGGCGGCGAGATGCAGGAACACGCCGCCGAGCCCGATGGCGGCGCGGTCCATCAGCACGAATTCGCGCGGTACCGTCACCGGCCCCTTCTGGCGCAAGGCCTGATGCACCCGGAAGGCCTCGCGGCGGCCGTACTCGCCGGGCTTCACTCCGTCGGCGATGGTGCGCACGCGGTCGTCCATGAGCGGGCCATAGATGAAGCGCGCCCAGATATTGAGGACCTCGATGAGGTCGCGCGAAAGCCGGTGGAAGCCCCAAGTCTCGTAGGCATGGACGACGCGGGCCTCCTCGCCCGCGCGCAAGCCGCGATAGAGATCGACCACGCCGCCGACGAACCCGGGCGGGAAGATGCGGACGCAACCGTAATCGAGGAGATTGATCCCGCGCGGCTCGCCCGCTTGCTCGAAGGCGGTGTAATTGCCGAGATGCGGGTCGCCGTGGATGACGCCGTGGCGGCTGAACGGCAGCCACCACGCCTTGAATAGGGCGGAGGCCAGGCGATTGCGGATTTCGAGCGGAGCCTGCTTGTGCACGAGCAGGCGCTTGCCATCACACCAGTCGAGGGTAAGGAGCCGGCCGGTGGACAATTCCGGCCACGGTGTCGGCACGCGCACCTCGGGCACCTCGGCGAGCATTTCGCGATAGAGCCCGACATGCTTCGCCTCGCGGTGATAGTCGAGCTCCTCGCGCACGCGCGCGCCGATCTCCTTGGCGATCTCGCGGGTGTCGATCACCGGGTCCATGCGGCGATGGATCGCGAACACGATCTGGAGTTGGTTCAAGTCGGCCTCGACCGCCGACTGCATGTCCGGATACTGGAGTTTGCAGGCGAGCGCTACGCCATCATGCGAGGTGGCGCGATGGACCTGGCCGAGCGAGGCGGCGGCCGCCGGTTGGCGCTCGAACGAGCCGAATTTCGAAGCCCAGTCGGGCCCGAGCTCGGCCGCCATGCGGCGCTTGACGAAGCCCCAGCCCATGGGCGGGGCCTCGCTCTGCAGCTTCATCAGCTCGGCCGCATATTCGGCCGGCAACGCGTCGGGAATGGTGGCGAGCAGCTGCGCCACCTTCATGATGGGTCCTTTTAGATTGCCGAGGGCGGCGGCAAGCTCGGCAGCGTTGCGGCCGCGGTCGAGCGCAAGCCCGAGCACCCGGCTCCCCACGATCTTCGCCGCCACCCCGCCCATATTGGTGCCCACCCGCGCATAGCGGCGGGCGCGGGCGGAGAGGCGGTTCTTTTCGCGGTCGGTCATGGATTACGGCAATTCGATCCCGGGCCTGGACGCTGTCAAGCGAGCATCCATTCAATCCCGTGATCCGAGAACGAGATAATTTTACGGCGAAGTTCAGCCCTTGCCGGTCGATCGCAGCTTCAGGGGCGGCATTTTCAGGCTGCCGAAGACCGCGTCCACCACCGGATCGCCGAAGCC
>JAHFPO010000130.1:0-1158 GCA_023266695.1 Hyphomicrobiales bacterium | reverse complement strand
GCGCGATAGACCTCGAACTGCTCCTCGCTGAAA
Organism: Hyphomicrobiales bacterium; assembly: GCA_023266695.1. Lineage (GTDB taxonomy): Bacteria > Pseudomonadota > Alphaproteobacteria > Rhizobiales > Xanthobacteraceae > JAUSIF01. The sequence goes on along the minus strand of JAHFPO010000130.1, from coordinate 1,125 downwards.
AACTGGTCTCCGGTCGTCTCGTGCGGGAAGCTCGCGTGCCGGCGCTTGTAATCGCGGACGTAATCGTTCTCGTCGCCGGTCATCGACGACTTGACGTACAACAGGATGCCGTCGGCGCCGTCCTGATAGTGGATTTTCCCGATGGCGCAATGCGGACCTTCGTACGGCTTGGCGACGGCTTTCACGTCATCGCCGCTCATCGCTTTCCCGGTTGCGAGCGCGATCTTCTGGATTTCCTGCCACGGCAACTCGATGCGGACACCGAGGTCGATGCGGGCATATCGTTCGAGCTTGATAAGGGAATTGAAATTCATCTCCGGATCGGCTTCGGCATCGACCGCGATGATCAGGATGCAGCGTCGTTTCAACAGTTCATAGATGCCGAGATTTTCGATATGTCCGCCGTCGGTGAGATAGACCGCCCAGCGGTTCTCGTTCAACAGGCCCAGCATCTCATAGAGGAAATAGAGATGTCCCTTGTCGGCCGCTATGCGCTTCAACAGCGAGGCGGCGACGAAGCGCGGGTTGCGCAGCCAGAAGCCGAGGCGGATGTTGAGCATCGCGAGCGTCGGCGCGAGCCAACGGATGGTGTTCGATCCCATGTTCGAGGAGGCGGCGGCGCCCGAAATCGCCACCGCGGTCGCTACGTCGAGGTCGCGCACGGCCGATTCCATCTCCTTCGTCGGCAAGTATCCGGTCGCCGCGCTCCCCACGAATTGCGGACTGAACAGGAAGAAGTCCGCGTCGCGGCCGCGCTTGTTCGCGTACCGTGAATTCTGCAGATTGATGGCCGCGTTGATGAGGTGATAGGGCGCGAACTTGGTCGATAGCTCGCTCAGCTTCAGCTTGTCCTGGTCCTCGGGCTCGTCGTCTTCGCCTTTTTCGGTGTTGGGCTTGAACAGGAACGCCTTGCTGATCCGGTCGCGATAGAGCCGGTGCAACGAGTTCGCGTTCGGGTCGAGCACGAACCAGAGCACGAAGAAACCCGCGCTGACCAGGAGATAGAACCACCCGATCGGAATTTCAGTGCCCGCGAACAGAAAGTTCGCCGACCGCGTGATCCAGCCCGGCCCCTCGTAGCGATTGGGACTGACGCCATCGTTCAAGATGCCCCAGTAGCAAAGC
>JAHFPO010000129.1 GCA_023266695.1 Hyphomicrobiales bacterium | reverse complement strand
GCGCTCGAAGCGGCCGCCGGTTTTGGCGTCTTCGACCATCGTGCCTTCCGCTTCATCGTTGTAGCGCTCGATCAGAATGCCGGCCTGCGCACAGAGATGGATGTACCAAAGAAAGTGACACGAGGAGAGCGAGGCGACGAGCAAGTCCTCCGGATCGTGGCGCGCGGGATCGCCGCGAAAGGCGGGATGGGATGACATGGCAAGATCGGGCTTGCCGGGAAACGCAACCACGTGGTTGCGCGAATAGGACGTGTAGGATTGATTGCTGCCGCCAGTCGCGGCGTCCCAGGCGAGCGTGGCGTGGAATTGATGGCGCTTCGCCATTGGCGTTATTCGTTGGGCGTCCACGGCTTGTAGTCGCCGGTGGCGCGCGGGCGGCGGCCCTTGGCGAGCGTCGAGCCGCGCGGGCGCCAGGCGCCGGGCGTGCCGGTCATGTTCGCCCGGTGCGGCTTCTGCCACGGACGCGGCGTATAGGACTCCTCGGTCGGCGGCACGTCGACGGTGTGATGCAGCCAGCCGTGCCAGGACGGCGGCACGCGCGAAGCCTCGGCGAGGCCGTTATAGATCACCCAGCGCCGCTCGAAGCCGAGGCCCGGATCGATCTTGCCGCCCTTCGCCCGGTAGTAGCGGTTGCCGAACTCGTCCGCGCCGACGAACTCGCCGTAACGCCAGGTCCACAGCTGGGTGCCGAAGGTCTGGCCGTTCCACCAGGTGAAGAAGCGCAGCAGGAAGTTTTTCATGCGATCGGCCATGAATGAGCGCCGGTCTTGTGCCAGCGATCGGCGGGCAAGTCCATCCCGCGCTTTGCGAATGGCGGCGGGTGAGCGATGATCGGGGGGTCACCGCCACGGGGAGAAGTCGAGTGCCGAAATTCGCCGCCAATCTCACCATGATGTTCAACGAAGTGCCGTTCCTCGATCGCTTCGCCGCCGCCGCCAAGGCCGGCTTCAAGGGCGTCGAGTTCCTGTTTCCCTATGCCTTCAAGAAAGAAGAGATCGCCGAGCGGCTCGGCGCGAACGATTTGTCGCAGGTGCTGTTCAACCTGCCGGCCGGCGACTTCGACAAGGGCGAGCGCGGGATCGCCTGCCATCCCGACCGCGTCGCCGAGTTCCGCGACGGCATCGGCAAGGCCGTCGATTACGCGAAAGCGCTCGGCAACAAGCAGGTCAATTGCCTCGCCGGCATCGCGCCCAAGGGCGCCGATCCGGGGAAGCTCAGGCAGACGCTCATTGAGAACCTCCGCTTCGCCGCCAAGGAATTGAAGCAGGCGGGAATTCTCCTGATCGCCGAGCCGATCAACACCTACGACATGCCGGGCTTCTATCTTTACCGCTCGGCGCAGGCGCTTTCGATTTTCGACGAGGTCGGCTCCGACAATCTGAAACTGCAATACGACGTCTATCACATGCAGCGCATGGAAGGGGAGCTGGCGAAGACGATCGAAATGATCCTGTTGAGCATCGCCCACATCCAGATCGCCGACAATCCGGGCCGCAATGAGCCGGGCACCGGCGAGATCAACTACCCCTTCCTGTTCGCGCATCTCGACCGCATTGGCTATGCTGGCTGGATCGGCTGCGAGTACAAGCCGCGCACCACCACGGAGGCGGGGCTCGGCTGGCTCAAGCCCTATCTGTCGCGCGCTTGAGCGGCATTGCACCATTCGGACCCACGAGAAAAACCGGGAGCATTTTCATGAACGTCGGATTCATCGGCCTCGGCATCATGGGCGCGCCCATGGCCGGGCATCTCATCAAGGGCGGCCACAAGCTCTTTCTCCACACGCGCCGCAAGGTCCCGGCCGATCTCGTCGCGGCGGGCGGCACCGAATGCAAGTCCGGCGCCGAGGTGGCGAAGAACGCCGATGTCATCATCACCATGGTGCCGGACACGCCGAACGTGGAGCTGGTGCTGTTCGGCAAGGGCGGCGTCGCCGAGGGCCTCTCCAAGGGCAAGACCGTCGTCGACATGAGCTCGATCTCGCCGATCGAGACCAAGCGCTTCGCCGAGAAGATCAAGGCGCAGGGCTGCGAATATGTCGACGCGCCGGTGTCGGGCGGCGAGGTCGGCGCCAAGGCCGCCTCGCTCACCATCATGGTGGGCGCCTCGCAGGCGGCGTTCGACAAGGTGAAGCCGCTGTTCGAATTGATGGGCAAGAACATCACGCTGGTCGGCGGCAACGGCGACGGCCAGACCTGCAAGGTCGCGAACCAGATCATCGTCGCCCTCACCATCGAGGCGGTGGCCGAGGCGCTCTTGTTCGCGACCAAGGCCGGCGCCGATCCCGCCAAGGTGCGCCAGGCGCTGTTGGGCGGCTTCGCCGGCTCACGCATTCTCGAGGTCCACGGCGAGCGCATGATCAAGCGCACCTTCGATCCCGGCTTCCGCATCGAATTGCACCAGAAGGATCTGAGCCTCGCGCTCATGGGCGCGCGCGCGCTCGGCGTGTCGCTGCCCAATACCGCGAGCGCGCAGCAGCTCTTCAACGCCTGCGTCGCCCAGGGCGGCGCCAAGTGGGATCACTCGGCCATGGTGCGCGCGCTCGAGCTGATGGCGAAGCACGAGGTGGGGAAGAAGTAGGCGGCGTGCAATCGGCCTGCGTGCACACCATATAGGATGGGACGAACGGAGTTTCGCATGCAGACCGAAGCCGTCGAGCTGTTCACCGAAATACGGGCCGCGCTTACCTGGGCGCCGGATTGGGCGGTCGGCGCCATCCTGCTCGCGCTCGCCATCGTGGCCGCGCTCGCGATCCATGGCGGCGTGCTCGTCCTGTTGCGCCGGCTAATTTCTAAAGAGCACAAGTTCCTGCGCTCGCTGATCGAGTCGACCAGGGAGCCGACCCGGCTCGCGCTCGTGATTTTCGCGCTCGGCGCGGCCGTGCAGGCGGCGCGGCTCGCGCCCGAGATCACCACCGCCCTCACCCAGGCGCTCGCCGTCGCGCTCGTCATCCTGTTCGGCTGGATCGCGGCGATCGCGGTCAAGATCGCGGGCAAGCTTTATCTGCGGCGTTTCGCGCTGGAGAGCGAGGACAACCTGCTCGCCCGCAAGCACATCACCCAGGTGCGGATCCTGGAGCGCGCGGCGCTCACCCTGGTGCTGGTGGTGACGGTTGCGGCGATGCTGATGACCTTCGACGCGGTGCGCCAGTACGGCATCAGCCTGTTCGCCTCGGCCGGCGTGGCGGGAATCATCGTGGGCCTCGCGGCGCGGCCGGTGCTCTCCAACCTGATCGCCGGATTGCAGATCGCCGTCACCCAGCCGATCCGCATCGACGACCGGGTGGTGGTGGAGGGCGAGAACGGAACGATCGAGGAGATCACCTCGACCTACGTGGTGGTGAAGCTGTGGGACCTCCGGCGCATGATCGTGCCCTTGAGCCACTTCATCGAGAAGCCGTTCGAGAACTGGACGATGGAGTCCTCCGACTTGACCGGCGCGGTCTATCTGCACGCCGACTACACCGCGCCGATGGATCGGCTGCGCGAGAAGCTCGCCGAAATCGTCGCGCAATCGAAGTTCTGGGACGGCAAGACGGCGAAGCTCCAAGTCACCGACGCCAGGGAGCAGTCGCTCGAGCTGCGCATCCTGGTGAGCGCGAAGAGCGCGACGGCCGCCTTCGAGCTGCGCTGCGAGGTGCGCGAGAAGATGATCGAGTTCCTGCGCACCGAATTGCCGCACGTGCTGCCGCGCACCCGCCAGGAGGTGGTGCCGGGCGAGCGCGCCGAAGAAAAAGGTGCGGCGGCGCCGGCCGAGCGGCAGCAGAAATCGGCGTGAGAAATCCGTCATCCTGAGGTGCGACCCCGGCCTTGAGCCGGGGGAGCCTCGAAGGAGACGGCCCGGGCACCTCACCATGATAGCGGCCCTCGAAGGATGACGGCCGATGAGCGCGCGTCATCCTTCGAGGCTCGCGCTTGCGCGCTCGCACCTCAGGATGAGGCGTGAATGAATTTTTGCCTTTACGCCGGGCGCGAATCCGACTTTGGTAGGTGCCGTCACGGGGCGGACGGAGGCGGCCGTTCTCCCTGCAATTTCGTGCGATATCCCCTATATATAGATTTTTAACATTACCCTCATACTAGGGCTTGACGCGCGCGCGCGATTCATCTTAGCGTGAACTTCCGTTCGGGGCGCAGTTTCGCGTCGCACTGGACGCTCCCGTAGCGATCGATTCGAGTCCGCGCCGTCGACAAAATCCGTCCCGGCGCATCGTCTTGGTTTGACCTCGCTCGGGGTGAAGACTGCGGATAAAACCGCGGCGGACGGGAACAGGGAGGCTCGGGCGGAGTCCTGGGTCAAGCCAACGAGGCGCCGGACAGGCGCCCGCGCAAGCAAGGGGAAGAAGAATGCGTATCGAGCGCCGCTACACCAAGGCAGGCCAGTCGCCCTATTCCGCCATCCCGTTCCGCTCCACCGTGAGCGAGATCCGCAATCCCGACGGCTCGATCGTGTTCCGGCTCGAGGGGATCGAGGTGCCGGAGCACTGGTCGCAGGTCGCGACCGACGTCTTGGCGCAGAAATATTTCCGCAAAGCGGGCGTGCCCGCGCGCCTGAAGCGCGTCGAGGAAGAGACCGTCCCCTCGTGGCTGTGGCGCTCGGTGGCGGACGATACGGCGCTCGAAAAACTCGCCAAGAAGGATCGCTTCGGCGGCGAGACTTCCGCCCGCCAGGTGTTCGACCGGCTCGCCGGCACCTGGACCTATTGGGGCTGGAAGGGCGGATACTTCGAGAGCGAGACGGACGCGCAGGCCTTCTTCGACGAGCTCGTCCATATGCTGGCGATGCAGATGGCGGCGCCCAATTCGCCGCAATGGTTCAACACCGGCCTCTTCTGGGCCTATGGCATCGACGGGCCGAGCCAGGGCCATTTCTACGTCGACCCGATCTCGGGCAAGCTCGTGAAGGCGGCCTCGTCCTACGAACATCCGCAGCCGCACGCCTGTTTCATCCAGTCGGTGGAGGACGATCTCGTCATCGAGAACGGGATCATGGATCTGTGGGTGCGGGAGGCGCGCCTGTTCAAATACGGCTCCGGCACCGGCTCCAATTTCTCCAAGCTCAGGGGCGAGAACGAGAAGCTCTCGGGCGGCGGGCGCTCGTCCGGCCTGATGAGCTTCCTCAAGATCGGCGACCGCGCGGCGGGTGCGATCAAGTCGGGCGGCACCACGCGGCGCGCCGCCAAGATGGTGGTGGTCGACGTCGATCACCCCGACATCGAGCAATATATCGACTGGAAGGTAATCGAGGAGCAGAAGGTGGCGAACCTCGTCACCGGCTCCCGCATCAACGCCAGGCACCTGAAGGCGGTGCTCAAGGCCTGCGTCAATTGCGAGGGCGAGGGCGACGACTGCTTCGACCCCGAGAAGAACCCGGCGCTCAAGCGCGAGATCAAGGCGGCGCGGCGCGCCCACGTGCCCGACAATTACATCAAGCGGGTGATCCAGTTCGCCAAGCAAGGCTACAAGGACATCCATTTCCCGACCTACGACATCGACTGGGACGGCGAGGCCTATCTCACGGTCTCCGGCCAGAACTCCAACAATTCGGTGCGCGTCACCGACGAATTCCTGCGCGCGGTGGAGGCGGACGCAAACTGGGACCTGACCTGGCGCAAGAACGGCGAGACCGCGAAGACCGTGAAGGCGCGTGAGCTGTGGGAAAAGATCGGCCACGCCGCCTGGGCCTGCGCCGATCCCGGCATCCAGTTCCACTCCACCATCAACGACTGGCACACCTGCCCGGCCTCGGGCCCGATCCGGGCGTCGAACCCGTGCTCGGAATACATGTTCCTCGACGACACGGCTTGTAACCTCGCCTCGCTCAACCTGCTTACGTTCCGCCGCGCCTCCGATCCCCGTCATCCTGAGGTGGCCGCGGAGCGGCCCTCGAAGGATGACGTGCACGGCTCGGATCGTCACCCTTCGAGGCTCCCCCGGCTCGAGGCCGGGGTCGCACCTCAGGGTGACGGCGTAAGCGAGTCGCTTGGGGGCACGATCAGATTCGACGTCGAATCCTACGAGCACGCGGTGCGGCTGTGGACCGTCGTCCTCGAAATCTCGGTGCTGATGGCGCAGTTCCCGTCGAAGAACATCGCCGAGCTCAGCTACCGCTACCGCACGCTCGGCCTCGGCTATGCCAACGTGGGCGGGCTGTTGATGTCCTCCGGCATTCCCTATGACTCGGAAGAGGCGCGCGCGATCTGCGCGGCGCTCTCCGCGATCATGACCGGCGTTTCCTATGCGACCTCGGCGGAGATGGCGCGCGAGCTCGGGCCCTTCCCCGGCTACGAGCCGAACCGCGACCATATGCTCCGCGTCATGCGCAACCACCGCCGCGCCGCTTACGGCGAGCGCGCGGGCTATGAAAGCCTTGCCACTCCGCCGGTCGCCCTCGACGAGGCGGCCGCGCTCGACCCGCGCCTCGCGGCGCACGC
>JAHFPO010000128.1 GCA_023266695.1 Hyphomicrobiales bacterium | reverse complement strand
TACGCTGCGGTCCGTCTGGACCCACGAAGAGGAGATGGTGGCAGGCGCCTGCAGAATCGCAAGTGCCTGATTGATCTGGTAGGGCGTGCAGGATTCGAACCTGCGACCAACGGATTAAAAGTTCGGGATTCGCGTAGTAGCGATCGTTTAATCAGTGACTTACGAGGACGCCCGTTGCGTCTCTTTCAGCACCGTGCAGGACCGTGCGCAGCCCACTCACGCAAGACTCCCGCGGGCGCCGGCGCGACCAGCGTCAGGACGAAGACCAGTTGCTCGCTACTTGGCATCCTGAGGGGGATTCTTCGCGAACCACTCGACGATGCTCGGCATGTGCTCCTCGAAGTCTCCCGGGTAGGAGAAGTTCAGCGCCCCCGCGCGGGCCGAGCTCCGGTTCTCGAAATCGTGGGTGGCTCCGGCCGGGGCGAGGACGAACGACCCTTTCGGAGCGTCGATCCAGCGCTCGCCCAGCAGAAAGCTCATGGTTCCCTCGATGACGTAGAAGACGTCGTCCTCTGCGTGTGAATGCGCCCCGGGGCCCTTGGTGTTCGGCTCCAGCCACCACTCGGAGATGGAATACCCGTGGCCGGTCTCGGCGCCGTCCGCCTTGAAGACCGCGCGGATGCGGCCCATCGGATAGTCGCGGCCCTCGCCGGGCGCAAGCAGGATGGCCGGCCTGTCCTGAAGCTTCATGCAGCCTCCAGTCGTTGCTTCCGCTCCAGAAGGAATTGTCTCACCGCGCCGCCCCTCGCCCAGGCCTGGAGGCGAAAGGTGTCATCGCACGAGAGAAAACCAAGCCACTTCGTTGGCGCAAGGTACGGCGCTGACCGTTGGACCGACGACAGATCCGGCCCGAGCAATGTTACCTTTGCCCACGTCCTTGTTGCCCTCGCCCGCATAGACGGCGCCTTTGCCGTTGGCGGCGCCGCTGTAGCTTCCCTTCAGGTTCGGAGCCTTCTGCTCGTACGGATTCCAGGTGTTGAAGCGCCGCAGATCATCGATCAGCGGAAAGATCTTCTCCGGCGGCGCCTTGATGCCCCTAGGGTCTCGGCTTGGTGAAGCCCTCAGTAGCTCTGCACGACCGCCATGATGTTGCCGTCGGGGTCCTTGAACCAGGCGGCCCTCGCGCCGCCGCCGGTCGCGATGCCGTCCTTGGTCCCTTCGTATTCCTCGAAGTTCACGCCGCGGCGCTTCAACTCGGCCACTTCGCGCTCGATGTCATCCACCTCCCAGAATGCCTGGCTCGCCTTGGACGTGCCGGCGTTGGGCGTCGGGTACAGGAAGCACGAGGTGCGCTCACCGAACTCGTAGACCACCCCGCCCGCGGCCTCGCGCTTGGGCGTGAACCCGAGCTTTTGCTCGTAGAACTGCCGCGCGCGAGCGACGTCCTTCACCGGTATGTACGCGTACATCGGGAAGTTCTGCAGCATTGCCGCACCTCCTTGAGAGCTGAGAATATCGATCTCCGCCAGCGGCGGCGTTGCGCCCCGTAGCCGATCGGCCGCTGGCCGAATCGACATCGTTCGTCAACTTTTCGCCTCGGCGAATTGCCTGCGTCGGTACAGATAGAGGAACAGTGCGAGCAACGTTCCACCGGGTAACACGACTTCCACGACGATATACGGGCCGATCGTTGGCAACCACCGCCGCAAGATCTCCAAACCGACCATGACGATTTCCATTTACGGCTCCTGATTTTCCTCGGAAGCCCGAACGCTGGGCCTTCACTGCGTGGTCGAACGGGGAAGATCGATTTCGACAGACCGGCCGCGCTGCCGAGCGGCGGTCGATCAAGCGGCGGCGGCTGGTCGAGCCTAAGAAAATTTGATCGGACCGATGTCGATTCGGCGTCCCGCCAATCGACTAGAGAACGGAATCGGCGGTCACGAAAGGTCCCCGAAGCGCGCCCCGACCCCTAGATTTCAAGGAGATAGGACCGTGCGATTCATGATTCTGGTCAAGGCAACGAAAGACTCGGAGGCCGGCGTCATGCCGCCGGAGAAGTTTCCTCGACGGCTACAACAACGTGGCGTCGCCGGAGAGGGGCACGTGCGACCTGCTGGACAACCTGGAAGCTGCGCTGCGCCGGCAATCGGTTAGGGCGTAGCCGTTCTTTACTGCTCATCTACAAGGAGATAGCCATGCCGCAAGTCAAGCCCGTTCCCGACGGAATGCGCACCGTCACGCCGCACCTTGTTTGCGCCGGCGCGGCCGACGCGATCGAGTTCTACAAGAAGGCATTCGGCGCGGTCGAAATGGCGCGCCTGCCCGGCCCGCAGGGCAAGATCGCGCACGCCATGATCCGCATCGGCGATTCGGTCGTGATGCTGGTCGATGAATTTCCGGAGATGGGCTCGCTCAGCCCGAAGTCGTTCAAGGGCTCGCCGGTCACCATCCACCTCTATGTCGACAACGTCGATGCCACCGTCGAACGCGCGGTCAAGGCCGGGGCGAAGATCACCATGCCGGTCGCAGACATGTTCTGGGGCGATCGCTACGGCCAGCTCGTCGACCCGCTTGGCCATCACTGGTCGGTCGGCACGCACATCCGCGACGTGAGCATGGAAGAAATGCAGCAGGCGATGCAGAAAGCAAGCGCCTAGCCGGCTCACGGCCGTGCAAAAAGTTACCCCATTCTTGTGATCGCCAGACCAGGATTCGAGCCTGCGACCCACGGATTAAGAGATCGCCTGGTCACCCTAGGGCATTGTAATTCAGCAACTTACGAGGACGCCCGTTGCGTCTTTTTCAGCACCGTGCAGGACCATGCGCAGCCCACTCACGCAAAATTCACGCAAGCTTCGGGCGCCCAGTGGCTGGAGTTGCTCTGCCGCCATATCCCGGATCGCTACGAGCACCTGGTTCGCATCATCGGCTGGTATTCGAACCGGGCGCGGGGCGAGCGGGCGAAGGCGCTGAGGGACAAAGATACGACGAAGACGCCCACCGCACCCGTCGAACCCGTTAGCGAGTTCGCCGCGCGTGCCAAGGCCGCCTCGGCGCGGCTCATCCGCAAGGTCTACGAGGTAGATCCGCTGGAATGCCCCAAGTGCAAGGGGCCGATGCGGGTCATTGCGCTCATCGACGATCCGAGCGTGGTACGGCGCATCCTGGAGCACCTGGGGCGCTCGGCACCCGAGGCGACCGAGCGAGGCCCACCAAAGGCCCCGCCCGCGTGGCCGGCGAACGCCGTCATTCCCCTCACGTACCATCCGGTCCCCAACATCGCGTAGCGCGGCGCGACGTCCAAAGCTTACCACCCCTGCCCCTCGCAGCCGACAGCGACGCGAACGGCCCCTTCAGCGTCGCGTGAAAGCCGTACTTGCGCGGACTGGCGGTGAGCGCGTGCTGGTCCTCGCGCGCGAGCCCCGCGATCGCGGGCTGCTCGAGCGGTTCGCCCGACACCGCATCTCGGCCGAGCCAGCGCGCGCCGAACTGCCCCCAGCCGCTCGTGGGGCGGGGTGCCAGGTACAACGCGTAGCGCGGCGTCTGCATCGTCTCGACGGCACTGTGTGCCGCCGACCGCGAGCGGGTCAAGCGCTCACCGCAGCCGCGGCGCGGTTTTCATGAGTTATAGAATGGCACCGAGGACCTGAGCGTTGGACGGAGGAGGCGCCATGCAACGGCGAACCATCGCGGACCTGGTCCGGGACCAGAAGCTCCTGGCGCTGCCCGAAACGGCGACGGTCCGCGAAGCGGCGCGTGCGATGCGGGATCGCCGCGTGGGCTGCGTCCTGATCACCGATGACGGCCGTCTCGAGGGCATCTTCACCGAGCGCGACCTTGTCGGCCGGGTCGTCGCCGAGGGGCGGGATCCCGACGGAACCCGCCTCGCCGAGGTGATGACCAAGGGCCCCGACACGATCGGTCCGGCTGCGACGGCGATCGACGCGCTCCGGCGGATGCAAGACGGCGGCTACCGCCATCTCCCGGTCCTCGAAGGGGGCAAGCTGTTGGGCATCGTCTCCCAGCGCGACTTCCTTGGCGAGGAGCAGGCCCGGCTCAACCACGAGACCGGCCTCTGGGAAAGGATCTAGCGTCGAACGCCCTCAGCCGCGGAACGGCGAGGTGAGCCGCGCCGTGATCGAGCGCAGCTTGTCGAGGATGGACTGCTCGAGCGTCGACTGGCGCGCCGCCGCCCGCGCCTTCGCCTTCTGCGTCTTCACCAGCTCCGGCGACTGCTTGAAACTGTAGTACCGCTCCAGCGCCGCGACGATGTGGCTCTGGAGCAGCGACAGGGCTCGATCGAGCCTTCGAGGAGCATGTGCAGCTCGGCTTTGGGCATGGCAGCGATGACGGCGATCAGCGGGTCCATCTGCGTCTCAATCGCGCGGATTTCCGGCCCTCAGCTTTCGAAGCCCCATTCAACGTCTTGATTCCAATTACGAGTCATCCGGCTGCTGCGGCAGCCATCCAGCTTTCCTGCGACACCGACGGATCGTAGCGCTATGATTGCGTGGCATTCTGCATGCGCGGACCGGCGCATCGAACATCATCCTGCGGAGGTGGACCCATGAGCAAGAAGACGCCCGATTTGCAGCAGAAGCCCTCCACGGTGCAACGCTCCGGCCGGCGACGCTTCATCCGCAACGCCGGTGCCCTCGGCCTCGGCGCCGCGACCGGCGCGATCCAGGCGCCGGCCTGGTCGCAGGGAGCGCCTGCGGTCGCGCGCGGCTCCGCGCTTACCGTCTCCACCTGGGGCGGCGTGACGCAGGACGGCATCAAGAACTACCTCGGCCCCGAATTCGAGAAGCAGACCGGCGCCAAGCTCGCCTACGACATCGGCGGCCAGGGAGCCCGCTACAACAAGCTCCTGGCGCAGCGCCACAGCCCGCCGGCCGACGTGTTCTTCTCAACCGACGAGGCGGTCGTTGCCGGCTATCGCGCCGGCATCCTGCAGCCGGCGCGCCGGCGCAACGTGCCCTTGGTCGCCGACGTCCACGGCTGGGCCATGACGGTCAAGGACAACGACACGGCCGAGACCATCCCCGGCGCCCCCTACACGCTGATCGCCTACGTGCTCGGCTACAACCCGGAGGCGGTGAAGAGCAAGCCGACTGGCTGGGCCGACATGTGGCGGCCCGAATTCCGCGGCAAGTTCGCTCTCGCCGCGCCGGTGCACAGCCAGATGCCGGCGTTCGTCATCATCGCCGCCGAGCTCGCCGGCGGCAGCGCGACCAACGTCGATCCCGGCTTCAAGAAGCTGGCCGAGCTGAAACCCTCCAAGCTCACCGTCTTCTGGACCGACTGGGCGCCCCTCAACAAGAGCGGCGACGTCACGCTCGCGACCGAGTTCGACTACTACCTCGAGACGATGAAGACGCAGAAGTACCCGATCGACTACATCATTCCCAAGGAGAAGGGCATCGGCGTCCCCGAATATGTCAGCATCGTCAAGGGGACGAAGAGCCAGGAACTCGCCGAGGTGTTCCTCAACCTGATGCTCAAGCCGAGCGTGCAGGAACCCTTCGCCATCGAGACCTACCAGGGACCGACGAACAGGAACGTCAAGCTCAGCGCCGCGCAGGTCGCGCGGTGCGCCTGCGGCGCGCGCGTCGACCAGCTTCGCTTCTACGATCCGCGCGTCTTCGCCGACAATCGCGCGGCGTGGACCGAGCGCCTGAACACCGAGGTCGTGCCGTATTGGCGGTGACGCCGGCCCGCTCAGACCTGCTGCTCGCGGGCGGCTTCGTCGTCACCATGCACCGCCCCCCGGGCGCGGCGGAGCGCCCCGAAGGGCGCGTCTTCCATCCCGGGACGGTCGCCGTCCGCGACGGCGCCATCGTCGCGGTCGGCCCGGCGGCCGAGGTGGAAGCGGCGTGGACTGCGCCCGAGCGCATCGACTGCGCGCGCGCCGCGGTGCTGCCCGGCCTAGTCAACGGCCACGTCCACGCAGCCATGAGCCTGCTCAGGGGCCGCGCCGGCGACCGGCCGCTCGCCCGCCGGCTCCGCGAGGTGGTGTGGCCGTTCGCGCGCGCCATGGACGAGGATGCCTGCCGGGTCGCGAGCCGGCTCGGCTGCCTCGAGATGATGCGGGCTGGCATCACCACCTTCTGCGACATGTGGCCGTTCCTGGACGCGACCGCCGACGCGGTCGCCGAAAGCGGGCTCCGCGCCGTGCTGTCGCCCTACCTGCTCGAGGACGGCGGCGAACTCGACGCGTTGCCCGCCGCTGCAGCCCGCTGGAACAACCCGCGTCTCGGCGTGGCGGTCGGCATCCAGTCGCTGTACGGCTGCCCGGAGCCGCTCGCGCGACGCGCCGCCGCCGCCGCCGCCGAGGCCGGCCTGCCGATCCACATGCACGCGGCCGAGACCCGCGACGAGGTCGCCGCCGGGCACACTGTCGCGCGCATCGACGCGCTCGGCCTCCTCGGGCCGCGTACCATCCTCGCCCACGCCGTGCACGTCACCGACGCGGACATGGCACGCATCGCCGGGCGCGGCGCCGGCGTCGCCCACAACCCCGGCAGCAACGCCAAGCTCGGCACCGGCATCGCCC
>JAHFPO010000127.1 GCA_023266695.1 Hyphomicrobiales bacterium | reverse complement strand
TTTTGTCCGCCGTATCTGCTTCTCAAGAGAAGGCTCCGGCCTTTCTTCAAACGCTCGAAATAAGCGATGTCGCCCGTCGCGGGAATCTCCGCCTTGTGTCGGACCCATCTTTCTGTGAATAGCCCCCCGGGCACCTTCGGCATGTGACGCGACTCCTCCCGTTTTCGGCAATGTTTCGGTAATGTGACGACATGATTATGCAATTCGAGTCAGGCCCCCGCAAACGAATTTAACTCATTGAATTAGGTATGAAACCTGCCGGAATTTGACGGGGCTTGAATTGGCCTGAATGACCTGCTTTTCTGGCTGTGGATCAGGAGGTCGGTAGTTCGAGTCCACCCAGCTGTACCACTCGTACGAACGGATTTGCCGAAGGCGTTGTCATCCCGATCACCGGATAACCCACGGTCGAGATCATGAATCCAAACATCGGCGCGGCATGGCAGCCGCGCGTCGAAGATGACGTGTTGTTGCGCGGCAAGGGCCGCTACGCCGCCGATGTGCCGGCGCCGAACCAGTGCTTCGGCTGCTTCGTGCGCTCGCTCCACGCCTTCGCCCGCATCCGCGCAATCGACGTGGAGAACGCCCGTCGCGCCCCCGGCGTGCTCGCGGTGCTCACCGGCGCGGACATGGAGACGGCCAAGGTCGGCAACGTCGCGCGCGTCCCGCCGTCCACCGGCCGGGGCGGCAAGCCGCTCGTGGTTCCCCATCGCCCCGCGCTTGCCCGCGAGCGGGTGATGCATGTGGGAGATCCGCTCGCTCTGGTGGTGGCCGAAACGCAGGCCGCTGCCCAGGACGGCGCCGAGCTTGTGTCGGTCGACTATGAGGAACTCGCGCCGGTGGTGGACGTGCGCGCGGCGATCGCCTCCGGCGCGCCGCAGCTGTGGTCGGAAGCGCCCGGCAACATCGCCATCGACTGGCCGGGGGTCAAGGAGGACGAGGAGAACGAGAAGGAAGTCGACCGCATCATCGCGTCGGCGCCGCTGGTCGCGCGGGTGGGCCTGGTGAACCAGCGGATCGTGGTCGCCAGCATGGAGCCGCGCGGCGCCACCGCGAGCCACGATCCGGCCGCCGATCGCTACACGCTGCGCGTCTGCTCGCAAGGCGTCACGCAGGTCCTCGAGCAGATGTCCGCGATCATGGGGGTCGCGCGCGAGAAAATGCGCATATTGACCGACGACGTGGGCGGCGCGTTCGGTCTCAAGACCGGGGCCTATCCCGAGTATCCGGCATTGCTCATCGCCGCCCGCAAGGTCGCGCGGCCGGTTCATTGGATGTCCACGCGCACGGAATCGTTTCAAAGCGACAATCACGCGCGCGACAGTTACTCCGACGCCGAGCTTGCGCTCGACCAAAAGGGGCGCTTTCTGGCGCTGCGGGTCCGCCACCTGCAGAATCTCGGCGGCTACATCACGTCCGTCGGCGTGCACCTGTCGACCAGCAACTTCATCCGCTGTTTCCCGACGGTCTATGCGATCCCGAAGGTCGCCTGCGAGGTGAAGTGCATCTTCACCAACACGGTGCCGACCGGGCCTTATCGCGGCGCCGGGCGACCGGAGGCGAACTACATCATGGAACGCCTGGTCGAGGAGGCGGCGCGCATCACCGGCATCGACCGGATCGAGCTGCGCCGCCGCAACATGATCCCGTCGTCCGCCATGCCCTTTAAGACGCCGGTCGGCGTCGTCTATGACAGCGGCGATTTCGTAACGATCTTCGACAAGGCGCTGGCACTTTCCCGCCACGCCGAATTCGGCAAGCGCCGCGCGCTATCGGAAAAGAGCGGCAAGCTCAGGGGCATCGGCATCTCCTGCTTCCTCGAGCACTCGGGCGCGCAGCCGACCGAGAGCGCGTCGCTCACCTTCAGTGACGGAGAGAAGCTCGTGCTCGCCCTCAATGTGCAGAACACCGGTCAGGGCCACGCCACCATCTTTCCGCGCCTCTTGGCCGAGCGGCTCGGGATCGAACCGGAGCAGATCCGCCATCGCCACGGCGATTCCGATCTCAACCTCCACGGCTATGCGTCGGTGGGATCGCGCTCGGCCATGACCGCGGGTCACGCCATCGTGCTTGCCGCCGACACCCTGATCGCGAAGGGGAAGAAGGCGGCCGCCCACATTTTCGAAGCCAACGAGACGGAAATCGCCTATCGCGACGGCGCCTTCGAGGTCCGGGGCACCAACCGCCGCGTGCCGCTGTTCGAGCTCGCCGAGCATGCCCGCGAGCTGGCGGCCAAAGGCGTCGTCGAGTCGCTCGACACCCGCGTGACGGCGGAAACGCCGCAGACCTTTCCCAACGGCTGCCACGTCGCCGAGGTCGAGATCGATCCGGAGACCGGCGTCGTCAAGGTCGTCGCCTATATTGCCGTCGACGACTGCGGCAAGGTGCTCGATCACACCATCGTCGAGGCGCAGGTCCAGGGCGGCGTCGCGCAAGGGCTCGGCCAGGCGGTGCTCGAGAACATCGTTTACGATGCCGACAACGGCCAGCTCCTCACCGCCACCTTCATGGACTACACCATGCCGCGCGCCGACGAGATGCCCGACGTGGTCGGCGATATTCATTCCGTGCCTTCGACGACCAACCCGCTCGGCGTCAAGGGCGTGGGCGAAGCGGGCACCACCGCCTCGCTCGCCGCGATCATGAACGCGATCGCCGACGCCATTCCGGGCGAGGCGGGGGCGAAACTCGACATGCCGGCGACGCTCGAGAAGGTCTGGCTCGCCTGCCGGCAGGCGGCGTCCGCGAGCGGCGGCAAGAAAAGTCCGAACTGACGGGCCGCGGAGGCACCGGCGCATCGCAGGCAGGATCATGGCGCTCTCGCTGTCCGCCCGTCTCCAACGCATCATCGAGGCCGAATATCCGCGCTTCTCGGCGACCGAGATGGCGCGCCGGCGCGCCTTGATCGAGGCCGCGCTCGCCCAAGCCGATGTCGATCATCTGGTCTTTTGCGGCGCCCATCGGTTCGGCTCGGCGGTGCAATGGTTGACCCAATGGCCGGTGACGGTAGAAGCGGTCGGCGTGCTCACGCCGGGCCGGCGCGACGCGCTCTACGTCCAGTATTTCAATCATGTGCCGCTCGCCCGCCGCCTCGCCGAGGCCGCGGTCGAGTGGGGCGGGAAATCCGCGATCGACACGGCGATCGCCGAGCTGAAGAAGCGCGGCGCCAAGAACGGTCGCGTCGGCGTGATCGGCCCGATGACTTTCACGCAGCACGCCAAGTTGAACGCGGCGGTCGGTCGGATCGCCGATCTCAATCGCGCCTATCAGCGGCTGCGCATGGTGAAGTCGGCGGAAGAAATCGACTGGATGCGGATCGGCGCGGCGATGAGCGACGCCGGCATGCTGGCGCTGCGCGACGGCCTGAAGCCGGGCCTCTCCGAGCGCGCGCTCGGCGATCTCATCGAGCGCGCCTATGTGGCCGAGGGCGGCACCAATGTCATCCACTATATCGGCGTGACGTCCATGCGCGATCCGAAGGTCGCGGTGCCGGCGCAGTTTCCCTCGACCCGGCGGGTCGCGAAGGGCGACGTGGTGTTCGCCGAGGTGAGCGCGGCGTTCTGGGAGCATCCCGGCCAGGTGCTGCGGAGCTTCGTAATCGGCGAGGAGCCACCCAAGCTCTATCGCGATCTGCACGCGGCGGCGGACGCTGCTTTCGACGCCATCGCCGCCGTTCTCAAGGATGGCGCCAAGCCCGCCGACGTGATCGCCGCCGCGGGCGTGATCGAAGACGCCGGCTTCACCACCATCGACGATCTCGTGCACGGCTATGGCGGCGGCTATCTGCCGCCGATCCTCGGCTCCAATAGCCGTCCCGCCGGCCCGGTTCCAACCGAGCCGTTTCATGCCGGCATGACGGTGGTGATCCAGCCCAATGTGGTGACTGAGGACGGCCGCGCCGGCGTGCAGACCGGCGAGCTCGTGCTCGTCACCGCCACCGGCATCGAACGGCTGCACAATGTTCCGCGCGGCTTCGCGCGGGTCTGAGGCTTCCGTCGTCCTTCGAGGGCGCGTTTCGCTCGCCACCTCAGGATGACGGGAAAACTCCCAGCCGCTCCGCCATCCAGTCCGCGCTCCGCGGACGCCAGCGATGGGCGCGGTTGTTGGCGACGTGGTTGCCGTCCTCGATGATCAACAATTCGACCGGGCCCTTGACCGCGCGCGCCAGGCGTTCGGCGTGCTGCCAGGAGTAGACGCGGTCGAGTTTTCCGGTGACGAGGAAGAGGGGAGAAGTGATGCGGCCGGCGACATCGACGAGCGAGAGCGTCGCCGCATGACGCTTCGCCTCCGCCATGGTCGCGCAGTGACTGCGCACGCGGAACGCCTCGCGGGTCAATTCCGGCAGGCCGTCCCACGCCTCGCCCCAGTCGTAGGGACCGGAGAGCGCGATGCACGCCTTGATGCGCTTCTCGAAGGCCGCCGCCCGCGACGCGTAATAGCCCCCTAAGCTCACGCCCCACAGGCCGATGCGCGTGCTGTCGAGATCGTGCCGCGTCTCGACGAAATCCACCACCGCCTTCACCGGCACCTCGTAATCGCCGCGAATCGCGAAATCGTATTCGCCTTCGCCCTGGCCCGGCCCGTCGAAGGCGAGCGTCGCCATCCCGCGCGCGAGGAAGGGCTGCTCGTAGGCGTCCATCTCCTCCTTGGCGGAGTCGAGTCCCTGCGCCATCACCACTACCGGCGGGCGCGCGACGCCCATGGGCCGGCGCAGGATTCCGAACAATCGTTTTCCTTCATAGGGAATCTCGACGCGCTCGCCGGGCGGCCTGAGATGCGGCAATGCCAGGCGGCGGCATTCGACCGCTTTTTCGTGGGCCGCCCGCATCTGCGGAATATCCTGCACGAACAGGAACTTGGCGAAATGGTAATAGACCCCGGCACGTTGCAAGTGCTCGCCCGCGCTCAGGTTGTACTTTTTTGCCAGCGCGTCGCGGCCGAGCCGCTCGTGCACTTCGGCGCGCGCGCTCCAGGCGCGGCACCAGTCGTCCCAGCTATTGATCGAGGCGGTGACCTCCTCGAAGTCGATGAGCACCACCCCATTGGCGACGAAGCGCGCCCCCCAGTGGGCGATTGCCGCCTGCACGCGTGAGTCTTTTCCCGCCGCATCGCCTCGTTGCGGCTTGTTCATCGCGGCGGTCAATCGGTGCGTTCGTCGCGGCGGTACCAAGGCAGGAACCGGGTCGTCGCCTGGGCAACCGCGATATCAAAGAGCACGCAAGCGCCGGTGAGAACGGCGACCGCGACGAATGCCTCGTCGTGGCGGAAGGTGCGGGTATGGAAGAGGATGAAATAGCCGAGCCCCGGCAACGCCACGTAGAATTCCGCCACCACCGCGCCGACCACGGCGCGGCCGGCGGCGAGCCGGAGACCCGCAAGCAGATACGGCATCGACGAAGGCAGCACCACGTCGAATAGGCGCGACCAGCCGGAGCCGCGGAAGGAGCGCGAGACCTCGATATATTCCGGCGGGGTCGCGCGCGCGCCGTCGGCGACATTGAGCGCGATCGAGAAGAACGCCGCGAACACGATGGTGGCGAGCCGCGCGTCGCCGGTGTAGCCGAACCAGATGGTCACCAAGGGCAGGATCGCGATCATCGGCATCGCGAAGAAGCCGTTGACATAGAGCTGCAGGAAATTTTCCACCAAGCGGATGCGGCCCATGGCGGCCCCGATCAGCGTCCCGGCGACGAAGGCGATCGCCAGCCCCTGCGCGACGGCGCCGACGGTGACGCCGACAGAGTCCCAGAAGGCGGGATTCGAGAACACCTTGGGGATCGCGATCACGATGCCGCTCGGCTTGGCGACATAAGCCGGCGCGAACAGCCGCACCACGACCTCCCACAGGAGCAGGATCGCGATGCCGGCGATCACGCGCGCGCCGGTGTCGCTGAAGACGAACGCGCGCAGGCGCGCTTCCGTCGCCGGCCGTTCGAGGATAAGATCCGGGGAACTCATCGCTCGAGCCCCCGCCACGCGGCGAAACGGTTTTCCAGCGCGCGGCCGATTCCCATCAGCATGACGCCGACGATGGTGATGACGATGATCACGGCGTATACGCCCGCCACGTCGAAGTCCTGCCCGCTGCTGAAGAGCAGGAGACCGAGCCCGCTGCCGGAGAGAAAGAATTCCGCCGCCACCATGCCGACGAGGCCGCGGCCGATGCCGAGGCGGATACCGGTCATCGTGAACGGGAGCGTGTAGGGCACCAGCACGTCGCGCCAGATCGCCCATTCGCTCGAGCGGAAGGATTTCGCCACCTCCAGCATTTCCGGCTTGATGCTGCGCGCGCCCTCGATGGTGTTGTAGAGGATCGGAAACACCGCGAACAGGAATACCGTCAGCGCCTTGGCGGTGAATCCGAAGCCCAGCATCGACAGGATGAACGGGATCAGCGCCACCATCGGCGTGGCGTAGAGCACCGTGATGTAGGGCTCGAGCGCGACGCGCAAGAGCCGCACGCGCGCGAGCAGAAGCCCGATCGCCACCCCGATGACGATGGCGAAGAAGAGGCCGGTGAAGA
>JAHFPO010000027.1 GCA_023266695.1 Hyphomicrobiales bacterium | reverse complement strand
GATGATGATAATACCTCCCCCCTTGCGGGTGCAATGAATTGGCGGGCATTTAGGGCCTAGAAACAGGCTTTTCAGCTCGAAGTGACAAAAAGGTCACACGGTAAAAAACATACTATATGCAATTAGTTATTGCCCAGACCGCCGCTTCCGCTGGAGGTGTCCGTCGTCAGAACCTCTTGGTCTCCTGCGATCTGTATGTCTGCATTGGGTCAATACCGGAACTCAAACTGAGACACGACCGCCCCGTGTTTCGCGTCAATAGCGCTTCTGCTATAGCGCGGGCTGAGATGCTTCTGGCTTGAGGTGACTGAATGTCCGTCGCCGCCGCCACCGTCCGGCGCATCGCCCATCTCGCGCGCATCGCCGTGGACGAGGGCGAGATCGAGCCATTGCGCGGCGAATTGAACGCCATCCTCGGCTTCGTCGAACAACTGAAAGAGGTGAAGGTCGAGGGCGTCGAGCCGATGACCTCGGTCACGCCGATGAAACTCAAGATGCGCAAGGACGAGGTCAGTGACGGCGGCGATGCGGCGAAGGTGCTCGCCAACGCGCCGCAGAGCGAGGATGGGTTCTTCTTGGTGCCGAAGGTGGTCGAATGAAGCGCGAAGCGGTTCATTCGACCATCCCCGGGCGAGCGGAGCGAGACCCGGGGATCGCGTGGATGGCCGGGTCTTCAGGCGCGAAGACGGCGCCTCGCGCCTTTCGCCCGGCCATGACGGGCAAATAATATGACCTCGCTCACCTCACTCACGCTCACCGAGGCGCGCGACGGATTACGCGCGAAGAAATTTTCCGCGCGGGAACTCGCCGGCGCGCACCTGAAGGCGATGGAGGAGGCGAGGGGCTTGAACGCCTTCGTGCTGGAGACGCCCGAGCACGCGCAGCAGATGGCGGGCCAATCCGACCAGCGGCTCAAGAAGGGCGACGCGCGCCCGCTCGAAGGCATTCCGCTCGCGGTCAAGGACCTCTATTGCACCGAGGGCGTGCGCACCACCGCGTGCTCGAAGATTTTGGAAAATTTCATACCGGCCTACGAGTCGACCGTCACTGGAAATCTGTGGCGCGACGGCGCGGTCATGCTCGGCAAGACCAACATGGACGAATTCGCCATGGGCTCGTCGAACGAGGCGAGCGCGTTCGGCCCGGTGCAATCGCCGTGGCGGCGAAAAGGCTCGAACGCGCCGCTGGTGCCGGGCGGCTCGTCCGGCGGCTCGGCCACCGCGGTGGCGGCACGGCTCGCTCCCGCCGCCATCGGCACCGACACCGGCGGGTCGATCCGCCAGCCCGCCGCCTTCACCGGCACCGTCGGCATGAAGCCGACCTACGGGCGCTGCTCGCGCTGGGGCATCGTCGCCTTCGCCTCCTCGCTCGACCAAGCTGGACCCTTCGCAAGAACCATCAAGGACGCCGCGGTCCTGTTGCGCTCCATGGCCGGGCACGATGCGAAGGATTCCACCTCCGCCGACGTGAAGGTGCCCGACTTCGAGAAGGCGGTGGGGAAATCCGTCAAGGGCATGAAGATCGGCATCCCGAAGGAATATCGCGTGCCCGCCATGCCGGCCGAGATCGAAAAACTTTGGGCGCAAGGCGCCGAGTGGCTGAAGAAAGCGGGCGCGGAGCTGGTCGATATTTCGCTGCCGCACACCAGGTACGCGCTGCCGGCCTATTACATCGTGGCGCCGGCGGAGGCCTCCTCCAATCTCGCGCGCTATGACGGCGTGCGCTACGGCCTCAGCGTGCCCGGGCACGACATCACCGAGCTCTACCAGAAGACGCGCGCTGCCGGATTCGGGCGCGAAGTGCGCCGCCGCGTGCTCATCGGCACCTATGTGCTGTCGGCGGGCTATTACGACGCCTATTATCTGCGCGCCCAGAAGGTGCGCACGCTGATCAAGCGCGATTTCGAACAGGCGTTCGCGCAGGGCATCGACGCGGTGCTGACGCCCACGACGCCTTCCGCCGCCTTCGCCATCGGCGAGAAGTCCGGCGCCGATCCGGTGGAGATGTATCTCAACGACGTCTTCACGGTGACGGTGAACATGGCGGGGCTCCCCGGCATTTCGGTGCCCGCCGGCCTCGACGGCGGCGGGCTTCCGCTCGGGCTCCAGCTCATCGGCAAGCCGTTCGACGAGGAGACGCTGTTCTCCCTCGGCCATGTGATCGAGCAGGCGGCGGGGAAATTCCAGCCGGAGAAATGGTGGGCGGCTTAATAATCTAATCCCTCCCCTTCAGGGGAGGGAAGATTGGTTCGACTTTCGTGACATTCGCCGAATTCAAATCGTCGCTCATGGGTGCTGCGCCGCCCGAGGACCTTGGCGCCCCGCTGCAATCCCTGTGGTGGGCGGAAAAGGGCGACTGGGCGCGGGCGCCCGGTTCGAACCGGCTGGTTCCGGGCCGGTAGCGGCGCTATAAACCGCGGACGGCGGCGGGGTGATGGTGACGGCGATGAGCGAGCTATCCGCGCGCGATCGGCAGGAGCTCCGCGAGCTGCGCGCCGCGATCGATGCGCTCGACGTGGAGATCGTGAAGCTCATCGCCAAACGCATGGCGGTGGTCGATCGCGTCATCGCGGTGAAACGCGAGCATGGGGTTCCGGCGCGCGTTCCCGAACGCGTCGAGGAAGTCGCGGCCAAGGTGCGCCGCGCCGCGGCGGCGGCCTCGCTTCCCACCGATCTCGCCGAGACGATCTGGCGGGCGATGATGGATTGGGTGATCGCCTATGAAAAGGAGCGGCTCGGCGCCGACGCCGACGAGAAGAAACGATGAGCCGGGATCGCCGATGACCGCGCCAGCGAAATCCTCGAAGCTCGTCAAGGGCGGGAACGGCGAGTGGGAGGTCGTCATCGGCATGGAAATCCATGCCCAGGTGACGTCGAAGGCGAAGCTCTTTTCGGGCGCTTCGACCGAGTTCGGGGGCGCGCCCAATTCCCACGTCTCATTGGTCGATGCGGCGATGCCCGGCATGCTGCCGGTCATCAACGAGCATTGCGTGGCGCAGGCGGTGCGCACCGGGCTCGGCCTCAAGGCCAAGATCAATCTCAAATCGGTGTTCGACCGCAAGAATTATTTCTATCCCGACCTGCCGCAGGGCTATCAGATCAGCCAGTACAAGTCGCCGATCGTGGGCGAGGGAAAAGTAATTGTCGACACGGACGATAATCAGACCGTGACGATTGGCATCGAGCGGCTACATCTGGAACAAGATGCTGGCAAGTCAATACATGACCGACATCCATCAATGTCATTTGTCGATCTAAATCGATCTGGTGTCGCATTAATGGAAATTGTCTCGAAGCCGGAGATACATTCAGTATGGGACGCCATGAACTTCGTCGCCAAAGTGCGGCAAATCTTGCAATATGCCGGTAGCTGCGATGGGGACATGGAAAAGGGCAATCTGCGCGTCGACGTGAATGTGTCGGTGCGCAAGCCCGGCGCCCCGCTTGGCACTCGCTGCGAGATTAAGAATCTTAATTCAATCACCTTTATCGGCCACGCGATCGATGACGAAGCGCGCAGGCAGATCGAGTTGCTTGAAAGTGGCGGCAAGGTCGAGCAAGAAACACGGCTGTTTGACTCGGTTAGGGGTGGGACGCGCTCAATGAGGACTAAAGAGGAGGCGCACGACTATCGTTACTTCCCGGATCCCGACCTATTGCCGCTTGAGTTAGACGAGAAGTTCGTCAAGTCCATCGCCGACTCGCAGCCCGAATGGCCGGACGAAAAGAGGGAGCGGTTAATCCAAGACTATGGCTTATCCCTCCTGGATGCGACCAAACTTATCCGCGAGCGGGAGACGGCCGACTATTTCGAATCGGTGGCGAAGGGCAGGGACGCCAAGGCGGCGGCCAACTTCGTCATCAACGAGCTCGCCGGCCGCCTCAACAAGGAAGCAACATCGATCGAAGCGAGCCCGGTCTCGGCCAAACAGGTGGGTACGATCCTCGATCTCATCGCCGAAGGGACGATTTCCGGCAAGATCGCCAAGGACCTGTTCGAGATCGTGTGGGCGGAAGGCGGTGACCCGCGCGCGATCGTGGAAAAACGCGGCTTGCAGCAGGTGACCGATACGGGCGCGATCGAAAAGGTGATCGACGACATCATCGCCAAGAACCCGGACAAGGTCGCAGAAGTGAAGACGAAGCCGAAAGCGCTCGGCTGGTTCGTCGGCGAGGTGATGAAGGCGACCCAAGGCAAGGCCAATCCGCAGGCGGTGAACGAGCTCCTGAAGAAGAAGCTCGGAATCTAATTCCGCAACATCACCGGGTCTTCGCCGGCTGGCCGGAAGCGGCGAGGGCGGCGGCGGCCTTCTCGACCTGGGCGCGGCGTTCGGCTTGCTGCGGTTCGGCGCGCTTCGTGATCTTCTCGACCAGGGCGGGATCGGCGCTGCGCGGATGGCCGCTGTCGAACGGCGGCCGCGGGTCATATTCGATCGCGAGCTGAATTCCCCGCGCCACCTCCTCGCCCGCCACTTCGGCCGCGACCTTGAGGCCGAAATCGATCCCGGCGGTCACGCCGCCGCCGGTGATGACATTGCCATCGACCACCACGCGCTCATCGACCGCAATCGCTCCGAAGGCCTTGAGCATGTCCATCGCCATCCAATGGGTGGTCGCGCGCTTGCCGCGCAACAGACCCGCCGCCCCCAGGACCAGCGTGCCGGTGCAGACCGAGGTGACATAGCGCGCAATCTTCGCCTGGCGGCGCAGGAAATCGAGCGTCTCGGCGTCGGTGAGGAGCGCGTTCACCCCGCCGCCGCCCGGGACGCAGACGAGATCGAGCGCGGGGCATTCCGCATAGGTCGTCGTGGGCAGGATCGTCAGGCCGCCCCCCGTGCGCACCGGCTCGCGGTTCTTCCCAATGAGATGGGTCTCGGCGCCCGGCAGCCGGTTGAGCACTTCATAAGGCCCGGTCAGGTCGAGCTGGGTGAGACCGGGAAACAGCAGGAAACCGATGCGGAAGGATTGGACCATGGGGTTCGCGTGAAATCGGATGCACTCTTATGGCGCGTGCAGGAATTCAGACCATAGAGGCTCTGGTCGTACCCATCAAATTAATCCCTGGCATGATACGGATACATTTCATTGATCATTCGCTACAAGAGCGATTCAGGGGCGCGCCAGAGAGCCGGGGAAGAATGTCTCGATTGGCACTCAACGGTACCTTCACGAACGGTCTGATCGCCGCCCTGCTCTCTCTGCGCGGCGTCGCTCTGTTCTGGATCGTCTACGGTCTCGCGCACATCGCTCTCCGGCTTTCCCTTACGCGCACGCTCGCCCTCGACGATTCGCGCGAGAGCGAGTTGGTGCAGACGCTTGCGCTCGGCTATCAGGTGCGCCAGCCGCCGCTCTACGAATGGCTGCTGTGGCTGTCGCAACAGGGGCTCGGCACCGGCATCGAGAGCCATCTCGCCGTCCGCTATGGGCTGATCGCCGTGCTCGGCCTCGCCACTTTCGGCGCGGTGCGGGCGGCGGTGAAGGACGATCGTTGGGCCGCCGTCGCCTCGCTCTCGCTCGCCTTCCACTATCAGGTCGGCTGGACCTTCCATGAATGGGCGACCCAGACGATCCTGTTGTCGATCGCCTGCATGGCGAGCTTGCACGCGGCGATCCGCTTCTACGAGCGCCCGGCGACCGGCACGGCCGTTTTCCTCGGCCTTGCGATCGCGCTCGGTTTTTATTCGAAATTCAGCTATCCGCTCTTTCTCGGCGGGCTCGTGCTCGCGACGCTCGGCCTCGGCGAGCTGCGCGCGCGGCTCGCCGATCCGCGCCTCTTCCTGTCGGCGGCGCTCACGCTCGCGGCACTCGCGCCTTTCGTGATCTGGATCATGCGGGTGCGGGGCAACGTGGTGGCCGAAGTCGTCGACCATATGATTCCGGTAGCACAGCCCTATGCGGTGAGAGTCGTCATGGGACTCGGACGGCTCGTGCGCTCGCTGCCGGCCTTTCTGCTGCCGTGGCTCCTGTTCGTCGCCGTGCTTGCGCCGCGCGCGTTCATGCGGGCGCCGGCCGGCGCACCGGCGGCATCGACGGTTGAACGCCTGGTCCTGCGCACCATGATCAGCGCGGCGCTCCTCACCGCGCTCGGCATCGTCGTCACCGGCGCCACCAACGTCCGCGTCCTCTACATGCATCCGATCCTGATGGTGGCGCCGGTCTATGTGTTCGCGCGCGTCGCGCGCCTGGCGCCGGGGGAGGGGGTGATCCGGCGCTTCGCCGCCTTCGCGGCCGCTGTCGCGATCTTCATGCTCGGCTTCCGTTTCGTCGCGATCTCCGACAACCCGATCACGCGGAAGTTGGCCCGGGGATTGCTGCTTCCCTATGCGGAGCTTGCCGACGCCCTGAAAGCGCGCGGGATCACGAACGGCACGGCGATCAGCATCGCCGTACGCGACGTGGGCAACCTGCGCGCCTTCCTGCCCGATCTGCGCGTGACCTCCACAGCCTCGTTACGGGCCGAGCGCGTGCCGCGCCGCCCAAGCGATGCACGATCCTGCGTGCTAATCTGGACCGACGGGCAGGAGAGCCATGCACGCAGGCTCGCAGCCGTCGATACGCTGACGATCGAGAAGATCGAGATCGCGGCGCCGCCCTCAAGCGTGCTCGCGACGCGCGGCGAGACCTGGTTCCTCGCGCGGCTCGATCCGCGCTCGCCGGCGTGTTCGTGACCCGAGCCCCGCGGTTTGCCCCCCATCTTCGGCTTGTCAATGTTTGGATGATCATTCAATAGGGGCGATGAAAATGTTCGAGCACATCGGCTGGCCGCTCCACGGCTTCGATACCGTCCCTGCCCTCGAGAAGGGGATCACCACCCGCTATCCGATCCGCTTCCTGCGCTACTGGTTTCCGCGCCTGATCTTGGAGAAGCTGCATGCGCGGCTCGGCAAGCCGTTGTCGGTGCTCGAAGTGGGCATCGGCGACGGCAGGATGGTCGGCTTCATGGGCGGGGCGAAGCAGGAGGGCGAACGCTTTCGTCTCCCATCCTGGATCGAGCGCTGGGACGGCGTCGACGTGAAAGTCCAGCCATCGACGCTCGAACGCTATCCCTACACCGACTACATCGAAGCCGATATCGAGCGTTCCATCGACTTGCGGGGCCGCCGCTATGACGCGGTCGTGCTGATCCATGTTCTGGAGCATTTGTTCGATCCGGAGGCGGCGATGCTTCGCTTGCGCGCGGTGATGCACGATGACGCGATCATGATCGGCGGCTCGCCCACGATGCCCGATGTGCTGGCTCTCATTCATGAGCCGTGGTTGCGGAGAAAATATCGGACCGTCTTGCAGGACGTGCGAGTTCACCGGCATCTGTCGGTGATCACCCCCGGGCGCATCAGGCGATTTGCGCGGCGGAATGAGTTCGCGGTCGATCTCCTGGCCGGGACGTTCCTCGTTCGCTGGAGCGGGCTCTTTCTTGAGAATACCGAGAGCTGGGCGCGGGCGAACCTCTTGTGGGGCGCGGCGTTTCCGGCCCTGGGGGGTGAGCTGTATTTTTCGCTGCGCCGGACTTGAGTTCTTGAGTGTCAGGTAAACGTCATCCCGGACACGGCGCCGCGCGGTTCATCGCGGCAAATCTGCCGGTGTACTGCAGCTCCATAGCGAGCTGTTTGCGTGCGGCAAGGCTGCCGTCTAATTCGAGAATCTTCATTGGGTCGACGATTGAATTTAGCCAATCGGGCTTGACAAAAAACCCCGCCCAATCACCTCAGGCGGGGTTCGTTGTTGAGGAGGGAGTATTGCCGCTCGATAGTTATTTCTTCGACGGCTGCTTCTCGTCCTTGGCGGCGCGCCCAGCGCGATTGGCTTCTTGCTGGCACATATACGCGCCTTGCTTTGTTTTGCCGTAATCCGCAGTGCCGGCGAAGTGATAGATGCCGGATCTCGTGTTGAGCCACACGACGTTGTCGCTGGGACAAGTGCGCTTCGCTTCAGCCTCGGTCGCGTGCTGGCCGGGGCCGCCCACCGAACTCTTTCTCTCCGCCTTCTCTTTCTTCTCGGCCTTTTCCTTCTTTTCGGCCTTTTCCTTCTTTTCGGCCTTCTCTTGCTTCTCAGCCTTCTCAGCCTTCTCTTTCTTTTCGGCCTTCTCTTTCTTTTCGGCCTTCGCCCCTTTCGCATCATCTTTTGCCATGCAGTCCTTGACGAACGCGGTCTTGTTCTTGGCCGCGGCCTTCTTCGACTCGCTCAACGAACTCCATTCGTCGTTGCATTCCTTGCGGGTGAGGGCCTGAGCCTGTCCGGCGATCAGCACGAAACTGAACGCTGCCGCAGATAACGCCGCCACGATCATTCGCTTGTACATTTCCCTACTCCCTGGCTGCTGATCCGATGATCCTCCCGGCCGTTTCACAATCGGTCAAGAGCATCCTCCTTAACTTCCGATCAATGTCGAGTTGCACTTCCGGGCTCGATGAAATCCGGCCAACGTCGCTCGGGCACGGATAAAGGCTCTTCACCCGTGGCGTTTTGCAATCTATGCAAAGTTTGCCGGTTTCTATTTCAAGAGTCCAGTGGACTTCGGAGCGGCCAATACCGGCTCCAGCATTGGGATGGAGATGGTCGGACAGGTCATCATGACGGGAATAAGCTCGATTGGCGAGTGTCGATCGTCGCCTGATGAGGCTTCTCGGCCTGGATCGCAGCTTCGCCGCGCGCAAACCGCTCGCGAAGGACCCGCCATAGCCGCCGCCCTTGACTGCGTCGATCCGCAGCGCATACTGATTGGAAGGATTGAGAAGCCGACCGGACTTCCGAGTCGACGGGTCGATCCTGAGATTTTACCCACCCCAGGAGAAAAGCCATGAAAACGATTGTACTCGCCGCCGCCCTTTCGCTCGTCGCGGGAAGCGCGTTCGCGGCGTCGTGCAAGGTCGAGGCCGGCAACATGAAACTCGCCGGCGCCGCCATGACGAGCTTCATGACCAAGTGCGAGAATGACGCCAAGGCGTCCTGCGACAAGGGCGCCATGGACAAGAAGCTGACTGGCGCCGCCAAGGATAGCTTCACCAAGAAGTGCGTCAGCGACGCGGTGGGAAGCTAGGATTGGCGACCCTTGTCATGGCTCGCAGCTCGTCACCGGGAGCTTAGGCGAACGCCATATTGGATGAGTTCAAGAAGTTCGCGTTGCGGGGAAACGTAGTCGATCTCGCTGTATCAATTTCTTGATCGTCGCGTTCGTGCTCTTCCTCGTCATCCGAGCGATGAACAAACTGAGAAGGCGGGAGGAAGCAAAGCCGAAGGCGCCCGAAGTTTCCGCCGAGGTGAAGCTGCTCACCGAAATTCGCGATTTATCGGCTCGCCGCTCCACATAGCTCGCGGGGCGGATTCCCGTGATGACACAAGAAGCGAATTGACTTCGGGAGCCCGCATGAACGAGTTTCGAGATCTTGATTCAAGGAGACAGGAACATGGCCGACAACAAGAGGAAGCGTGGCAAGGCTGACCGCGCCCGGGTATCCGCAAGCGAAGGTTACGAAGTCGCCTACTACGCCCGCAAACACGGCATCACGCCCGCAGCGGTGCGGAAACTGATCAAGCGCGTGGGCAACAGCCGAAAGAAGCTCGATGCCGCGCTGAAGCGGCATGCCAAAGCCGACCGGGCCAGGGTGTCCGCGAACCAGCCCCATGAAGTCGCCTATTTCGCCCGCAAGCACCGCATGACGGCCGCAGCGGTGCGCAAACTGATCAAGCGCGTGGGCAACAGCCGGAAGAAGCTCGAAGCCGCGGCAAAGCGGATGAAGAAGAAGCGGAAGAAGCGGAAGAAGCGTTAAGTTCGCTGCATTTCAACGTCTCGCCACGCCGGATCGGGCGGATGTAAATGGGGTCCGCATTCCCCCCTAATCGGGTCATCCGGGCCGCGGCATGTCGGGTAGAAAGTCTTGGCGCGAACGGAGGGCGGAACGATGGGCCTATTCGATCAATTGGCCGGCACCGTGTTGAAAGGCGTGCTGGACCAGGTCCAGTCAGGCAGCCTTGAGGGCGTGCTGTCCAAGGTGTTGCAGAACACGGACCTCGGCAATGTCAGCGGACTCTTGCAAAAGCTGCAGGAAGCCGGCCTCGACAAACAAGTTACGTCCTGGCTCGGCAACGGCAGCAATCTTCCGGTGTCGCCGGACCAGATCCGCGAAGCGCTCGGCAATAAGGAAGTGCAGGACATTGCCCGCAAGATGGGACTTCCGGTCGATCAGGCGCTCGATATCCTGTCCAAGCAGCTGCCGGGGGCGATCGATCAGATGAGCCCGGACGGCGAGCTGCAACGGCCGAGGTAATTCACAAAGGACGGCTGCACGGCGTTATCGCCGCGACCGGCCGGGCAGCGATGTGGAAAACGACCGCGCAGCAACCACGATGGATGGAATGCGTCCAAGTGCCCGGGAAAAATGGTCAAATCGACTTTCCGAAACTCGTTCACGATGATCGAGCCGTCGAAAACACCCGCCGCGATACTCGCCGTATTCTGAAAACC
This sequence comes from Hyphomicrobiales bacterium, assembly GCA_023266695.1. GTDB lineage: Bacteria > Pseudomonadota > Alphaproteobacteria > Rhizobiales > Xanthobacteraceae > JAUSIF01. The sequence continues at coordinate 8,344 of JAHFPO010000027.1, read as the reverse complement.
CAATAGACTGCTATCCTTCACTTCGATCCAGTGATTACCTGGGAAATATCGGCCAATCATGCCCATAGGAGCGACGCGATGAGTATCCTCGGAAGCATCATGAATGCGATCTTAGGCGCCGGAAAAGCAATCGGCGTGCCCGGTACTTCGCCAACCGCCGCATCCGCCGTGGATGTGGAGGCGGTTCTGACCAAGGCCGCCGCGCAGAAAACCGAAAAACTCGATTGGCGGAATTCGATCGTCGATCTGATGAAGGTTATCGATTTGGATAGCAGCCTTGGCGCGCGCAAACAGCTCGCAAAGGAGCTGAAATACGACGGCGACACCAACGATTCGGCCAAGATGAATATGTGGCTGCACAAACAAGTCATTCAGAAGCTGGCCGAAAATGGCGGCAAGGTACCTGATAGTCTCAAGCGCTAGGGCGGTGAGGCGGCACGGATAGTCCGACTGGTTCATCTTCAATGATCAGGCGCCGGTCTCCTGCATACACGCAGGCGGGCGCAGGAGTTCTTTGCGTGTCGTGCACCGCTGTAACTGCGCCGGATGATCGCATCTCGCTCGGGGATTTCCGGGGCTGGTGGTTTGAATAGGCAATCGACGCCGCATTTACCTCCCGCTCTCGGAGCCCGTGATGGCACGCGCCAAGAAATCCAAGGCTCGAACTTCCGGTAAGACGCGAAGGAAGTCGAAACTCCGCGCGTCAGCGAAGACGCTCACCGGCTCGAGAGCGCAGACCGGCGCGAACATCCGGCAGGGGCCGATCGTGCTCTATTTCTGGCCGACGCCGAACGGCCTCAAGATCACCGTCATGTTGGAGGAGTGCGGACTTCCCTATGTCGTCAAGCCGGTCAACATCGGCAAAGGCGAACAGTTCGAATCCCAGTTCCTGGAAATTTCTCCCAACAACCGCATTCCGGCGATCGTCGACCCCAACGGCCCCAGCGGCTCGGCGATCTCGGTGTTCGAGTCGGGCGCGATCCTGCAATATCTCGGCCGCAAGACCGGCAGGTTCTATCCCGCCTACGAACGCAAGCGCGTGCGGGTCGATGAATGGCTGCACTGGCAGATGGGCGGCCTCGGGCCGATGGCGGGCCAGGCGCATCATTTCCGCCACTATGCCCCGGACCAGATCGAATACGCGATCAACCGCTACACCAACGAGTGCCGCCGCCTCTATGGCATCATGAACAAGCGGCTCGCACGCCACGAGTATCTCGCAGGCCCGCTCTCGATTGCCGACTTCGCCTGTCTCGGCTGGGCGCGGCGGTGGGAGCGGCAGGGACAGGTGATCGGCGAGTTTCCGCACCTGAAACGCTGGCTCGACGCACTGGAAGCCCGGCCCGCTGCCGCGCGCGGGCTCGCCGTCACCGTCGAAGGCTATAGCCCCCCCGGCAACAAGAAGGACACGGAATCCTGGCGCATCCTGTTCACCCAGGGCGCGCGCACTTGACGCGCACAGAATCGCCTCACGCCGATTCGCCAGGCGTGCCGGCGGGAACGGGCGAAGTCCTTGATTGCGGGGCGAGAATCATAGTTAACGAATTGTTAAGGAAACGAATCCCACCTTGGGATGATTTCCCGCGTGATGGAGCGGGTAATGGCCCCGAGCAAGACCGTTTCACGCCGCCTGGGTCGGCGCATGCCGGTCACAGGCCAGATCAGGCTTCTCACGGTTGCAGCGATTGCAGCGGTGGCGATGCTGTCGCTCGCACGCGCCCATGGTCCGGCCGAATGGATCAACACCGGCGGCTACCGGAACGCGGCCGGCGAATTGTGCTGCGGCGAGCGCGATTGCTTCGAACTCGCGTCAGGGGATGTGAGCGTGACCTCGGTGGGCTATTTCGTGCGCAGCCTTGAGGAGATCGTACCCTTCGACGAGGCTCAGCCGTCGCCCGACGGCCGCTATTGGCGCTGCCAATGGGGCGGCTCGCGCAAGTGCTTCTTCGCGCCGCCGCCGAGCACCTGACCCAGCTGTCGCCGGCATCGGACCCGCCGAAGGAATGCCTGCGGGCATGGTGAGCGTTCCGTCACCCGGCATCGTTTCCGCTCTCTTTCCGCGCCGAAAGAGTCGCTTTGGCTGCGCGATCCCGATGCTGAATCGAACCTGAATCGGCCCGCAGAAAGCCGCGCCGGGTCAGGATTCGTTCATCCAACCCATTAGCATGCGATTCAATTGTCGGCGGCATGCTCGCGCCCATGCCGGACTTCGCGTCCGGCTGAATAAAGAGCGGCAGCAAACGCTGCTCAGGCAACAGGGGGCCAAGATGGGGCGCAGCGAACTCTACGCGCTGGAAAACGCCGCGAAGCAGCCGGATCCATCGTCCGGCGAGATCTGCTTCAAGCTCGGCATGTTCTACTCGATCGGCGGCGTGGTGCCGGCCGACAAGGTCGCCGCGCACAAGTGGTTCAATCTCGCCGCCGTGCGCGGCAATCGCGAAGCGGCGAACTATCGCCGCGAGCTCGCGGCCGAGATGTCCGCGGCGGAGATCGCGGCAGCCCAGCGCGCCGCGCGCGAGTGGATCGCGGCCTGAGCACGAACAACAAGAAGAAGGGGACCCCGGGGAGGGGGACGCGGAAGGGGTCGGCGCCTTGCAAAGCGCCGGCCCCTTCGGCATGACTGGGGGCACGGAGACGTGGCCGAGTGGCTGAAGGCGGCGGTTTGCTAAACCGTTATACGGCTAACACCGTATCGAGGGTTCGAATCCCTCCGTCTCCGCCAGAATTCACGACTGCGCCGCTACCGCCTGTAGGTCAACGTAAGCCCGGTGATGCCGCCCCCGGCACTGAGTCCAACTTGCCCTTCGAGGCTGAGCGGCTGCAACGCGAACGAATTGTTGGAGCCGCCGATGAGCGCATTGGCGCCAACCCCGAGGCCGACCGCGGCGTCGGCCGAGACCCCGCCATAGTTGCCGGCAAGCTCGCCCGCTCCGATCTGCACGGTCGGCGAGAACACGGCCCAGGCCAGACCCGCGCGGTCGCGGATGCCGACGTCGATACCGATGCGCCCTTGCGTTCCGGAGTAGCTCTGCTGCGGGCCGATCGTGGGTTTGAAGATGCAGTCCATCTCCCGCACCGAACCGACGATCATTCCGACCGACGGCAGGGTGATGCATTCGAGCACCCCGGTCTGGACACGGGATTGAGCCGCGGCGGAACTCGCCGTGACGGCGAGGATGGTCGCGACGAGCGCATAGCGGATCATGGAAACTCTCCCTGTCGGATAAGGTTAAGTCCCCATCATACACGCTCTTTCGGGGACGGAATACCGGGGTGTTCGTTCGCTCCGGGACGGTGCTCGAGCGCCCGGCGGGAGCGATTCGGCGCCGACCCGGCGGCCGAGATTCGGCCCGCCTAGAGTCTGATCAGTTCGAATTGAATCGGCCTGCCCCGCTAACATTATGATTTTGGGCGTGATCTTATCCGAAAACCGGTTCCCACCCCGGATCAAGTCCGGGGCAGGCTTTTTCGGGATCACACCCTAAATGCGATAGGCTTTGCCGCCCCGATTCGCATGGGCTTGGCGGAGAGAACGCATGGACAAGAGCATGAAGGTCTATCTCGCCGAATGCATCGGCACGGCCGTGCTGGTGCTCGTCGGCTGCGGTACGGTGGCGATCGGCGGGTACAGCGGCACTCCGGTCGTGAACGTCCTCGGTATCGGTACGGCGTTTGGTCTCGCGGTCGCGGCCGTCGCCTACGGTCTCGGTCCGGTCTCCGGTGCTCACCTCAATCCGGCGGTCACGGTGGCAATGGTCACCGCCGGCCGGATGAAGACCAATGTGGCGGTCGGCTACATCATCGCCCAGTTCGTCGGCGCGGTGATCGGTGCGGCGCTGATCTGGGCGATCCTCACCGGCAAGGGCGGCCCCGCCATCAATATCGCGAACGCCAATCTCGGCCAGAACGGTTATGGCCCCGGCTTCCTCGGCGGCTACAGTCCCGAGACCGCGGCGCTCGCAGAACTGCTCGCGACCTTCATCTTCGTGACGGTCATCCTCGGTGCGACCAACGGGAAGACGGCGAGCCCAGTCGCGGGCCTCGTGATCGGCCTCACGCTGATGGTCCTGCATTTGCCGTTCTTCAACGTGACTGGATTGTCGGTCAATCCGGCGCGCAGCTTCGGTCCCGCCGTCATCGTCCAAGGCAAGGCACTCGCCCAGGTCTGGCTGTTCCTGGTGGTGCCGACGATCGCGGGCGCGATCGCGGGCTGGCTGTTCCGCAAGCGCATCCTCGCGCCCTGAACGGAAGAGGAAGCTTTTGACGACGGCATCCGCGCCGGCTCGCCAGCGCGGGTGCCGAGTTTTTTGGTTTACCAGCGCAACAGGCGCGCGCCGGCGAGACTTCCAATACCCGTCACGCCCGCGATCGTGATCGTGTACCAGGTCGCGACGAACAGCGGGGAGTCGTCGGTGCATTGCGCCGCATAGAGCGTGGCGCCGATGCCGCCGGCAAGGAGGCCCGCGACCGCGCCGGCAAAGGCGGGCCTGGTCGGGGCTCCGTGGCGCAGCGCCATCAGCGCGGCAACGAGGGGCGGGGCGGAGAGCAGGGGAATCGACGACAGACAGATCAGGTAATTCTGCCCGACGAGTTTCGTCGTCCACTGAGATGACGGAATCAACGCCAGTTCGACAAGCACGCCGAGCGCAAGCAGCGCGGGTCCGGCGGCAAGCGCCAGCGCCGAGAACCGGGGCTCGACGCCTGGACTGGCGAGCCGCAGCACGAGCACGGCCGCACTCGCGGCAAGGGTGAGGGTGACCACGAATTTGAACACGAAGCGCGGATCGGTCACGACCGTCGCGAAATCGTTGCGCGGCCCCGACATCAGCGCGAACAAGGCGGTCGCCAAGGCGAGAGCGAGGACCAGCGCGATCGCAAAAGTGCGCCCCACCGGACCTTCGCGCGTCGCATGATCGGCCACCAGCGTGCGGACGAGATCGTCGGTTCTCATGATTCGCCTCGCTTGAAGCGCTTCGCGAGCCCGGCAAGGCCGCGATGGAGCGCCACGCGCACGGCGCCTTCGGTCATCTTCAGCCGCTCCGCCGTTTCGCGGATCGATATTTCCTCGCGCAGAATCGCGTACACCACCTCGCGCTGACGGTGGGGTAGGCCGCCGATATAGGGTTCCACGTCGCTCACCTCAAGCACGGGCTTTGGCGCGTCGGCGGACAAGATTTCCTCGAAACCTTCGATTGGAACATCGACGCGCCCGCCGCGCCGGCGCAGGTTGTCGACCAGCTTGTTGTGGACGATCGCCCGGATCCACGGGCCGATGGGCCGGTCGGCATCCCAGGTGTGCCGCTTCAGATGGATCGCCAACAGCGTTTCCTGCATGATGTCCTCGGCATCCGCGTCGCTTGTTCTCGCCCGTGCCAAACCGCGCCGGGCCGCCGCACGTAGCGCTGGGACCAAACTCTTGAGCAGCCGCTGATAGGCGACCGCGTCTCCGGCATTGGCCGCGCGCATCATCTCGGCCCAAAGGGCTTCGCGCTCCTTCACGCGCGCTCCTGCATCCAATTCGTCCGCACCCATCGTATCGTTACGCTCGAGGCTGGAGATTCACGCCAAAGTGACCGCCGGTCGGCCGAACACATCGCCGTGAACGGCGTAACACGGAGTCCCTTCGCCGCGAAGAACCCAAGGTGAGACCGGGAAAACAGGTCCGCCGGAGGCAGACACAAAAGGTCACGGCCTTCGATTCGTCCCCCCCTCATCTATCGGAAAGGATCCGTCCATGACCGTGAGGAATCACATCACCACCGCCACCATCGCCGGCTCGCTCGCGGCCGCGATCGCCATGCTCTCGGCGCCGGCCTGGGGCGCACCGAAGCCGCCGCAGCCGACGATGGACAAATGCTACGGCATCTCGCTCAAGGGCCAGAACGACTGCGCCGCCGGCGCCGGCACCACGTGCGCCGGCACCTCCAAGGTCGACTACCAGGGCGATGCCTGGAAATATGTCGCCAAGGGCACTTGCGATGCCATGAGGACCCCGAAGGGCATGGGTTCGCTCATGCCAATCAAGTCGTAATCCCCTCGCAAAACGGGGCGCGCGTCCTCACACGCGCGCCTCGTTTTCTCCCGTCCACCTACAAAGAGTACGCCCATGTTCCTCGCATCAGAGCTTCCGGCCGGCACCGGCGTCGGGTTCAAACCGGAGCACTTCCGCGACATCGTCGCCGCCCGGCAGCCGCTCGTCTTCTTCGAGGTGCATGCGGAGAACTACATGGGCGCGGGCGGCCCGCCCCACGCCCAGCTCGGCAAGTTGTGCGAGGATTACGCGCTCTCGCTCCACGGTGTCGGGCTCTCCATTGGCTCGATGGGGCCGCTCGACCGCGAGCACCTCGCGCGCCTGAGGGCGCTGTGCGAGCGCTACCGGCCGGAGAGCTTCTCCGAGCATCTCGCCTGGTCGTCGCACGGCGAGGTCTATTACAACGACCTCTTGCCGCTGCCCTACACCGAGGAGACGCTCGCCCGCGTCGCCGGGCACATCGACGAGGTGCAAACCGAGCTCGGCCGGCGGATGCTCCTGGAAAATCCCTCCACTTACGTCCGTTTCGCCGAGAGCACGATTCCTGAAGTCGAATTCCTGCGCGAGGTTTCGGGCCGCACCGGCTGCGGGCTCCTGCTCGACGTCAACAACGTGTTCGTGCAGGCAAAGAACCACGGCACCGATGCGCTCGGCTATCTGGAAAACTTCCCCCTCGACCGCGTCGGAGAGATTCATCTCGGCGGCCATGACGAGCAGACCGACGACGCGGGCGCGCCGCTCCTGATTGACGCCCATGGCACGCGCGTGGCCGATCCGGTGTGGGCGCTCTATCAGCAGGTTATTCGCCGCACCGGTCCGGTCGCGACCCTGATCGAATGGGACAACGATGTGCCCGACTGGCCGACGCTCCGCGCCGAGGCGGAAGCCGCGCAGGCGATCCTCGAGCGGGCATCGCGCGCGTCGGCGGCTTGAGGGCGGCATTCATGTTCGGGCCGATCCAGAACACCTTCGCGCTGGCGCTGCTCGACCCGCAGCGGCCGGTGCCCGGAGCGCTTGTCTCGCACACGGCGTCTCCGCCCGCCAAGCGCTTCGCGGTCTACCGCAACAACGTGGTCGTCGGCCTCGTCAACGCGCTTGCCAAGCGCTTCCCGGCGGTCCAGCGCATCGTCGGCGAGGAATTCTTCGCCGCCATGGCGCGCGTCTTCGTCATCGAGAATCCGCCGCGCTCACCCGTATTGATGTTCTACGGCGATGACTTTCTAGATTTCATCGCCTCCTTCGAGCCGGCGGCGGAGTTGCCGTATCTCGCCGATGTCGCGCGACTCGAAGCCGCGCGCACGCGCGCCTATCACGCGGCCGAGGCCAAGCCGCTCGATCCCGCGATCCTGCAGTCTCTCGATAAGGCGGCGCTCGGCGAAATCAGAATCGTGCCGCATCCGTCGGCGGAGATCGTGCGTTCTAAATTCCCAATCGTCACCATCTGGGCGATGAACGCAGGCGAGATCGAGCTCGCCCCGATCGAGGACTGGTCCGGTGAGGACGCGCTCGTCGTTCGCCCCGCGCTCGAAGTCGAAGTACGCGCGCTGCCCGCCGGCGGCGCTGCGTTTCTCTCCGCGCTTTTCGCCGGCGCGCCGCTCGCCGCCGCTGCCGGAACGGCGCTCGGCGAAAGCGCGGACTTCGATCTTGCCGCCAATCTCGCCGGGCTGATCGGCGCGGGCGCGGTCACGAAAGTTTTTCTTGCCAATTTGCAGAAGGATGAAATGCCATGATTACAACCTCGCGTGCGGATAGCGGAGCCATCGCGGCCATCGTGTCGCTGGTGCGTTGGTCGATCGGTTTGATGGATTGCATTCCCCATTCGATCGTGGCACTCGCGGCGCGCGTGTTTCCGGCCGCCGTGTTCTGGTATTCCGGTGAGACCAAGGTCGAAGGCTGGCGGGTGACCGAGAGCGCGGTCGCGCTCTTCCGCGAGGAATATCAGCTACCGCTCGTCGATCCCGAGCTCGCCGCCAATCTCGCGGCCTTCGCCGAACATTTCTTTCCGATCCTGCTCGTGGTCGGTTTGGCGACGCGCTACGCGGCGCTGGCTTTGCTCACCATGACCGCGGTGATCCAGATTTTCGTCTATCCGGGCGCCTGGCCGACCCACGGCGTGTGGGCGGCATGCTTTCTTCTCGTGATCGCGCGCGGTCCCGGAGTCATTTCGCTCGACCATGTGATCGCGCGGCGCTGGCGCTGAGGCCTCAATCGATCGGGTCGACGGCAAAGCTTTCCGGCGGCTCTCCGCGCTGATAGCGCTCCCACATGATCGTGTAGGCGGCCTCGATATGGCGGCGAAAGCGATCGAGGTTG
>JAHFPO010000026.1:7692-18855 GCA_023266695.1 Hyphomicrobiales bacterium | reverse complement strand
GGACAACGATGCCAATGTCGCGGCCATGCGTGACCGGAAAAATCTCCATGATGCGGTGTTGATCGCTTTCGCGCGCCGCGAACAAGGACTGGTGGTCGCTCACGGCAATCCGCTGAAGCTCAAGTCGATCGAAAATGTCGCCGCGCGCCGCGCCCGCATGGCGCTTCGTCCCAAAGGAGCGGGCGCGCAACTCCTCCTTCTGTCACTGCTTCAGCGCGCGAACACGAGTCTGGATCGGCTGGTGTGCATGAGCTCGCCTTGTCCGACCGGTCCCGACATTGCCCAGGCGATCCGGGCCGGCCATGCCGACTGCGGAATAGCGACCCGGTCGGTGGCGAATGCCGCCGGTCTCGATTTCGTTCCGCTGATCTGGGAACGCTTCGATCTCGTCATGCGACAGCGGGATTATTTCCGCCGCCCGCTGCAAGCCTTACTGGATTTTCTGCGCAATCCGGCCCTGACGGCGCGGGCGAAGGAACTCGGAGGCTATGATCTCGTCGCCGCGGGCAAGGTCCGTTACGCGCCGTGAGACTGAGGTGCTGCTGCTAGACTCGGACCGCCGCTTTCTCACTCGTCCGAAAATCTTTTTCCACGCAAGTTTTTGATTCTGGAGCGGTGGGCCTTGGTGGCCAGGCGCCGGCGCTCCGCGCTGGCCTTGGGTTTGGTCGGCCGCCTCCGCGGCGGGGCAACGGCAGCGCGGCGGATCAATTCGATCAACCGCTCCAGCGCGTCTTGCCGATTGCGCGCTTGGGTGCGATGCCGCTGGGCGCCGATGATGAGCACGCCGTCCCGGGTCAATCTCCGGCCGGCGAGCCGCGTCAGTCTTTCACGCACATCATCGGGCAATGTGGAGTTCCGAACGTTGAATCTCAGCTGAACCGCGGTCGAGAGCTTGTTGACGTTTTGACCCCCCGGCCCCGAAGCCCGGATGAAATTCTCCTCGACTTCGCGCTCGTCGATAGAGATGTGTCCTGTCACGCGAATCATGGCCCCAGACTAGAGTCTGATCAGTTCGAATTGAATCGGCCTGCCCCGCTAACATTTTGATTTTTGGCGTGATCTTATCCGAAAACCGGTTCCCACTTTTCGGGATCACGCTCTAAGTCATTGAATTGCCAACGTCATCCTCCGCCGGGAGCGTGCAGCGGTCTGACTTGAAGGACGCTGTCACCCGGCGCATCCTCCCCCGCCCGAAGCCTCGCCGCGGGCGGGATACGACAGTTTCATCGCCGGATCACGAGTGCCGATATGCATCAAACAGCCGTTGCCCGCTGCGTTGACGAAGCCGACCTCAAGGCCTTCATCCGGCGCGCTTTGGTCGCCGCCAAAATTCCGGAGGAGGACGCCGCGATCGTCGCGGGACTGATGGCGGAGGCGGACGCCTTCGGCGCCGACGGCCACGGCGTCATTCGCCTGCCGCATTACGTGAGGCGCATCCGGGCGGGAGGGATCAACACGCGGCCGAACATTCGCGTGGTGCGCGAGCGCTCGGGCCAGGCGCTCCTCGACGGCGACAATGGGCTCGGCCATCTGGTCATGCGCCGCGCCGCCGAGCTTGCGATGGAGAAGGCGGCCGAAGCCGGCGTCGGCTGGGTCGGCGCGCGGGGCAGCAATCACGCCGGGCCCGCCGCGCTCTACGCCCGCATGGCGCTCGCGCGCGACATGATCGGCCTCTATATCGCGGTCGGGAACGCCAACCACCTGCCGCCGTGGGGCGGCACCGAGATGCTGCTCAGCACCAACCCAATCGCGATCGCGGTGCCGTCCGCGTCCCGCCCGCCGATCGTGCTCGACATGGCGACCACCGTCGCCGCCTATGGCAAGGTCAAGACCCTGCTCCAGCGCGGCGAGGACATGCCGGTCGGCTGGATGATCGACCGCGAGGGCGAACCCATCACCGATCCCCGGCGCGCCAACGACGGATTCCTGCTGCCGATCGGAGGACCGAAGGGTTACGGCCTCGCCCTCATTTTCGGCCTGCTCGCCGGAACCCTCAACGGCGCGAGATTCGGCCGCGACGTGATCGACTTCAACGCCGATCAGGTCACCCCGACCAATACCGGCCAGTTGATCGTGGCGATCGACATCGCCGCCTTTATCGACGTCGCGACTTTCAAGGCCAAGGTCGACGAGGTGTGGGAGACCATGAAATCGTCCCCCCTGTTGCCCGGGTTTGATGAGATCCGTTTGCCCGGCGAGCGTGCCGCCCGGACGGTCGCGGAGCGGAAGGCGAAGGGGATTCCACTGCATCCCGAGCTCGACCGCCAGCTGCGCACGCTCGCCGATGAACTCGGCGTTGCGCCGCTATGAGATCGCGATCGCGCCCAGCATGTCTGCGCAACGTTCAGTTGATCGATTGAAACCGTGGCCTATCGATAGGAGAGTTCATTTCCGATGAGGCGGCCGTCCGTGCTATTCGTGCATGCTGGGGCGAGGTACTACGACCCACAAAATGGCGATAAGGCGAGAGGGCGCTAGGATGGAAAAGATCAATATCGGCATCATCGGCACCGGCTGGTGCGGCGGCATCCGCGCCGAGACCTGCGCCGACCATCCGCTTGTCGCCGAACTGCACATCGCCGAAAAGCGTGAGGAACGCCTTGCCGAGGTGCAGCGCGCCACCGAAGCCGCGGTCGCCACCACCGACTATCGGCGGCTCCTCGAGAACGACAAGCTCCAGGCCATCATCATCTCCTCGACACCCGAGGACACCCACTTTCCCATCGCCAAGGCCGCGCTCGAGGCCGGCAAGCACCTCTTCCTCGAGAAGCCGATCGGACAGACGCTGGCGGAGGCGGACCTGCTGATCGAGCTCGCGCGCGCGAAGAATCTCAAGTTCACCATCGGCTACTCGCAACGCTTCAATCCGAAATTTGCTTTCATCCGCGAAAAAATCCTCGATGGCACCCTCGGCGAGCCGGTGAGCGCGCTGGTCAGCCGGCACATCACCCGCAGCCTCGGCAAGAAGATCAGCGGACGGACCCGGCTGTCGCCCGCCGCCATGGAGGCGACCCACGACCTCGACTTTTTACTGTGGTGCCTGGAGCCGCGCCGGGCGGTGCGCGTCTACGCGCAGGGCGTCGAGAAAGTGATGCGCAAGACCGTCAATGCCGCCGATTGTATGTGGATCATCGTCACCCTCGACGACGGGATGTGTATCACCGTCGGTGCCGGTTGGATCATGCCGCCGGGATATCCGAACTACTCCTCGACCTGGATCGAGATGGTGGGATCAGAAGGCGCGATCCTGATCGACGACAGCCACAAGGACGTGATCCTCAACACCACGGCGGAAGGAATTCGCTTCCCCTTGTCGAGTATGCCGGGCGAGCGGGTCGGTCACACCTACGCCGGGCCGATGCACAACGAGACCCTGCATTTCATCGATGCGGTCGCCCGCGACCGTCCGGTGCTGGTCACGCCCGAGCAGGCGCGGCGCGTCATGGAGGTCTATATCGCGGCGGACATTTCCGCCGAGACGCACCAGCCGGTGACGCTGCCGCTCAATAGCCCGCACGTGGCCAATCGGGCGGCGGAGTAGGGGTCGCTTTCATTCGAATTGGCAATGCTGTTCCCGGGCGGGCGATTTCACGCCTTCCCGATCCGGGGCCTCAGAAACGCGAAATCGCAACCTTCGTCAGCGCCGAGGATTTCCTCGGCGTAAAGTTTGCCATAGCCGCGATTGGGCTTTGCCGCGGGGGCTTTCTCCGCCGCGGCCCGGCGCTTCAATTCGGCGTCCTCGACCTTGAGATCGATACGCCGGTTCTTGACCGAGAGCTTGATGCGGTCGCCGGTGCGCACGAGGCCGAGCGGGCCGCCCGAAGCCGCATCGGGGGTCACGTGCAGGACGATGGTGCCGAAGGCGGTTCCGCTCATGCGGGCGTCGGAGACGCGGATCATGTCCTTGATGCCCTTCGACGCGAGCTTCTTCGGGATCGGCAGATAGCCGGCCTCGGGCATGGCGTCGGGGGAATGGGGCCCGGCGTTCTGCAGTACCAGGATATCGGCGGGATCGACATCGAGCGCGGGATCGTCGATGCGGCCGGCAAGATCGGCGAGCGAGGAGAACACGACCGCCCGTCCTTCGTGCTCGAACAACTTGGCGTCGGCCGCCGATCGTTTCAGGATCGCACCTTTCGGCGCGATATTGCCATGGAGCGCGACCAGTCCGCCTGCGCGCTCGAGCGGTTCCTTGAGCGCGGCGATGATGGAGCGGTCGACCCAGGGATCGGAATCGGAGGCGAGCCGCTCGCCGAGCGACTCGCCAGTGATGGTGACGCAGTCGAGATGCAGCAACGGCGAGAGTTCCCGCAACACCGCGCCCATGCCGCCGGCGGCGAAGAAGTCCTCCATGTAGTGGTTGCCGACCGGCTTCAGATTGACGAGCACCGGCGTCGTATCGGATAGCTCGTTGAGGCGCTTGAGCGTGAGCTCGACGCCGGCGCGGCCGGCGATCGCGGTGAGGTGGATCACCGCATTGGTCGAGCCGCCGAGCGCCATGAGCACGCGCAGCGCGTTCTCGACCGACTTCTCGTTGACGATGCGGTTGGGCGTGAGATTCGAGCCGATGAGGCGAACCGCCACGGCGCCTGTCGCTTCCGCCGCGCGCAAGCGGTCGGCATGAACGGCGGGGATCGCGGCGGTGCCCGGCAGGATCATGCCGAGCGCCTCGGCGAGGCAGGCCATGGTCGAGGCGGTGCCCATGACCGCGCAGGTGCCGGCGGTCACGGCAAGCCGGTCCTCGACGGCGGAGATTTCCTTGGCGTCGATGTCGCCCGCACGGTAACGCGCCCAGAAACGGCGGCAGTCGGTGCAGGCGCCGAGCCATTCGCCGCGGTGCCGTCCGATCATCATCGGGCCGGCGACGAGGCCGATCGCCGGCTTGCCGGCGGAAACAGCGCCCATAAGCTGCGCCGGCACCGTCTTGTCGCACCCGCCCATGAGCACGACCGCGTCCATCGGCTGCGCCCGGATCATCTCCTCGGTGTCGATCGACATGAGATTGCGGAACTTGAGGCTCGTCGGCGACAGAAAAACTTCACCGAGCGAAATGGTCGGGAACGCGAGCGGCAATCCGCCGCTAGCGAGCACGCCGCGCTTCACCGCCTCCAACAATTCGGGAAAATGCCGATGGCAATTGTTGAAGCCGCTCGGCGTATAGGCGATGCCGACGACCGGTCTCGCCAGCATCTCCGCCGAATAGCCCATCGAACGGGCAAACGAGCGCCTGAGATAGAGGGAAAAATCCCGATCGCCGTAGTTGGTGAGCCCGTGCTCGAGGCCGACTTTGCGGTCAGTCATGGGTTATTCGGCCTTCCGGCGCTCGAATCTTAGAGTCGCCCCGGCAGTGAGCCGGAAGCGGCCGCGATGAACGTCGATCAAATCGTGCGCCTCATCGAGAGATTTCGGGCTCGGATGCTCGTCGCAAAGGAGCATCGCCACACCTTCTTGGTCCAAGTCATTCGGCCGCCACCTTGTGGGCGGCCGAAACGCCTCTCGCCTTCACCACGACTTTGATCGCATCCTCGACCCGGTCCTTGGCGTAGTGGATCGCCGTCGGCAGATCCTCCAGGGGAAATGTGTGGGTGTGGATCTTGGTTGCGTCAAAACGCTTCTGCGACATGAAGGCCTCGGCGCGGTGTGTCGCGCTCTTGCCCTCGCCGCGGATGCCGTAGAGATTGATATTGTTGCGCACGATATGGGCGATATCGACCGGGACCGCCTCGTGCGGGAACGCGGCGAGACAAATCTTGCCTCCCCGGTTCACCATCCGCGCCGCCTCGTTGACCCCGTTGGGCGCGCCCGAGCATTCGATCACGTAATCAACGCCCTTGCCGCCGTTGAGCCGGCGCACCGCTTCGACCGGATCCTCTTTTTTCACGTTCACCACGAAATCGGCGCCGAGTTCGAGGCCGATCTTGAGGCGGTTGTCGCGCGTGCCGGTGAGAATCACCGGCTGGGCGCCGAGCGCCTTGGCGACAGCGACGCCAAGCAGCCCGATCGGACCGGGCCCCGTCACCACCACGCTCTCGCCGGCGACGAGGCCGCCGAGCTCGGTGAGGCCGTACATGGCGGTGCCGGCGGTCACCACCAGCGTCGCCTCCTCGTCCGACATCTCGTCCGGGATCGCGACCAGCGTGTTGATATTGTTGACCTGATACTCGCAAAAGCCGCCGTCGGTGGTGAAGCCGTTGGCGCGGTGGCCCTTGTCGACGTCGCCGTAGTTGAGTCCGTAGTTGTGGCATGCGGTGTACATGCCTTCGCGGCAGCGCTTGCACTGGCCGCAACCGGCATGAATCTCGACGGTGATGCGCTGGCCGATCCGGTATTCGTCGACGCCGGGGCCGAGCGCCACCACGGTGCCCATGTATTCATGGCCGGGCGTGAAGTTCTTGTTGAAGGGCGGGCCGCCTTGGATCGACGCCGGGGGTCCGTGGTAGATGATCTCGAGATCGGTGGCGCAGATCGCGACCGCATCGATGCGTACCAGCACCTCGGCCCGCTTCGGCACCGGCACCGCCTTGTCCTTCAAGGAGAGCTCTCCCGGACCGCCGAGCACCCATGCCTTCATGGTGTCGGGAATCGGGAATTTCGGGCTCGTCTTCACTCCCTGCGGCGCGTACATCGAGTCCCTCCTTGTGTTTCTTTCGAAGTGTTCCCTTCGAATATTGAATCGCTGCCCGAATTCTAATTGGCAACCGCCTGCAGCCGATCGTCCGCGGCCGTGCCGGAGCCGGGTTCGCCGAGCAAGGCCGAAAGCGCGCGCACGGCTGCCACGACCTCCTCACGCATCCGCTCGAGATGTGCCTTGGTCGCTCGCATGGTCGGCGCCGAGGCGCTGATCGAACCCACCACTGCGCCGGTATGATCGCGGATCGCAGCGCCGATGCAAATCACACCCGGCTGAAATTCCTCGCGGTCGATAGCGAATCCGTTGCGGCGCACCAGCCGCAGTTCCTCGATGAGTGCGGTGAGATCGGTGATCGTGTTCGCCGTGAAGCGCGTCATTCCCTTGAGCGCCAGGATGCGGCGGATCTCGTCCTCCGGCAACCAGGCAAGCATGGCCTTGCCTGTGGCGGTCGCGTGCGCCGCATCCGACTGGCCGACGGGCCCGGTATCGACCCGTACCGCGTGACGCGCCTCGCGTTTCAAGAGGGTGACGACATTGTCGCCCTGCAGGACCGCAAGATGGACCGTCTCGCCGGTCGAGACATTGATCTGCTCGACATGAGGCTCAGCCCGCCGCGGCAAGTCGACTTGCCTGAGGCAGGCCTGACCCAGATAGAGGATACGAGCACCAAGCGCGTAAGATCGCCGGCCGGAAATTTTGGCGACATAGCCCCAGTTCATCAGCGTCGAGAGCAAATGGTGACAGGTGGATATGTTGAGCGATGTGCGTCGAGCGAGTGAGGTGAGCGGCGCCTCGCCGCCGGCCTCCGCCAGCGCTTCGAGCAGAGTGAGCGCGCGATCGACCGATTGAATGCTGCTGCGCCCATTGCGCGCCGGAATCCGTGGCTGCCGATCGGCGAGCGCGGGCTCCGAAACAGCCTGCGGACGAGCGGTATCGGCAGTCTCCGTCACGGCGTTTACTCACCTGTGATGCCGAGTCTCAGGAAATGGGCGGGAGGCGAGCTAGTCAAGGCTTATTTGAGCATGTAAATGTCATTTTCTCATAATGAAATAATTAGCCGATAAAACTCTTACCCTTGTCATCCCACTCAATTCAGAAACCACTCGCGAGCATCCGCCCCATTCATTCCGCGGCCGCCGGCTTTGTCCGGGCGGAAGCGGAACGATACCAGTCGAGGATTTCCTCGCCGTTCCAGTGCAGCACGCCCTCGAAGCGATTGACATAGTCGTAAATCGCCTCGAGATATTTGATCCTATGCGGCTGGCCGCTGATATAGGGGTGGATCGCGAGCGCCATGATTTTGGCGCGGTCCTTTCCCTCGGCATAGAGACGGTCGAACTGGTCGACCGCGCGCTTGTAAAGATAATCGCTCTCGTGGTGCTGCACGATCATCATCGGAATGTCATTGAGCTCCACCGAGTAGGGCAGCGTCACCAGCGGCCCCTTCGCCGTGCGGATCACCGTTGGCTCGTCATCATAGACCCAGTCGCCGATATATTTCACACCCGCCGCCACCAGCAACTCCGGCGTTTCCAAGGTCTGCGTCAAGCCGGGCCCGAGCCAGCCGACCGGCCGCTTGCCGCTGAAGCGCTCGAGGATGTCCATCGAACGATTGATCATCCCCGCCTGATCCTCGTGCTTGTGCATCGGCATCTGATCGTAGGCGTGGCCCATGAACTCCCAGCCCTGGCGCTTGGCCTCCTCGGCGACGCGCGGATAGTCCTCGCAGATGCGCGCGTTGGCGGCGAGCGTCGGCCGGATGCCTAAGCGCGCGTAGAGATCGTAAAATCTCCAGGCGCCCACTCGCATCCCATATTCGTGCCAGCTCCAGTTAGGCACGTCGGGGAGCAGCGGCACGCCGGTTGGCGCCGGCAGTACCTGGCGTGCCATCGGGCGGGAGATGTCCCAGACCTCGTAATTGACGATGGTCCAGAACACCAACCGCGCGCCGCCCGGCAACTTCAGCGGCGGACGATCCACGATCGCCGAATAGTCGCAGCGTTCGCGCGGGATCATGTGGCTTGCCATGGCGTAACACTCCTGCGTTCGTTCAAGCCTGCCGGCAGCTCGGTCCATATCCGGAGGCTAACGATACTACGGAATCGACTTTTCAATAGAGGGCAGCCGGCCTGTAGGCGACTGATCCGCATTTGACGCGACCCCGGGTCGGTGGCAGGGAGAGCTACCGGCCGGGCGCAATGCCCAACGGGACAGGGGTAGGATTCGGGAGCATGCCTAGTTTCGTCAAGAATCCGAAGGATTTTTTCTGCGGGCTCTTACTCCTCGCAATCGCGGCGATCTTCGCCGTCGGCATCTTCGAGCTTCCGATCGGCACCGCCTTCCGCATGGGGCCGGGCTATTTCCCACTCGTGCTCGTCATCCTGCTCGCGGCCTTCGGCGTCATCATTATGATCAACGGGCTGCGCACCACGGGCGAGCCGTTCGGCGCCATACCCTGGCGCGGGGTTGCGCTCATTAGCCTCCCGGTCATCTTCTACGGCGTCACGCTCAAGGGTCTCGGTATCGTGCCCGCGCTCGTCATCACCGTGTTTGTCACGACGCTGGCGAGCCAGCGATGGAGCCTGACGATGGCGCTCACGTCGACGGCGGCGATCGTCGTGTTCTCGGTTGCCGTGTTCATTTACGGACTCGGGCTGCCGTTGTCGCTCTACGGTCCCTGGGTCGGAGGCTATTGAGGACTGGTCATGGATTTGCTCTCCAATCTCGGCATCGGTTTCGAACAGGCGCTGTCCGCGACCAACCTCATCTACTGTTTCATCGGCGTGCTGCTCGGCACCATCGTCGGCGTACTGCCGGGGCTGGGGCCGGTCGCGACCATTGCGATGCTGTTACCGATCACGTTCGGACTGCCGCCGGTGACAGCGCTGATCATGCTCGCCGGCATCTATTACGGCGCGCAGTACGGCGGCTCGACCACCGCCATCATGATCAATCTGCCGGGCGAACCCTCCTCGGTGGTCACCGCCATCGACGGCTATCAGCTCGCCAAGCAGGGCAAGGCGGGTCTGGCGTTGTTTACCTCGGCGGTCGGCTCCTTCTTCGCCGGCACGGTTTCGACCTTTCTGATCGCCGGATTTGCGCCGCCGCTCGCCGAAGTGGCGCTAAGATTCGGACCCGCCGAATACTTCTCGCTCATGGTACTCGGGCTTGCCGCTTCGGTCGCGCTCGCCCACGGCTCGCTCGTCAAGGCGATCGCCATGGTACTCCTCGGGCTGTTGCTCGGCACCGTGGGACAGGACCTCTATACCGGGACGCCGCGTTTCAATTTTGGCCTCTCCGATCTCTCCGACGGCGTCGATTTCGTCGCGCTCGCCATGGGCATCTTCGGGATCGGCGAGATCATCCGTAATCTCGAGGACGAAAAGACGCGCATACCGATCGTCTCGCGCTTCCGCGATCTCATCCCGACCAAGGAGGATTTGAAGACGATCATCGCGCCGATCCTGCGGGGAACCGCCGTCGGATCGATGCTCGGCATCCTGCCCGGCGGCGGCGCCATCCTCGGCTCGTTCGCCTCCTATTCGATCGAGAAGCGCATCTCGAAGCACCAGGAGAAATTCGGCAAGGGTGCGATCGAGGGCGTGGCGGCGCCCGAGTCCGCCAACAATGCCGGCGCCCAGACCTCGTTCATACCCATGCTGACCCTCGGCATTCCGTCGAACCCGGTGATGGCGATGATGATCGGCGCCCTCATCATCCAGGGCATCGTGCCGGGGCCGAACGTCATCAACGAGCGGCCGCAGCTATTCTGGGGCATCGTCGCCTCCATGTGGATCGGCAATTTGATGCTGCTCATCCTCAACCTTCCGCTGATCGGCATCTGGGTAAAGTTGATGATGATTCCCTACCGCATGCTCTATCCGGCCATCATCGCGGTGTGCTGCATCGGCGTTTACAGCGTGGGCAACAATCCGTTCGACGTCTATACGATGGCGGTGTTCGGCATCATCGGTTACGTGCTGGTCAAGCTCGATTGCGAGCCCGCGCCGCTGCTCTTGGGATTCGTCATCGGCCGCATGCTCGAGGAATATCTGCGCCGCGCCATGCTGTTGTCGCGCGGCGATCCGTTTGTCTTCGTCAATTTCTATGAGCGGCCGATCAGTGCGGTGCTGATGGTGGTGGCAATTGGCGCCCTTGTGATTGTGCTGATCCCGTCCGTGGGCAAGAAGCGCGAGGAGGCGTTCCGCGAGGAGACGAAGTAGTAAATAGTTGCGAGCCCCAAATTCCGCGATCACATCTTGGCGAAGGGAATAAAGGCCGGCTCCACAGGGTATTGCCCAATGGGGTTCCATATCGTTTAATCGAAAAATACGAAGTGTGGGAGGAAACAAAATGATCTGCTTGCCGCGCCTTTCGGCGCTTTTGTTGTTCATCCTTGCGCTGGCGCTGCCTCAGTCCCAGCCCCTGGCGCAGGCCTATCCGACGAGGGCGGTCACGGTTGTCTGCCCATACGCGGCGGGCGGCTCCGCTGACACCATCATGCGCTTGATCGGCCAGCATCTCACCGAAAA
>JAHFPO010000026.1:0-7592 GCA_023266695.1 Hyphomicrobiales bacterium | reverse complement strand
GGCATCTATGCCCCGGCGGGCACACCGCGCCCGATCATCGAGAAGGTGAACGCCGACGTGCTCGCCGTTCTCGCGATCCCCGCGGTGAAAGAGCGCCTCGCCGGTCTCGGCGTCGAAATCTACGCGAAGGGGCCTGAAGATCTCGCCAAGCTCACCAAGGCCGACCTCGATCGCTGGGGACCGATCGTGAAGCAGATCGGCATCAAGCTCGATTAATCTTCGAATTTGCGTCAACGGATTCGCGAAAGATTCTGGGCCGGTCGCCACCGCGGGGCCGGCCCGCTCTTTTCCGCCAATCTGTTACTTTGCCTCGCAGATTCCGCACAGCTGCGAGATTTGGCTTCCCCGATAATCGGTCCGATTTTTTCGATTCTCCACCGTAAGATTGGGCTATCGTTCACCGTGGTGAGGGTCGGACAATACGATAAACAGCACTCTTGCTTTGACTCATGCGGGAAAAAATCTCCGGTATATTGATTTCAATAGCGCTGGTCGCCGTAATGACGGCCTTCATCGTCCTGTCTTCTCAGATTGCTCCTCTCAGTCACGGCACCATCCTTTATCTGGTTCCGGTCCTCATCTCGGCAATACGTTGGGGTGCGATCCCTGCCGTGATCACCGCGATCGCCGGCGTCGCGGCTTCCGCGTTCTTCATCTATCCACCGCTATACAGCCTGCGGATCACCGATCCGCAACACATCTTGGATCTCGTTCTATTCGTCATTGTCGCCATCGTGACGAGCCAGCTCGCCGGCAATCTGAACCGACAGGCCGAGATCGCCCGCCGCGGCGAGATCGATATGCGGGCTCTTTACGCATTCTCGCGCCGGCTCGCCGTTTCCCATGACGCTGCGGAAATTTACGCCGCGATCCAGGAACACTTTTCCTCTGTTATCCAGCGAAAAGTCGTGCTGGTGGGAGCGGATATCGGCAGTCAAGAAAAGAACAATACAACCGACGACAATGTGGTTCCGAAACTTGTGCGACGTGAGGCCGCAAAAATCGCGGCGAGTGATGATCATGCCGTTGGGGGCATGGTCGTAGAGACCGACACGGGCAGTTATTGGCTCTTGCGTGTCATCTCCCCCCGTACCCGGGAACTTGGAATCATTGCCATCGATCTAGGTAATCGGTCGCGAGACGAGGTCGATGCAATTATCCAACACGTCGATGCCGTATTGGTTGATGCGATGGCGACGCTCGAGCGTCTTGATATCGGCCAGGCCATCACCGAAGCGAGAATGCGCTCGGAAACCAACCTGTTGCGTGAGGCTTTGTTGGGCTCGGTCTCGCACGAATTACGAACGCCGCTCGCTTCGATCCTGGGCGCGGCGACCGTACTGTTCCAGGCGCCGGCGATCACCAAGGATACTCGTCTCGCCTCGCTCGCCCACGTAGTCCGCGACGAGGCGGAACGGCTCAACAACGATATTCAGAACCTGCTGGATGCCACCCGGATCAGCAGCAAGGGTGTCATCACGCATCTCGAGTGGGCCGATCCGGGTGACATCGTCAATACGGCGATCGAGCGGCGGCGACAACGGCTGTCCGGGAATCGGATCCTGCTTGACGTTTCCCGTGATCTGCCCTTCGTGAAGGTCGATCAGATATTGATCGAACAGGCTCTAGGACAGATTCTTGACAATGCGGCAAAATACTCCCCCTCTGGCACGGCGATCAATGTCATGGCTCGTAGTCAGGACGAACGTGTGGTCATATCGGTCACCGACCGGGGAGCGGGATTGACCAAGGAGGAGCAGGAACGACTGTGGGAACGTTTCTACCGTGGAGAGCGTCACCTGATGACCGTGACCGGATCGGGCCTGGGACTCTGGATCGCGCATGCATTCGTTGTCGCCAATGGAGGCAACCTGAAAGCAGTCAGCGAAGGAGCCGGATGTGGTACTACGGTTACGATCAGTCTTCCGGCACATATCGATGTAATTCCGAATCTCGCGGATGGATCCGATGAGTGAGCTCTCACCCAAGGTTCTCGTCATCGATGACGAGATACAAATCCGACGCTTTCTGCGAGCCGGCTTCGAACTCGAAGGATTCGTCGTCGAAGAAGCCGAAGACGGCGCCGAGGGAATCCGTCTGGCGACCCTAAAGCCTTCGGATCTCGTCATTCTCGATCTTGGTCTGCCCGACATGGACGGCGCCGTGGTCGTCGAGCGGCTGCGATCGTGGTCGGGCGTGCCTCTGATCGTGCTGTCGGTACGCTCCAGCGAAGAAGAGAAGGTCCATCTGCTCGAACTCGGCGCCGACGACTACGTGGTCAAACCATTTGGCATGGCCGAGCTGCTTGCGCGATCCCGAGCCGCATTACGCCGGCGTCTGCGTGCCTCGAGTGGCGAACATCTGATCAAGATCGGCTCGCTCAGCATCGATCTCGCTGCTCGCGTAGTTTCCCTAGACGGTGAGCGGCTCATACTCACCCCGAAGGAATATCGATTGCTGCAAGTGCTCGCCCAGCATGTCGGCAACGTCGTGACCCATCAACTGCTGCTCAAGGAAGTCTGGGGCTCCACCCATCTGCGCGACACCCACTATCTGCGCATCTTTATCCGGAAGCTGCGGCAGAAAATCGAAGCGGATCCGACGCAGCCCAGAATTCTGGTGACCGAACTCGGTGTCGGCTACCGGTTGGCGCAAAGCGGAGTTGAATCGAAGCCCGAAGTGACGAGCGCATAACTCGTTTGCTACGATATTTATTTATACTGATTTTATGAATCCGTTTTCCTAATTTATTCGCGAATTCATCCGCACAGCAAATAGTCTCACCCGGTGCCTCGAAATCGACGGATTGAGTGACAGCGCTCCCTGATGAATGCTCGACGTCATCTCTCCCGTCCGTTTCGACATGAAGATATCGGGGGAGGAACGATATGATTCTCTTCGCAACAGGCGTGGTGTTGATCGGCGCAGCCGGGGCCATGTTGTGGTACTTCAGACCTCGCGCAGGCAAAACTCACCGCTTCGCAAAGGCACCTTTCATGGAAACACTCATACCGATCACGATTACCTGTGGCGCCGCATTCGGCGTAGCGATGATCGTGGCGAGCGTTATGCAATAAAGCCGTTGCCTGGAACGTCTCAGGTCCTCTCCTGCCCGGAATGAGGCCGCAGGATTGCTGTGTTCAATCCACTGGAAGAACCAGTGGGCGAGACATCAAATATTTTCGGCCAGCGACAGTACCCCGGCCTCGCGGGCCATCCTGGAAATCGCCTTCCAAGCTTCATCGGGCAGCGGTATGCCTTCCGCGAGACGCTCTGCGCGCGTACGCCGCTCGGCCTTGATCAGCACTGGCTTCTCCCCCCTTGGCGGTGCGGCGATCATTCAGACTGGATCAGCCACCATTGTGCTATATAGTCTTTTGGAACAGTAATTTAGCCAATGACCGTACGAAAGGCGCCATTGCCAAAATCGGTGATTGAGAAACAATAGCGCCACCCGGGTTCAGACAGCGGTCCTAAGGCCGCTGCTTCGTTAAAAAAACAGCGCGCGGCAAGGGGAGAGGGGGCGTAAGTGGCGGACGAGTCGAAATCTCCATCACCATCGGATTCGATCGAAATATCCGAAGAGGCGCTGCGCAAGGCCGAGGCCTATATCGAGGCCGAGGAGGGCGTGGTCAACAGGCTCTCCGGCTGGGCAGGGACTTTGGTCACGGCGATTGCCGTGACGATGACGACGTTCCACCTCTATGCGGCGGTGGCGGGCGCCTGGCCTTTTTCCAACTTCCCCATCATTCCGACCCAGGAGCTGCGCTACACGCACGTTGCCTTCGTGCTTCTGCTCAGTTTTCTGCTGTTCCCGCTTGCGGTTCGATTCCGCGACTGCATTCGCTGGTGGGATGTGCTGCTCGGGCTCGCCGGGGGCGCGATCCTGATCTATGCCATTCTGGGCGGTGATGATTTCACCGATCGCGCCACCTTGCCGACTCAACTCGATGTGGTTCTCGGCGTGATCTTCATCGCGCTGCTGATCGAAGCTTCGCGACGCACGATCGGCTGGATCGTTCCTTTCATCGCGCTCTTATTCATCGCCTATGCGCTCGCGGGTCCTTATCTGCCGCCGCCGTGGAACCATCGCGGCTATGGCTTCGGCTCGCTTGTTGGACACCTATTCATCACGCTCGAGGGCATTTTCGGAGTTCCTGTCGACGTGTCGTCCTCGCTGATCATCCTGTTCACGATCTACGGGGCGTTCTTGCAGCATTCCGGCGCCGGCAAGTTCTTCATCGATTTCTCGATGACGTTATTGGGCAACAAGCCGAACGCCGCAGGCCGCACCGTGGTGTTGTCGTCATTCCTGCTCGGCGGACCATCGGGCTCGGGCGTCGCCACCACCGTCACCGTCGGCGCCGTCGCCTATCCGATGATGGCGAGGGCCGGCTTCGAAAAGAACGCCGCCGGCGGTCTGCTCGCGGCCGGCGGGCTCGGCGCGATCATCTCGCCGCCGGTTCTGGGCGCGGCCGCCTTCCTGATCGCCGAGTTCCTGAAGATCAGTTATCTCGACGTGATCTGGATGGCGACCATTCCGACCTGCCTTTATTACCTGTCCATCCTGTTTATGGTCGAGCTCGACTCGCGCCGGATCGACGCGCACGGCCAAACGTATGTTCAGGAAATGTCGCTATGGCATTTGACGCGGCGCTACGGTTTTCACTTTGTATCGCTTGTTTCGATCGTCATTTTCATGTTGTACGGCTATTCGCCGACGCTATCGGTGTTCTGGTCGACGGTGCTGACTTTCGCATTGAGCTTCCTCACCCGCGAGACGGCGCTGGTGCCGAAGAAGCTGATACGCGCAATGGCCGACGGCTCGATCAGCGTGCTCACGGCGGCGACAACCTGCGCCACCGCCGGCATCATCGTCGGGGTCGTGACGCTCACCGGCCTCGGCCTCAAGTTCTCTTCGATCGTGATCGACTATGCCGGCGGCAGCCTGCTGCTGACCACGCTCTACACCGCGCTGATCGTATGGATTATCGGCCTCGCCGTGCCGGTGACCGCCTCGTACATTATCTGCGCGGTGATCGCGGCGCCGGCGATGATCAAGCTCGGGGTGCCCGACGTCGCAGCGCACATGTTCATCTTCTACTATTCGGTGCTTTCGGAGGTCTCCCCGCCGACGGCGCTGTCGCCGTTCGCGGCCGCGGCCATCACCGGCGGCGACCCCTACAAAACCACCTTGCAGGCCTGGAAGTACACGCTACCGGCCTTTCTGGTGCCGTTCGTGTTCGTCCTCGACCCGGCAGGGCTCGGTCTGTTGCTCATTGTCCCCGCCGGCGGCAGCTGGGTAGACATACTTTTGATCACGGGCAAGACGGCGCTTGGTCTGGCTGCGCTCGCCGCGGCGGCGCAAGGCTGGGCACTGCGGCGAACTACGCTGGTCGAGCGTGGCTTGTTCCTGTTTGCCGGCCTGTTGATGGTATTCCCCAGTATACTCGAAGCCTTGGCGGAGGCTATGATCGGCCACGATATTAGCTACACGGCGACTTTTGGCTTGGCCATTGCCGTCGTGGTGTTAATAAAACAAAAAATGCAACCGGCTCGACCGGAAGCGCAAGCGACAGGCCAACGATAAGAAGGAGGAAGGCAAATGGTGAAACGCAAAGGACTCGCGATCTCCGCCTTGGCATTGGGCGCGGCCGTACTCGCCGGCGCGGCCATAGCCCAGCAGCAAAAAAACATCGACATCGCCACCGGCGGCACCGGCGGCGTCTATTATCCGCTCGGCGGCGGCATCGCCAACGTGCTGTCGAAATATGTGCCCGGCGTGCAGGCCACCGCCCGCGTCACCGGCGGCTCCGTCGATAACCTCAAGCTGATCGGATCGGAGCAGAGCGAAGTCGCCCTGGTGATGGTCGACGCCGCGCTCACTGCGCTTAAGGGCGAAGACAAATTCGTGGGCAACAAGGTCGAGGTGCGCACCCTGATGGTGCTCTATCCCAACCGCATGCATGTCGTGTCCGTCGAGGGTACCGGTATTGAGAAGATGGCGGATATCAAGGGCAAGCGCGTCTCCACCGGCTCCCCCGGCAGCGCCACGGAAATCATGGCCTTCCGTGTGATCGAAGCCGCAGGTCTCGACAAGGACAAGGATATGAAGCGCGAACGGCTCGGCGTCGCCGAATCGGTCAACGCGCTCAAGGACCGCAAGATCGACGCCTTCTTCTGGGTCGGCGGTATCCCGACCGCCGCGGTGACCGACCTCGGCGCCACCCCATCGCTCGGGAAGATCAAGTTGATCGATCACGCCGACACCGTTGGGAAGATGAACGCCAAGTACGGCAACCTCTACATCACCGGAGTTATCAAAGCCGGCTCCTATCCCGGCCAGGACAAGGACAACGCGATTGCCGTCGTCTGGAATATCCTGGTCGCGAACGAAAAAATGAGCGACCAAGACGCCTATAACATCGTGAAGACCATCTTCGACAAGAAGGCCGATATCGTCGCCGTCCACCGGGAAGCGGAGAATTTTGTGCTGCAAAACCAGCTCAAAGGGAACTCGCCGATTCCATGGCACCCTGGCGCGGCGAAGTATTTCACCGAGATGGGCGCGAACCCGGAGCGGTGAAGTATTTCACCGAGAAGGACGCAAAGATGTGAGGCGGCCGCAACCGCTGATCATTGGATAGGTTTCGGGCCCCGCTTCGGCGGGGCCCGTTCGCATTAGACCCGCCCGAGCGCGCGCAGGATGCGTTCCGGCGTGAACGGCATCTCGGTGAGGAGTTTCGCGCGGTCGAAGCGCGTCGTTGATGGCGTTCATCACCGCGCCGGGAGCGCCGGCGGCGCCGGCGTCACCGATCATTCTGCCGCGACCGCCGCCTTGGCGGTCTTCTGCAGCACGAAGTCGTAGTTCACCACATAGAACGGCGTGTCGAGCACTTCTCCGTTCGATGCCTTGCCGGCTGGCTTCTTCACGAAATCGACGATCAGCGGTTCCTTCACCCCGTACACGACATCGGTCTCGATATATGGATCGCCGCGCTGAAACAGGTGCGTGATGATCCGGTGGTGGCCGGGCGAGTCAATCATGAAATGGATGTGGGCGGGACGCATATGGCTGATCTTGGTCCTGTTCATCAGCTCCCCTACGGTCCCATCCATCGGGATGGTGTAGCCGATCGGAGCGACGGTGCGGATGACATAGGAGCCGTCGGCTCCGGAGCGGTAGACCGCCCGCATCCACGGCTCGCTCACATCGCGTTGGGCTTCATAAAGCCCTTCGCCGTCGGTCTGCCAGACGTCGAGGATCGCGTCCTTGATCGACCTTCCGTCGAGGTCGCGCACCACGCCGGTGACGAAACAGGGCACGCCCGGCGCGCCCTCCGCCATATTGGCGCCGTCCGCCAGCTCGGGTGAATCATGCACGTGGAATGGCCCGGTCACCGTGGTCGGCGTTGCCTGGGTGGCGAGGCGATGGTTGATCGCATCGACCAGCATGCTGATGCCGAGGACATCGGACGCCAGAATGAACTCCTGCCGCTTGTCGGTGCACTGCTGGGCCGTCCGCGTGAGCCAGTCGATCGCCGTGAACCACTCCGTCTCGGTCGGCTCGACCTCGCGCACGAGGGCATGAA
>JAHFPO010000126.1 GCA_023266695.1 Hyphomicrobiales bacterium | reverse complement strand
TGGCCACTCTGTAAATTAGGTTGAATGTCCGCTTTGGGTCAACAGCACCAGTTTCGCGATGTCAGCGTTACGTCCGCTCATGCCCCGAAAGCGGCGGCATAGCGGACATGGCAGCACTTCGCATTCGTGCCACAAGCGGACATCCCGATTCAACACAATCGCGATCTGCGATCCAGACAAGACGTTCATCGGCAGGATCGAACGCGGCTTTGACTTTCTTGGCTACTACTTCAGTCGGGCAGGGCTGGCTGTGGCCAAGCAGACGGTCGCGAACTTCATCGAGAAAGCATCTCGGCTTTATGAGCAGGAGCGGTGGACGCCGTCAGGCGCCTCACCGCTTGAGATGTATGCAAGGCGTTGGCTCCGGTGGGCCCGAGGTGGTGGGAGCGAGGAAAGTAAGCGACCATGGGTTTCGGTGCGGCGATATTAGAGAACTCAACTCTTGATAAACGACCGCTGGCGTTGGGAGACTGATACCAACGCATCCCCGCTACGAGGCGACAACCAGAAAAAATCGAACCCTAACGAGCCCACTGGATCAACATCCTGCTACGCATAAATCATATCCACGAAGGCAATTAATTTCGCATGCAAATACTCGTTCCCTGCTCCATATACCCCGCATGTCTCCACAAACTAACTCACACCACCGACGTTCACGCTGACAACCCAAGAAGCAAAATGGTCTGCCTGTTTTACTGGTAATTGGGGGGGTGGATTGGAATGGAGGAATTCGGTAAGTAGGAATGGAGGGTGGAGGCTGACCATTCCTTTTCTGGGCATATTCACGTCGACTGTCGGGATCAATAGCGTAAATTTGTGTGGATATTGCTAAAATGGAGAAGAACACGCATAGGGCATAGATTGTTGGTTTTACAATCATCGAACTCCCTCCTGGATGATCCAACATACGCCCGAGAACGAGGAAGACGCTTCCACCATCTCGGGTTTGGTAGCTATTCTCACTAGAATGCTATGAGGTGCGAGTAGCATCGGCCTCGACCAACTGCGGATAGTGTAGGCTTCTGTTCCTGTCCGCACAAGCCAACCCGTATGCCGCATGTGGGGATGGCCGTAGCGGCTGGCCGGCTCCGATGTCCGGATAGGGTCAGCAGCTGACATTGCCGAAAGAACCATAGGTTCAGTTTCCCGCCAATTCCCAATTCTAGATAACCAGTCGCCATTGGGCATGGCCGCAACAGGAAACAGGCTCGCGGTGCTATAAGAAGCCATGGCGATGCTCCGTGATCTTGCCGCGCTGGCGCTCATGATCGCGCTCGGAAGTTTTTCCGGGCGCGCCGGCGCGGCGGAGAATTCCCCGCCGGGCGGCGCGAATTTCAAATCCTTCCTTGCGGAGCTGTGGCCCGACGCGCGGGCGCAGGGGATCACGCGAGCGACCTTCGATCTCGCCTTCGCCGGGCTCGCTCCTGATCCGCGCGTGATCGCGGCGACACGCGGCCAGGCGGAATACGGCAAGCCGGTCGGCGCCTATATCGCCTCGATCGTCTCCAAGGCGCGGATCGAAATGGGCGTTCGCAAAGCCGCGGAGTGGGCTGCGACCCTCGATGCCGTCGAGAAGAAATTCGGCGTCGACCGCTGGATCGTCCTCGCCATCTGGGGAATCGAATCCTCCTACGGCGGCGACCGCGACCGCTGGGATGTCATTCGCTCGCTCGCGACGCTCGCGGCTGCGCGCTACCGCGATCCCTATTTTCGCGACGAACTCCTCGCCGCCCTCAGGATCCTGCAGGAGGGCCACGTCGCCCGCGAGCAGATGCTCGGCTCGTGGGCGGGCGCTCTCGGCCAGCCGCAGTTCATGCCCTCGAATTTTTTCGCCTATGCGGTCGATTTCTCGGGCGACGGCCGGCGCGACATCTGGATGAACGTGCCCGACGTGCTCGCCTCGACCGCCCATTACATGCAGCAACACGGCTGGCAAGCCGGAGCGGGCTGGGGTTTCGAGGTCGCCGTGCCGAAGGGCTTCGACTACCGCCGCAGCCGCGCTTCGTTCCGGGACTGGGCCGGACTCGGGATGCGGCGCGCCGACGGCGGAGCATTTCCGGCGACCGGCGATGCAATTCTATTTTTTCCGAGCGGCGCCGCCGGCCCCGCTTTCCTGGCGAGCGGGAATTTCGTCGCGATCAAGCGCTACAACAATTCGGACGCCTATGCCCTGGCGGTGGGCCATCTCGCCGATCGCATGCGCGGGCTGGGAGCGATCCGCGCCGCCTGGCCGCGCGACGATCGCCAGCTCTCGCGCGCGGAACGGATCGCGCTCCAGAAGAAGCTCGCCGAGCTCGGCTATCCGGTGCAGGACTTCGCGGGGCGCATCGACTTCGATCTCCGCGACGCGATCCGGGACGTCCAGGTGAAGTTCGCAATGCTCCCCGATGGTCACCCGACGGCGGCCTTGCTCGATCGCCTCGGCGCGCGCCCGCGCGAGTAACGATCGGCGGCGCCGCGCGGCCGCCCCTCACTTCTTGCAGGGCGACGCCTTCAAGAATTCGATCGCCTTCAATTCGCCGCGCAGCGCGAAGCCGCCGTAGTCGAGCTTGAGCGCGCGGCTCACCCCGTTCTCGTAGAGCTCGAAGCCGAGCACATAGGCGGGCGTGCGCTCGCCCGCGCCCTCCTCGAAATAGCTGATCGTCACCGGATAGCGCTTGTGCGCGGCGAGCTCCGGCTTCTGCGCCGGCTCCTCCACGTTCTTGGCGCCGTCGACGCCCGCCCCGATCACCGAAAGCGTGTCGTAGACCTTCTTGCCGTCGGGCGCGCCGTCATAGACCTTGGCCTCGAGGATGCGCTCGCCAGCAACGCCGGCGACGATCAGCCGGCGCAGATGCTCGGTCGGCAGCAGGATCGGCCCGCGCAGCGGGAACGGAGCCGTTTTGGGCTTGGCGAGCCGCACGGAGAATCCGCCGTCCGCCGCCCGCTCGACGGTGCCGTCGACGTCGTCCTTGAGATCCTGGTTGAGATAGTTCTGGGTCTTGAAGCGATAGGACTTCCCCGCCCCGTCCTCCCACGAGATGGTGCGCAGGTCGCTCACGGTCTGGCGCCCCTCGCCGGTGTCGAGCTCGGTCACCTGGCGGAGCGTGACCGTATAGCCCTCGCAGGCATTGCCGGTCATCTCGAAGGCGATGCGGCCGACCGCCTTGTCGATCTTGCTGTTGGATTTGGCCGGATCGAGCGCGAGCTCGTAGACCGCGCGATGGGGGACGAGCGGCACGCCCTGGGCGGCGGCCTCCCGCGCCGTCGCGCCGAGAACAACAGCCGCGGCCAAAGGCGGAACCATGAGCGCGAAAAGCCTGATCTCTCTGCGGCGATGCATCGTGATTCCCTTCGGGTTCTCTCCCGCACCATAGGTCCGGGCGGCGAGAGGCACAACATTCGCCTTCCTACAAGGCCAGCGCCCTTTCAGGCTGAGTGGGCACCGATCTCGGGTTTACCCGAGATCGGCACTCAATATTGCCCAAGTCGGCTATAGTCGACTTGGGTGGTCTCTCGGGTTTACCCGAGAGCGGTAAAGCGCGCCTACTTATAGAGTTTTAGATGGCGATATAACGGCCATCCTGCAAGAACGATTGCCCCCGCCCGCGCGATCGGCCAAGAATTCGGTCGAGACTGGAACCATGAGAGATAGAGGAGAGCAAGCGATGGCGGGCAAGACCGGCAAGATCGATAAACGCTTGATGGAACTCGGCGTGACACTTCCCTCCCCGCCCGTGCCGGTGGCGAACTACGTGCCGGCCGTGCGCGCGGGCAAGCTCCTCATCTGCGCCGGGCAGGTCTCGGTCGTGCCCGGCGGCAAGGCGTTCAAGGGCAAGCTCGGCGCCGAGGTCTCGCTCGAAACCGGCCAGGAGGCGGCGCGCACCTGCGCCATCAATATCCTCGCCCAGGTCAAGGCGGCGCTCGGCAGTCTCGACAAGGTCAAGCGCTGCGTGCGCATGGGCGGATTCATCAACGTGGTGCCGAACTACGGCCACATCCCGCAGGTGATGAACGGCGCCTCCGACCTGATCGTGCAGGTGTTCGGCGAGGCCGGCAAGCACGCCCGCACCACCGTCGGGGTCGCGCAATTGCCGCAGGACTGTTCGGTCGAGGTCGAAGCCATCTTCGAAGTTCGTTGAACGAATGGCGGGTCTCGACTGGCTGAGCGCGCACCCGATCGCCCACCGCGGGCTGCACGGCGGCGGGTTGATCGAGAACACGCTCGGCGCGGCGGCGGCGGCCGTCGCCGCCGATTACGGCATCGAGGTCGACCTGCAGCTTTCCGCCGACGGCGAAGTGATCGTCTTTCACGACGACACCCTCGATCGTCTGACCACCGGCTCGGGCCCCCTCGCCGCGCGCGCCCTCGCCGAGCTGAAGGCGGTCTCCTTCCGCGCCTCGTCCGAGCGCATCCCGACGCTGCATGAACTGCTGGCTGTGGTGTCGGGGCGGACGCCGCTGGTGCTCGAGCTGAAGAGCGAGTGGAACGGCGACGACCGCCTCGCCGCCCGGGTCGCCGCCCAGCTCATGAGCTATGCCGGCCCGGTCGCTGTTATGTCGTTCGATCCCGATCAGGTCGTGGCGCTTATCGAGCACGCGCCCGGGCTTCCGCGCGGGATCGTGGCCGAACGCCATTTCAGCCGCAGCGATTGGCCGCGATTGTCCTGGCCGCGCCGCTTCGTCCTCGGCAATCTTCTGCATTTCTTCCGCACCAAGCCGCATTTCATCGCCTATCGGGTCGAGGACCTGCCGGCGCTCGCGCCGTTGTTATGCCGTCATGTCGGGGGCATGCCGATCCTCACCTGGACGGTCAGGACCGAGGCGGAGCGGCGCCGCGCGCGCTGGTGGGCGAACCAAGTGATCTTCGAAGGGTTTAAGCCATAGATTGGCGATGAAGAGTTGCTTTCTAGCCCAGCCGATGAGCCGCGCTCCCACCTTCCGCGTCCGTGTCGAGCCCGCAATCCGGTCGATCCCGGCGGCGGCCTGGGACGCCTGCGCCTTCGCCACCCCCACCGGTGAATCCAATGGTTCAAGCGCCAAGGCCGCGCGCGGACTCGCGGATCGCGCCGCAGCGGAATCAAAATCTCAAGCACCGGAATCATTCTCTGAAGGCGTTGAATCTCTTTCTCAAGTGCTTGAATCAAAGTCTGAGGACGCGGAATCGACGGGTGAGGAAGATTCCCGCAACCCATTCATCTCCCATGATTTTCTGTCCGCGCTGGAGGACTCGCAGGCGGTCTCGGTAGGCACCGGCTGGGCGCCCCAGCATGTGCTGGTCGAGGATGCGGAGGGCGCGCTCGCCGCCGCCCTGCCCTGTTATTTGAAGGCCCATTCCCAGGGCGAATATGTCTTCGACCACGGCTGGGCCGAAGCCTATGAGCGCGTGGGCGGCGACTATTATCCCAAGCTCCAGGCGGCGGTGCCGTTCACGCCGGTGACCGGACGGCGGCTTTTGGTCCGGCCCGGGCCGCGCGCCGAGGCGGCGCGCGCGGCATTGATCGCGGGCGCCCTGGAGCTCGCCCGGCACCGCACCGTCTCCTCGCTCCACGTCACCTTTCCGACCGCGGCGGAATGGAAGCATCTCGCGGAGCTCGGCTTCCTCGCCCGCACCGACCGCCAGTTCCATTGGCTGAACGAGGGCTATCGATCGTTCGACGATTTCCTCGCCCGGCTCTCCGCGCGCAAGCGCAAGGTGATCCAGCGCGAGCGGCGCGAGGCGCAGAAGGGCGTCGAGATCGTCCGCCTCACCGGCACCGACCTCACCGAGAAGGTGTGGGACGCCTTCTTCTCCTTCTATATGGACACCGGCTCGCGCAAATGGGGCCGGCCCTATCTCAACCGCGAATTCTTCTCGCTCACGGGCAGCCGCATGAGCGGCCGCATTGTGCTCCTGATGGCGCGCCGGGGCGGGCGTTCTATCGCCGGCGCGCTCAACTTCCTCGGCAGCCGCACCCTCTATGGCCGCTACTGGGGCGCGGTCGAGCACCGGCCGTTCCTGCATTTCGAGCTCTGCTACTACCAGGCGATCGACTATGCGATCGAGCATCGCCTCGCCCGGGTCGAGGCGGGCGCGCAAGGGCCGCACAAGCTCGCCCGCGGCTACGTGCCGGCGACCACCTATTCCGCCCATTGGATCGCCGATCCGGCGCTTCGCCGCGCCGTCGCCGACTATCTCCGGCGCGAGCGCGCCTATGTCGAGGCCGAGAGCGAGGAGCTTGCGGCTTTCGCGCCGTTCCGCAAAGATGGGGTGAGCTGAGGGGACGCCGATGGCCGACTACGACAACAACAACCTTTTCGCCAAGATCCTGCGCGGCGACCTGCCGGCCTACAAGGTCTACGAGGACGACAAGACGCTCGCCTTCCTCGACATCATGCCGCGCGCGCCCGGCCACACGCTGGTGCTGCCGAAGGCGCCCGCGCGCAACATCCTCGACATCGACCCCGACGACCTCGCCCATCTCGCCAAGGTGACGCAGAAGGTGGCGAAGGCCGTGAAGGAGGTGTTCGGCGCCCAAGGCATCACCATCCAGCAGTTCAACGAGAAGGCGGGCGGCCAGGTGGTCCTTCACCTCCATGTGCACGTGATCCCACGCCACGAAGGAGTGGCCCTGAAGGCGCCGGCGAGCGTGCAGGAAA
>JAHFPO010000125.1 GCA_023266695.1 Hyphomicrobiales bacterium | reverse complement strand
AGCCACGGCGGCGACGGCGGCGCGGCCGGCGCGGCGGACGGCGCAACCGGCGCGACCGGTCCGAGCCGGGGCAAAGCGAGTTGCCGCGCGAGAGTGCTGCGGCACCGATGCCGGAGATGGGTTCGCCCGAGCCCTACCGCTCCGTCACCGAGCCGCGACCGGAACCACCCTATATCCCCGCCGCGCAACCGGCGTCATACGAGCCCGTGCCGGATGAACCCGCGCCGTCGAAGCGCCGTTCGACCGTGCGCGAGCCCGCGCCCGTCATCCGCTTGGACGAGGGAGTGGCACCCGCGCCGGTTCCGATCGAGCGCTCCCATCCGCTCGCGCCCACGAGCAGGCCGAGTCATGAGGAAGAGCAGGTCGATCCCAACCGTCCGCGCCGCTCCGGCTGGTGGCAAAAGCGGTGAGGCGGCGGCGGAATATCGAGTTGTTGCGGTTTTTGATGGCGGGAACGAGGGCACATCGAAACAAGGCCAGCAGGCAGAGAGCACGAACATGAAGTCTGCAAAAACATTCACCTTCGCCGCGGCGCTGATCGCGCTAGTGAGCGGGATCGGCGCCGCCGAGGCCGCGCTCGTTCTCAGCAATCTCAAGGTGAGGACGGGTCCCGGCCCCGAATATCCGGTGATCACCATGATCCCGGGCGGCAGCAACATCCAGGTCGCGGGTTGCTCCGCCGGCTGGTGCCGGGTCTTTCTTGGAACGGGGCGTAGCGGCTATGTCAGCCAGGACTATATCGACGTCGGCGGCCCGAGCGCTTATGCGGTGCCGCCGCCCTATGCGGAAGCGCCGCCAGTCGTGGTCGCTCCCTACCCGTACTACCGGCCGTACTACCGGCCGTATTACCGGTCGTACTACCCCGGCGATTATTATTATGGAGGGCCTTATTACCGCCGGTACTGGTGGTAGGCCCGCACGAGCCGCGAGCGTCACGCATCAGAGATCGAACCTGCCGCCGATGCGCGCGCCTCGCGCATTGCGATGGCGGAGCCGCGGAACCGGATTGAAGTCGACGGCGGCCGCGCCTAGGGCCGCGCGATGGCGGCGCCGCCGTACCACGAATTCGTCGCGGAAATAACCGAGATGCGCGATCGGCCCGCCGAAGGAGGTGAGGCCGAGCTTCAAGAAGACGCGCAGCACTTCGAGCGGCGAAGCGGCGGGCGCGAATTTCAGCGCACGCGCCGCGATCCGCTTAGCCCTTCGATCGATTCTTTTTGGAGTGGCTGGCGCTCATCCCGTCGCCTTCCGACTCGCCGGCGGCGAGACCATCAGCCCTGCTTGGAAAGCCAGCCGCCGATGCGCGCGACCGCCTCGCGCATCTCGGCGGTGGAGCCGGCGAAACAGAAACGCAAGAAATTCTGGCCGCGCTTGGAGTCGAAATCGACCCCCGGCGTGGCGGCGATGTGGGTCTCCTCCAGCATGCGGCGGGCGAAATCGAAGCTGTCGTCGGAGAAGCGCGAGACGTCGGCATAGAGATAGAACGCGCCGTCGACGGGCACGAATTTGTCGAGCCCTGCCTCGGGCAGACCCTCGATCAAAATCTTCCGGTTCTCCTCATAGCCGCGCTTCACCCGCTCCATCTCGGCGCGGCCGTCGAAGGCGGCCTCGGCCGCGACCTGGGAGAGCGTCGGCACCGAAATCGCGAAATTCTGCTGCAGCCGCTCGACCGGGCGCACCAGCCGCTCGGGCAGCACCATCCAGCCGATGCGCCAGCCGGTCATGCAGAAATATTTCGAGAACGAATTGATGACGACGACATGGTCGGAGAATTTCGCCGCGGTCACGGCCGGAAACGCATAGTCGAGCCCGTGATAGATCTCGTCGGAGATGAACTTGATGCCCGCTTCCGCGCACGCCCGGATCAATTGGCCGAGCGTGTCGCCCGCCACCATGGTCCCGGTCGGATTGGCGGGGCTCGCCACGATCACGCCGGCCAAGGGCTTCTTGCGATGGGCGGCGAGGAGCGCCTCGACCGTGAGCGCCCAGCGGGTCGCCGCGGAAATCTCGACCGCAACCGGCTCGCAGCCGAGCGCAGTCAAGATATTGCGGTAGGGCGGATAGCCGGGCTCGGTCACCGCCACCCGGTCGCCCGGCTCGAACAGAGCGAGAAAGGCAAGCATGAAGCCCGCCGACGAACCGGTGGTGACCACGATGCGGGCTGGCTCGATGGCGAGGCCGTAGCTCTCCGCGTAGTGCCGGGCGATGCGGGCGCGCAACGAGGGCACGCCCAGCGCCTCGGTATAGCCGATGCGGCCCAAGGCGAGCGCGGCCTTGGCCGCGGCGATGGCGGTCGAGGGCGCGGGTGCGGCCGGCTGTCCCACCTCCATATGGATGACGCGCCCGCCCGCTTCCTCGATCCGGGCCGCCGCCGCCATCACGTCCATCACCATGAACGGCGGCACATTGCTGCGGGCGGAAGGTTCGATCAGTCGCCGCACGGCTTCGATGCCGGCCGTCGTTCGACTTTCGTGCAAGGTCCGCAAGGCTCGTGCCCCGTTGCCGCCGCATTCGCGCGGTCGTGTGGCTTAGTATAAGGTCCCACGCATCGGTTCGTGAACGGAGCGGCGCTGATCCTCTCCGGCAATGGCCAGCGTGGCCTTCGAGGCCGATCGGAGCGCTCCGCCCAATCTCATGATCGAGCAGATCACAGCTATCAGACCGCGCCGCCGCAGACCAGCGCACGTCTGCGCCCGACGGCCGTCCCTCGCCAAGCGCCTGACCACGGGGGTGGCGCTCGCGGCGTTCGTCAGCGGCCAAATATTCACGGCGTCCGTGCACACCGCACAGGCGCAGGTGCAAGCCAAGCCCAGTCCCGCTGTCATCCGCGACACCGAGATCGAGGAATTGATGCGCGAATACACCCGGCCGATCCTGAAGGCGGCCGGTCTCTCGGCACAGAAGATCGAGGTCGTGCTCATCGGCGACCGCACGTTCAACGCCTTCGTCGCCGACAGCCACCGGATCTTCCTCAATACCGGCGCGCTCTATGATTCGATCACCCCGAACCAGATTATCGGCGTGCTCGCCCACGAGACCGGACACATCTCCGGCGGCCACCTCGCCAAGATGCGCGAGCAGATCGCCACCGCGCAGACCGCCGCGATCGTCGCCATGCTGTTGGGGGTTGGCGCCGTCGTCGCGGGTGCCGCCTCCGGTGCGCGCGGCGTGGGCGAGGCCGCGCCCGGACTGCTCATGGCCCCGCAGGAAGCGATCCGCCGCACGCTGATCTCCTATGTGCGCAGCCAGGAGGAATCCGCCGACCGCGCCGCCGTGAAGTTCCTCAACGACACCGGGCAATCGACGAAAGGCATGATCGAGACCTTCCAGCGCTTCGCCAACGAGTCGCTGTTCCTTTCGCGCCAGGTCGATCCCTATCTCCTCACCCACCCGATGCCGCGCGAGCGCATCATCGCGCTCGAGGCGATCGCGCGCGAAAGTCCCTATTTCGACAAGAAGGACTCGCCGCAACTGCAGTTCCGCCACGACATGATGCGGGCGAAACTCGCCGGCTTCACCGAGCGTCCCGAGGCCGTGTTGCGACGCTACCCGCCCTCCAACACCAGCCTGCCCGCCCGTTATGCCCGAGCGATCACCGGCTATCGCCACGGCAATATTAGCGGCGCGATCGCGCAGATCGACGCGCTCATTGCCGAGCAGCCGAACAACCCCTATTTTCACGAGCTGAAGGGGCAGGCGCTGTTGGAAAGCGGGAAGGCGCGCGAGGCGATCCCGCCTCTGCGCACCGCGGTCGCGCTCTCGCACGGATCGGCGCTCATCCGCATGATGCTCGGGCAGGCGCTGATCCAGTCGGGAGACAAGGCGTTGGCCGACGAAGCGCTGCAGGAGTTGCGCCAGGCGCTCGCCAAGGAGCCGAATGCTTCCTTCGGCTATCGCCAGCTCGCGATCGCTCTCGGCCGCAAGGGAGACCTGCCGAACGCCGATCTCAACTCCGCCCAGGCCGCCTTCAACGAGGGGGATTTCAAGACCGCCAAGCAACTCGCCGCGCGCGCCCAGAGGAGCTTTCCGAACGGTTCGCCCGGATGGCT
The DNA here is from genome assembly GCA_023266695.1 of Hyphomicrobiales bacterium. Taxonomy (GTDB): domain Bacteria; phylum Pseudomonadota; class Alphaproteobacteria; order Rhizobiales; family Xanthobacteraceae; genus JAUSIF01. The sequence continues at coordinate 2,729 of JAHFPO010000125.1, read as the reverse complement.
CAAGGCCGACGACATCGTCAATTTCAAGCCGCCCAAGATCGGGCAGAACTGATCCGGCGACCAGGAGATCCTCCGATGCTTTCCCTTTGCATGTCGCGTTCCCGTCTGGCGGCCCTGATCGTCGCGGCCGCTCTCTTTGCCGGGCTCGCCGTCGCCCTGCCGCTGCAGGCGGCCCCGCTCACGACCTCCGAGCGCGAGGCGATCGAGGCGGTCATCAAGGATTATCTCCTGAAGAATCCGGAAGTGTTGCGCGACGCCTTGATGGAACTCGAGCGGCGCGCGAATGCGGAAGAATCGGGCAAACGGGCGGAGGCGCTGAAACAGCACAAGGCGCTGATTTTCGATTCCCCGCGCGGAGTCGTGCTCGGCAATCCCAAGGGCGACGTCACCGTGGTCGAGTTCTTCGATTACAATTGCGGCTACTGCAAGCGCGCGTTCACCGATATGACCGAGCTCATCAAGGCCGACCCCAAGGTCAAGTTCGTGCTGAAGGAGTTCCCGGTGCTCGGACCGAGCTCGCTCGATGCGGCCCGCGTCGCGATCGCGGTCCGGATGCAGGACAAGGACGGCGCAAAATACCTGGAATTCCACCGCCGGCTGCTCGGCGTGCGCGGCGAAGCCAACCGCGAGCGCGCGCTCACGGCGGCGAAGGACGCGGGCGCCGACATGGCCCGGATCGAGAAGGACCTCGCCAGCAACGAGATCAAGGCGACGATCGAGGAAAGCGGCAAGCTCGCCGAAGCGCTCGGCATCGGCGGTACGCCGAGCTATGTGATCGCCAACGAGATCGTGCCCGGCGCCGTCGGCTTCGATACGCTGAAGAAAAAGGTCGACGCGGTGCGCAAGTGCGGGACGGCGACCTGCTGAGTCGGCAACCACCCGCTTCTTCGTCATCCTGAGGTGCGAGCGAGCAAAGCCCGCGAGCCTCGAAGGATGACGGTTTTAACGCTCGAATTCAGAGCCTTTCCCTCCGGCGATCCTCTTTCTATAAGGAGCGGCGCGCCGCGGGCCATTCCGGCCGGCGGCGAAGCCCCTTCGGCTCTCATGGCCAGCCTCGTCTACGTCCTCAACGGCCCCAATCTCAACCTCCTCGGCAGTCGCGAGACCGCCGTCTATGGCGACAAGACCTTGGCCGATATCGAGAAAATCTCCGCCGCCGCCGGCAAGCACGGGCTCAAAATCGCCTTCCGCCAGACCAACCAGGAGGGCACGCTGATCGACTGGCTGCACGAGGCCAAGGCCAAGGCCGCGGGCGTCGTCATCAATCCGGGCGGCTTCACCCATACTTCGGTCGCGCTCCATGACGCGGTGAAGGCGATCGGCCTGCCGGTGATCGAGCTGCATCTCTCGAACATTTTCGCGCGCGAGGAGTTTCGCCATCATTCCTATATCTCGCCGGTGGCGCGCGGGGTGATCTGCGGCTTCGGCGCCGACGGCTATCGGCTCGCCATCGACGCGCTTGCGGGCGTCCTCCAGGCGGGCAAGAAGTAACGCATGTTCAGGCGCAAGATCACCATCGACCCGGAGCTCGTGGCCGAGCTCACGCGCCTCCTCGAACAGAACAATCTCACCGAGATCGAGGTGCAGCGCGGCGACCAGCGCGTGCGCGTCGCCCGCGGCGGGGTAGAGACCGGCGCGCCCGCGTTGCCTGCGCGCAAAACCGCCACCGTCACGGCGCCCGCCGATCTCGCCAAGCATCCGGGCGTCGTGCTTTCGCCCATGGTGGGGACCGTCTATCGCGCGCCCGAACCCGGCGCCAAGCCCTTCGTCGATGAAGGCAGCGAAGTGCGCGAAGGCGAGACGTTGCTGATCGTCGAGGCGATGAAAACGCTGAACACGATCCCGGCGCCGCGGGCAGGAACCGTCACCCGCATCCTGGTCGCGGACGGGCAGCCGGTCGAATTCGGCGAGCCGCTCCTCATCCTCGAGTGAGGCAAGCCGCCCCATGTTCGACAAGATCCTGATCGCCAACCGCGGCGAGATCGCGCTCCGGGTGCTGCGCGCCTGCAAGGAGCTGGGGATTGCCACCGTCGCGGTGCATTCCACCGCCGACGCCGAGGCGATGCACGTGAAGCTCGCCGACGAGAGCGTCTGCATCGGCCCGCCGCCGGCGCGCGAATCCTATCTCAACGTGCCGGCGCTGCTCGCCGCCTGCGAGATCACCCGGGCGGACGCCGTGCATCCGGGCTACGGGTTTCTGTCGGAGAACGCGCGCTTCGCCGAGATTCTGGCCGACCACCACGTGCAATTCATCGGCCCCTCGCCCGAGCACATCCGGTTGATGGGCGACAAGATCGAGGCCAAGCGCACGGCGGTAAAGCTCGGCATCCCGGTGGTGCCGGGCTCCGAGGGCGAGGTTGCCTCCGACGCCGAGGCGATGAAGATCGCGCGCGAGATCGGCTTTCCGATCCTGGTCAAGGCGGCGGCGGGCGGCGGCGGGCGCGGCATGAAGGTCGCGCGCGACGCGGTCGCGCTCGCCGAGGCGCTATCGACCGCCCGCGCCGAGGCCAAGGCCGCCTTCGGCTACGACACGGTCTATCTGGAGAAATACCTCGCCCATCCGCGCCACATCGAAATCCAGGTGCTGGGCGACGGCAAGGGACATGCGATCCATTTGGGCGAGCGCGACTGCTCGCTGCAGCGCCGCCACCAGAAGCTGTGGGAGGAAAGCCCGTCGCCCGCGCTCAATGCCGAAAGCCGCAGCAAGATCGGCGAGACCGTCGCCCGCG
>JAHFPO010000124.1:1574-6813 GCA_023266695.1 Hyphomicrobiales bacterium | reverse complement strand
ACCTCAACATGTTCACGCTGATCGCCATCGGCGTCGGCGTCGCTTTCCTCTACAGCGTGATCGCGACGCTCTCGCCGGGCATTTTCCCCACCGCCTTCCGCGCGCCTGACGGCGCGGTCGCAGTCTATTTCGAGGCCGCCGCCGTCATCACCGTGCTGGTGCTCCTCGGTCAGGTGCTGGAACTCGGCGCGCGCGCGGCGACCGCGCGCGCGATCCGCGCGCTCCTCGACCTCGCCCCCAAGACCGCGCGCCGGATCGGCGAAGGCGGCGGCGAGGGCGAAGTCCCGCTCGAGGAGATCGCCGTCGGCGACCGGCTGCGCGTGCGCCCGGGCGAGAAGGTTCCGGTCGACGGCGAATTGATCGAGGGCCGCTCCGCGCTCGATGAATCCATGGTGACGGGCGAGTCGATGCCGGTGACCAAGAACACGGGCGCGAAAGTCATCGCCGGCACGCTCAACCGCTCCGGCAGCTTCGTGATGCGCGCCGACCGCGTCGGCCGCGACACGCTGCTCGCCCGCATCGTGCAGATGGTGGCGGAAGCCCAGCGCTCGCGCGCGCCGATCCAGCGCCTCGCCGACCAGGTCTCGGCCTGGTTCGTGCCGCTGGTGATCGCGGTGGCGCTCGCGGCCTTCGCCGCCTGGGCGACGTTCGGGCCGGAGCCGCGCTACGCCTTCGGCCTCGTCGCCGCCGTCACCGTGCTCATCATCGCCTGCCCGTGCGCGCTCGGTCTCGCCACCCCGATGTCGATCATGGTGGGGGTCGGCCGCGGCGCCGAGGCGGGCGTCCTGATCAAGAACGCCGAAGCGCTCGAGCGCATGGAGAAAATCGACACCCTCGTCATCGACAAGACCGGGACGCTGACCGAAGGCAAGCCGAAAGTGGTGGCGGTCGAGCCGGCGGCGGGCTTCGAGGACAAGGAGTTGCTCCGCCTCGCCGCCAGCCTGGAGCGCGCGAGCGAGCATCCGCTGGCGGCGGCGATCGTGGCGGCGGCGGCGGAGCGCGGGATCGCCCTCGCAAAGCCCGAGGATTTCGACTCGCCGGCGGGCAAGGGCGCGACCGGCAAGGTCGATGGCCGCAGGGTCGCGCTCGGCAACGCGAGGTTCTTCGCCGAGCTCGGGATCTCGACCGCGGCGCTCGAATCCGAAGCGGCGCGGCTGCGCCGCGACGGCGCCACCGCGATCTTCGCCGCTATCGACGGCAAAGCCGCCGGCGTCATCGCCATCGCCGACCCGGTGAAGGCGACGACGCCCGCGGCGCTCGCGGCCCTCGCGCGCGAGGGCATCCGCATCGTCATGCTCACCGGCGACAACCGTGTGAGCGCCGAGGCGGTGGCACGCCAGCTCGGCCTCGAGGAAGTGCGGGCCGAGGTGCTGCCGGGCGAAAAGAGCGAAGTGGTCGCGCGCCTGCAGCGCGAAGGCGGCAAGGTCGCCATGGCCGGCGACGGCGTCAACGACGCCCCCGCGCTCGCCGCCGCCGAGGTCGGCATCGCCATGGGCACCGGCACCGATGTGGCAATCGAGAGCGCCGGGATCACGCTCTTAAAGGGCGATCTCGGCGGCCTCGTGCGGGCGCGGAGGCTTTCGCGCGCCACCATGCGCAACATCCGGCAGAATCTGTTCTTCGCCTTCGTCTATAACGCGCTCGGCGTGCCGATCGCGGCCGGCGTGCTCTATCCCGCCTTCGGCATCCTGCTCTCGCCCATCATCGCGGCGGCGGCGATGGCGGCGTCCTCGGTGAGCGTCGTCGGGAATGCATTGCGATTGCGCAAGGCTCGTCTATAGCCGGCGCCGATGGAAAACGGCCGGCGCCTTCAAGACGCCGGCCGAATCCATCGCCGATATCTGAACACTCGGCGAAGCTATTTCGCCAGATAGCTCCGGTGCACGAAGGCACCCTCTTTCCGCGTCGTCTCGAGCAGCATGGCTTTCGGCGAATCGAGCGTTTGCAGACTGATATTCGCCGGCAATTCCCTTTTGGTCGCCTTGCCCTCACCCGCCGCCGCCAGGAACGCCGTCACCGCCTCGATCGAGGGCGGCGCGGCGGATTTGGCGTTCTTCTCGCCGATCGCCTCGGTCGCTGCGGCGGCGAGCTGCTTCGGCCACATTTTGCGGAACAGGCCGTTGGAGGGATAGATGTCGGCGCTGTTGAGATCGCCGTTGACGGCGATGACATAGCCGACGATGTCCTTGTCCTTCTCGCCGGCGGCGGCGAGCGAGTTCACGTATTTCTTCTGCGCTTCCTTGAGCTTCTCGTTCTCGAGCGAGAGCTGCAGGCTCGTGCGCGATATGCCGGATACGACCGGCGCGCCGAGATTGTTGTTCAGACTTTCCTGGCTGCTCGTCACGCTTCGCCACACGCGCTGTTGTCGCGATCCGGTATCGCCCGGGAGGAACGAGTTCGCCGCACCCGCCCCCTGGGACGGCTCGGGCGCGCTCATCGCGATCTTGGCTTCGCGCGAAGGCATGGCGGCGGCGGCGCTGGAGAACTTCCCCACGTCCTCCCGGCCGCGCGCGCTCCAGCGGCCCTGTTCGACGCAGAACGACGCGATCGGGATCAGGCCCGAACGCGGCGGCAGCACGAGGCTCACGCTCAGCACGCGGTCCTGCTTGCCGCCCTTCACGATATCGCCGGACTGGACGAACACTTCCTCGTCGCCGAGGTTTTCGATCTCGAGCCGGTTGACGTTGCCGGTCTCGATCACCCGTACGCGGCTCTTGGCCAGCGCCTCGGCGAGCGTGAGCGGCACCGGGCCGCCGGCGGAGGCGCCGTGGACGAAGTAGATCGAGAGGTTTTCGTGGGTGTAAGGACCGGAAATCCGGTTTTCGGTCGCAGCATTGGCAACATGGGAGAGGCTGAATAGGAGCGCGGCCGCGCATAGAACGGCCAGGCCTGGAAACGATTGGCGCCGCATGGGAGCTCCTCGGGATTCAGGGGGTTGAATCGGGAAGGATTGTTGTTGTCGCGATGCGGCAGGTACTGCCGATCTGGGGCTCCAATTTGGACCGGCTGCGGCGGATTTCCGGTTTCATCATGGTGCCGCACCGCGAAAATTGCGGCGGGCGCACACGTCAAAGATGGTTCCCGCGGCGAGCGCGCGGGCCGAGCCGGCTCGGTGCTGGCCTTATGGCTCAGAAGACGGCGAGATAGCGCAAGAGCGCCAGGATACCGATGACGATGACGATGATGCGCACGATCTGCCTGGTGCGGCCGTCGAGCGGCATACGATCGACAAGATAGAGTACCAGGTCGAACGGCCCCGCATTGTTTATGCGAGCTCGATCGAGCCCTTCACTTCGAAATGAAGATCGACCTGGCCGAGCGTCAGCACGACCTTGGCCGGCAAGGTCTCCTTGCCTTTGAGGCGTCCGCTGGCGATGCCTTCTCGCACCGCCTTCTCGATCTCGCGCTGCGAGGTGACGCCCACCGTCTTCAGGTACTTCCGGATGCTGTTGTTGAGCACATCTTCGTTCATGATGATCTCCTTCGCCCGATTATAGCGCGACAATCGCGATCAGCCGAGCAGACCGGTGGCGAGATAGGTCAGCGCGGCAATGACGCCCGACGCCGGGATGGTGATGACCCAGGCGATCAGGATGCTGCCGGCGACGCCCCAGCGCACGGCGGAGGTCTTGCGTGCCGCCCCCACGCCGATGATGCAGCCGGTGATGGTGTGCGTGGTCGAGACCGGGATGCCGAGCTCGGTGGCGGTGAACAGCATGGTAGCACCGCAAGTTTCCGCGCAGAAGCCCTGCACCGGCGTGAGCCGCGTGATCTTCGAACCCATGGTCTTCACGATGCGCCAGCCGCCGATCAACGTGCCGAGCCCCATCGCCGCCTGGCAGGCGAGCACCACCCAGAACGGCACGTAGAACTTGTCTCCGAGCATGCCCTGCGAAAAGAGCAGCACGGCGATGATGCCCATGGTCTTCTGCGCGTCGTTGCCGCCATGGCCGAGCGAATAGAACGACGCCGACACGAACTGCATCGTGCGGAAGATACTGTCCACGGCATAGGGTGTCGCGCGCACGAACAGCCAGGACACAACGAACATGAGGAAGAGTGCGAGCAAGAAGCCCAGGAACGGCGAGAGCACGATGGCGATACCGGCCTTGCTCACGCCGGCCCAGACGACCGCGCTCGTGCCCCCCTTGGTGATTCCGGCGCCGAGCAGACCGCCGATGAGCGCGTGCGAGCTCGACGACGGGATTCCGTAGTACCAGGTGATGAGATTCCACGAGATGGCACCGACGAGCGCGCCGAAGATGACGCGCGCATCGATCACCTGCGCCGCCACGATCCCGACACCGAGCGTCTCGGCGACGTGCAAGCCGAAGAACAGGAAAGCGATGAAATTGAAGAAGGCGGCCCAAGCGACCGCGGTCTGCGGCCGCAACACCCGCGTCGAGACGATGGTGGCGATCGAATTCGCCGCGTCGTGCAGGCCGTTCAAAAAATCGAAGGCGATCGCGACGATGATCAGCCCGATCAGAACGGGTAGCACTAGCGCGCTCGATTCCATTGTTCCCGCCCCGGCACGCTCACACGTGCTCGATCACGATCCCATGAATCTCGTTCGCCACGTCGTCGAAGCGATCGACCACCTTTTCCAGATGATCATAGACCTCGTTGCCGACAAAGAAGGCGAGCGGGTCCGAGTTCAAATGTTTTTGGTAGAGTTCCTTCAGCCCGGTGTCGTGCAATTCATCGGCGCGTCCCTCGAGCTGCGAGACTTCCGCGGCGATGTCGCTCAACCGGTTGGCGTGCGGGCTGATCGAGCGCAACAGCGGCATCGCTTCCTGAACGAGACCGGCGCACTTCACGATCAAGTCCGCCGTTTCCTTCATCTGCGGCGTGAACGAGCGCTGCTCGAACAGGATGATGCCTTTGGCGGTCTTCTGCATCTGGTCGATCGAGTTATCCATCGAGGTGATGAGGTTCCGGATCGCGCCGCGATCGAACGGGGTGATGAAGGTGCGGCGCACCGCCATCAGCACTTCGCGCGTGATATCATCGGCCTCTTGCTCGCGGTCCATCACCTCCTGGAAGTGGCGCGGAACCGCTTCCCCGCCGTTGAGCATGTGGCGCAGCGCCTTGGCGCCAGCCGCGACTTTCTCCGAGTGCCCCGCGAACAGCTCGAAGAAGCGCTCCTCCTTCGGCATCAGCTTGTGAAACCAGTCCAGCATTACGCGCTCCCGCGCTGACGAGTCCCGGCCCATATAGAACGGTGGGAGATTAGGGG
>JAHFPO010000124.1:0-1474 GCA_023266695.1 Hyphomicrobiales bacterium | reverse complement strand
CCCAGGTGTTTTAATGCCCAGGTGTTTTAGCGCCTTTCGCGGCCCTTCGCGCAACCTCACAGCGACTTCAGCCACTCGACCAGCTGCGCCCGCGCCGCGTTGGGCGCGCCGACATGGGCGGCATCGACCTCGAGATAGCGGCTCTTGGGATGCTTGGCGGCGCGCTCATAGGCATAGCCGGGGCCGCGCGGATGGATCGGGTCGCTCCTGCCCACCAGCCATAGGAACGGCACCGGCGGCATGGCGGCGGCGTTCTTCGGGATTGCCGCCGGTCCGTCCGGATCGAACAGGCTGAGATAGACCCTCGGCGTCGCGGTGACGAAATAGGGCCAGCCCTGGGCGCGGTCGGGAAAGCGCGCGGGCTCGTCGCCCTTGCCGGCGGCGATGAGCGCTTTCGCGCGCGCGACCGCTTCGCGCGTGTATTCACGCATTTCCGGGGTCTCCGGCAGGTGGCCGGGCGAGAGCGCCATCACCGCCGCGAGCCCGCCGCCGTGGCGCGCGGCATAGCCGATCGCCGCATTGGCGCCCATGCTGTGGCCGGCGACCACGATCTTCTCCGCGCCTTGCGCCTTCAGGCGGGCGACGGCGGCGGCGATCTCGGTCATCGCCTGCTCGTAGCCGGCGTCGTACATGCGCGACTTCGACCACGGCATTTCCGGAGTCGCCACCACGGCGCCTTCGGCGCGGAGCGCCGCGATCAGGTCGCCGACGAAGGCGCCGGGCCAGAACAGCTTGCCGTGCATCAGCACGATGCCGTAGCCCTGGAGCGAGGCGCTTTGCGCGCGCGCCGGCGGCGCGAAAGCGATCAGGATCGCGGCGACGACGGCAAGGCGCAGGAACCGGTTGAGCATTCCTCCCCCGAACGCCTCTGCGGGCGAATGATGGCATGGCCTCCATCCGACTGAAATCGATCGACGGATTTTCGTCAAATTGCACCGCACCCGGCAGCGGCAGGTTCACACCTTGCGGCGATCATGGCGGGCCGAAGGAATCCATCAAAGACGGAGATGACCATGGCAAGGATGATGCTCTTGGTCGGGCTCGCGAGCGCCCTCTTCCTCTACGATCCGCAAGCGGCCCTCCGCTACGTCGACCGAGGTCTGGAGTGGGTCGGCTGGAAGCACACGACCGGCACCGTGGCGAGGCTCGCAGCACCCGAACGCCCGCGCGAGCCCGCCGCGAGCGGACCGCTCACCCCGCCCCGCCGCTGATCGGCGGCCGGAACGCGAGCCCGGTATCCCACGGAAAATAGATCCAGGTGTCCTGCGACACCTCGGTGATGAAGGTGTCGACCAGCGGCCGCCCCATGGGCTTGGCATAGACGGTGGCGAAATGCGCCTTGGGCAGCAGTTCGCGCACGAGCTTGGCGGTTTTGCCGGTATCGACAAGGTCGTCGATGATCAGGACGCCCGCGCCGGCGCCGCCGCCGATCGCCGCCACCTCTGCGGCCGCGGCCTTCAGCACCTTCAGTTCG